>NZ_JAUMTJ010000006.1:0-211841 GCF_032654765.1 Bradyrhizobium sp. 33ap4 | reverse complement strand
GACGGGCTCCCTGGCAATCCGCACAATCTGGTGTCGGGCTGGGTGCCGGGCGATCCGGTTTGGCAGGGCACCATCGACGGCAACTTCGTCGCCGTGCAGGTGCGGGCGATCAACAACGGCTTCCGCCTCGCGCATCAGGGTTTTGAGATCCCGGTCTATGTTTTCACCGAGACCGAGGCGACCTCGGCGCGGTTGATGCCGGTGGTCTCGGCCGCCGACACCGGCAAGAAGTTGCTGTGCCCGATGCCTGGTCTCGTGGTGTCGATCGCGGTGACCGAGGGGCAGGAGATCAAGGCCGGCGAGACCCTGGCGGTGGTCGAAGCCATGAAGATGCAGAACGTGCTGCGCGCCGAGCGTGACGGCACGGTCAAGAAGATCCACGCCGCCGCCGGCGCCACGCTCGCGGTCGACGCGCTGATCCTGGAGTTCGCTTAGCACCGTCATTGCGAGCGCCAGCGAAGCAATCCATCTAGCCTCATATGATGAGAGATGGATTGCTTCGTCGCTTTGCTCCTCGCAATGACGTGGATGGAGACACATCATGGCCTTCCGCAAACGCCGCGAAGCCCTGCGATCGATACTCACCGGATCGATCTGCATCCGCCCGGGCTCGGTCTATGACGCGACCTCGATCCGGATTGCGGAGGATCTCGGCTTCGAGCTCGGCATGTTCGGCGGCTCGGTGGCGTCGCTCGCCGTGCTCGGCGATCCCGATATTGCGCTGATCACGCTGACCGAATTCGCCGAGCAGATACGCCGCATGTCGCGTGCGTCGACGCTGCCGGTGCTGGTCGATGCCGACCACGGTTACGGCAACGCGCTCAATGTCCGCCGCACGGTTCAGGAGGTGGAGGCCGCCGGCGCGGCCGGCCTCACCATCGAGGACACGCTGCTGCCGCAGGTGTTCGGCCAGGCCAAGACCCAGCTGATCTCGCTGGAGGAAGGCGTCGGCAAGATGAAGGCGGCGCTTGACGGCCGCAGCGATCCGTCGCTCGTCATCCTGGGCCGGACCGGTGCCGTTTCGATCACTGGTCTCGACGATGCGATCGCACGCGCCAGGGCCTATGAGGCGGTCGGCGTCGATGGCTTGTTCTTCACCGGCATCAAATCGCGTGGCGAGTTGGAGGCGCTCTCGGCCGCGACGACGCTGCCGATCGTGCTCGGCGGCGCGCCGGAGGAGATGACCGCGCTCGACTATCTGGCAAGCCGGCGCGTCAGGATCGCGCTGCAAGGCCACGCGCCATTCGCGGCCGCAACCCAGGCCGTCTACGAGACGCTGAAGGCGCTGCGCGAAGGCACCTCGCCGAAGAACCTCAAGGGTATCGCCTCGTCCGAACTGACCGGCCGCGTCATGCGCGAGGCGGAGACCAAGGCGCGCAGCGGCGAGTTCCTCGGTCTGAAGAAATGAGCGGCGTGATCCGCCACGTCACCATCAGCGGCCGCGTCCAGGGTGTCGGCTATCGCGGCTGGGTCGACGAGCAGGCAAACGCACGCGGCCTCGAAGGCTGGGTCCGCAACCGCCGCGACGGCAGCGTCGAGGCGGTATTCGCCGGTCCCGACGACGTCGTCACTGAAATGATCACGGCATGTGGCCGCGGTCCGTTCTCGGCGCGCGTCGCTGCCGTGCACGCCGCATCTGGCAATTCCGATCTTTTGAACCAGCGCCGGGCAGGGGAGCGGTTCTCGGTCCTGCCCACGATCTGAAGCGCGTCGTTACGCGGCCGCTGAGATCACCAGCGCCTGAATCCGGCCTTCGATCGCGCCGCTGCCGAAGCGGCGCGCAACGGCCGATGCGGCGTGCTCGGTCGCCGCATCAAGGCCGATACCGCCGCGCGCCTCGATCTCGCCGCGCAACGGTGATCCCTGGCAAAAGCCGATCGCAGGATCATGAGGCGCATTGGCCCGGCTTTGCAGCCGAACGTCGTCGATTTCGATCTTGCCGAAGCCCGCGACTGCAAGATCGGCCCGGATCGGGTCGGCCGCGCAGTGGCCATAAGGCGTGCGCGCCAGGAAGCGCGGCGGATCGGCCGGAAAGACCTCCGCCAATGCCCGGGTCACCACGTCAGCAAACTCGTTGTCTTCGATGCGACCCCACATGCTGAACAGGAAACGGCCGCCCGGCTTCAGCACGCGGCGCGCCTCCGAATAACCCTTGGGCTTATCGGGGAAGAACATCGCGCCGAATTGGCAGGCGACGACGTCGAAGCTCGCATTGTCGAACGGCAGGTTCAGTGCATCGGCCTGCCGCCAGGTGATTGCGGTCCCGCTCGGCATCTGTGACTTCGCTCGTTCGAGCATCGGCTCATTCAGGTCGGTCGCCACGATCCTGGTGTCGCTGCCGAGCGCGGACGACAGCGCGCGGGTGACGGCGCCGGTGCCGGCTGCCGTCTCAAGCAGGTCGCGCGGGCCAAGAGCCTTGGCGCGTTGCGCCAGATCGCGTGCGTAGGGTTCGAAAATCATCGGCACGAGGAGCCGGTCGTAAAGCTCTGGAATGGATCCAACGAACTCCTTGTCGGACGCTGGCATGCGCAATCTCCCTTGCGGCCGCGACGCCGGGCAACCCGGCGCACGGCCCATCATCCACGCGGATCAGCTTGGACGAAGAGCTCGGGGGCCACAAAGGAAAACTCCTCACCTCCGATGCACGGCATTCGCCGAGGCGCCGGATAGGTCAGGAGACCTGCCATGTCTCGTGCGCCGTCGTGGACAGCACGGCCAGCCTTGACTTCTGCTCCGAACCGTCTGATATTTCTGTCATGACAGAAATAACCGCCAAGAAAAAACTTCCCGCCGTCGTCGAGCGCTTCATCCTGCATTGGGGCGACATGGGCGACGAATGGGGCGTCAACCGTTCGGTCAGCCAGATCCACGGGTTGCTCTACCTTGCCGAAGCGCCGATGACGGCGGAAGACATCGCCGACACCCTCGGCATGGCGCGCTCCAACGTTTCCAACTCGATCAAGGAGCTGTTGTCCTGGGGATTGATCCGGCGGGTGCCGATCCTTGGCGACCGCCGCGACCACTTCGAGGCCGAGACCGACATCTGGGAGGTCGCGGCCAGGATCGCGGCGGGGCGCAAGGAGCGCGAGATCGATCCCGCGCTTGTAGCGCTGCGCGCCTGCGTCTCCGACGCGGCCGACGATCCCGCGATCAGCCCGCTCGCCAGCAAGCGGCTGAAGGAGATGCTGACATTCACCGAGCTGGTCGACCGTTGGTACACGCAGATGCTGAACGTGCCGCGGCCGCGCCTGGTCGCGTTGATCAAGCTCGGCGAGAAGATCGTGAGTTTCCTGCCCACGGGCAGGGCCAAATAAAGGCGGCGGCGTAACGGGAGCGTGCGATGGCGTCAGCAAGGATATCCGCCTTAAAGACAGCGCCGGCTTCCGATATAAAGCTGCTCGACGACCACCGCTTCCGCGCATTGCTGTCGGACGAGGATTGGGGCCGCCTGCCGGTTGCGATCTGGCGGCGTTTCTCGAAACGGTTCGAGGACGGCAACACCGTCGTCTATGTCGGCGAGGTCGAGGAAGCCGCGTGCAGCCGCATCGGCTGGTGGCTGGCGCAGGCCGCGCGGCTGATCGGCGGACCGTTCCCGACCGGCACCGAAACGCGCGTGCCGATGATCGTCACCGTCACCGAGGACGCGGCAAGCGGCGGCCAGGTCTGGACCCGCATCTGCGCGCGCCGCGACGGCTTCCCGCAGGTGATTCATTCCGCCAAGCGCTTTGCCGGTTCGACCGGGCTCGAGGAATATGTCGGCTTCGGCGTCAGCATGGCGCTGCGGATCGCGGTCGAGCACGAGGCGCTGGTGTTTCGCAGCGTCGGCTATTCGCTGCAACTCGGCCCGTTTCGCCTGCCGCTGCCCGAATGGCTCACGCCGGGCGATCTCACCGTGACCCATTCCGATCTCGGCTGCGGTGACTTCCGCTTCACGCTGGAGATCATCCACCCGCGTTTCGGCAGGCTGATCCGTCAGTCCGCTGTGTTCAGGGAGGCCACGCCATGACGCCGCTGCTTTGGACACTTGTCGCCATCCAGATTGCGATGGGCGCATTCGATACGTTCTATCACCACGAATTCACCGAGCGGCTGGCCTGGCGTCCCTCGCAGCGCCACGAGCTGCAGCTGCACAGCGTGCGCAACATGCTCTATGCGCTGCTGTTCCTCGTGCTCGGCTGGCTGCAAGTGCACGGCATCCTTGCGATCGCGATCATGGCCGTCCTCGTCGTCGAGGTCGTCATCACCTTGATGGATTTCGTCGAGGAGGATCTGAGCCGAAAGCTGCCGCCGAGCGAGCGGATCAATCACACGCTGCTGGCGATCAATTACGGCGCCATCCTCGTGCTGCTGGTGCCGGTCCTGATCGGCTGGGCGATGCTGCCGACCGCCGTCGCGCCGGCCTATGCGGGTCCGTTAAGTCTGTTCGCGACGGCTGCGGCCTTCGGCGTCGCGCTGTTCGGCGCGCGCGACTTTGCCGCGACGAGGCGCCTCGGACGGTTGGCCAGCGTGCCGGCCGCGACGCTGGTCGAGAAATTGCCGGCGCGGCAGACCGTGCTGGTCACCGGCGCTACCGGCTTCATCGGCAGCCGCCTGGTCGCGAGCCTCACCGCATCCGGCCATCAGGTGATTGCGTTGATCCGAAATCCGGCAAAGGCCGACATGCTGCCGCCGCCGGTGACGCTGGTCACGAGCCTCGACCAATTGCCCGCCGACTACGGGATCGACGCCATCGTCAATCTCGCGGGCGAGCCGATCGGCAACGGCCTCTGGACCGAGGCCAAGCGCCGCAAGATCATCGCCTCACGTATCGACATGACGTCTGACGTGATCAAGCTGATCGCGCGCCTCGAACGCAAGCCGTCGGTACTCGTGAGCGGCTCCGCGATCGGCTGGTACGGGCTCTGGCAGGACCAGGTGCTGACGGAGTCGGCGAAATCCCACGCCTGCTTCAGTCACGAATTGTGCGAGGCCTGGGAGAATGCGGCGAAGCCGGCCGCGGATCACGGCGTGCGCGTGGCATATTTGCGCATCGGTCTCGTGGTCGGCATCGATGGCGGCTTCATCACGCGGATGCTGACGCCGTTCGAGTTCGGCCTCGGCGGCCCGCTCGGCTCGGGCAAGCAGTGGATGTCGTGGATCGAACGCGACGACCTCGTGCGCCTGATCGCGCATGTGATTGCGAGACCTGAACTGTCCGGTCCTGTCAACGCGACCGCGCCGATCCCGGTGACCAACATGAAATTCACCGAGGAGCTCGGACGCCGTCTGCACCGGCCGGCGATCTTCCGCGTGCCGGCGGCGCTGCTCCGCGCCGTTGGCGGCGATTTCGCCGACGAGCTCTTGCTCGGCGGCCAGCGCGTGCTGCCGAACAAGGCGCTGAGCAACGGCTTTGTGTTCCGACACGAAACCTTGCGCAGCGCGTTCGATGCGATCCTGTGAGGAGGCCTCGATGTGCAGCACCTGTTCCCGTGCATTCGGAGGTTGGCTTGCGGGCTGTGGCGCGGCGACTGCGGTGATTTCCGCCGTCGGTCAGACCATTGTGATGATGACGTCGCACGGCGATGTCGCGCGGCTGCTCTACGGCATCGTCGTGATGCTGCTTCCGTCGGCCGCGATCTTCGTCATCACTTGTCTGCTCACAGCAATTCCCACGGCGATCGTCGTCTGGTTCACCGAGGAGTTCCATATCCGAGCCGCGGGATTTTTCGCCTGCGCAGGCGCGGCGATCGGTGCGTTGAGCATCACTGTCCTTCTACGATCCCCGGCTGTCTGGACATCCGGACTGGTTTGCCTGTTCGTCGTGGCCGGGTTTGTCGCCGGCCTGACCTACTGGTTCGTCATGTGCGAACTGGCGGCAGGCGAAGACTCGATGTGAACCGCTACGATGTTCAACCTATGCCGCAGACGCCACGCTCCGAAACGTCGCGGCCAGCGTCCTGAGTGCCGCGAGCTTGGCGGGATCGCTGACTTTCGAATGCAGCATCACCTTCGACGTGCCGAGCCGCGGCAGCTTGTGGGCAGGGCCGATATCGACCAGGCCCGGCGGCGCGATGCGGCGGACGAGGGGCGCGACGGCAAGCCCTGCAAGCGCGGCCGCCACCACCGCGGTGACGCCGCCGCCGACGAAGCTTTCGGTCCAGGCGATGCCGGCCTTGTCAAGCGCGCGCACGGCGAGGGCGCGCACGCCGCAGGGCGGCGCCAGGGTCGCGAGCGGCAGCGCATCGCCGCGCGGCCAGACGAAGCGTTTGGCGGCGAACCAGCCGAATTCGTCCTCGGTCAGCTTCTCGCCGCCGCGCCGGCTGCCTTCCTGGCGCACGATCACGGCGTCGAGCTCGCCGCCATCATAAGCGTCGAGCATTTCGCGCGAGAAGCCGATGGTCACGGAGAGGGCAAGCTGGGAGGCCATCGCGTGCAGCCGCTCCAGCAGCGGTACCAGCTCCGGGCCCGCGGCGTGATCGCTGATCCCGAGCGTGAGTTGCTGCCGCGCCGGTTTCTCGCCGGCCAGCGCGCGATCATGCACCTCGATCAGCGCGCGGGCGTGCTGCAGGAAGGCCGCGCCGTCGGCGGTCAGCCGCACCGCGCGCGGCGAGCGCTCGACCAGCCGCTTGCCCAGCACCGTTTCGAGCCGCTGCAACTTCATGCTGATCGCCGCCTGCGTGGTGCCAAGCGCCTCGGCGGCGCGGGTGAAGCCTTGCAGCTCGGCGACGAGGAGGAAGGCCTGCACGGTGTCGATATCGAGCGTGGCGGTCATGATCAAAGATTGTTATCATTGTTATTAATCTAGATAAGATACCAAGATGATGCGCGAAGGTTTAGCTAGAGGAGGCGCAATTGACCCGCGCCAACCGGATTCAAGGAGACCGATCATGCCGCTCATCACCGTCACCTACGCGACCTCGCGCGAGAGGCCGTCGCTGAAGTCCGACATCGCCGCCGCCGTGTCGGACCTGACCGCACGGATTCTGCACAAGGATCCGAAGGTCACCGCTGTTATCGTGAGGTCGGCTGATGCCGGCGACTGGTTCGCAGGCGGCAAGTCGCTCGCCGAGCAGGGGCTTGCGAGCTACTGGCTCGACATCCACGTCACCGAGGGCACCAACACCAAGGACGAGAAGGCGGCCTATCTCGCGGCGCTGTTCAAGCGGATGGGCGAATTGCTCGGGCCGCTGCATACCGAGAGCTACGCCCATGTCGATGAGGTGAAGGGCGACGCCTACGGCTTCGGCGGCCTTACCCAGGAGCGCCGCTACATCGCCGGGAAGCTCGAGGTCGCGCCGCAGAAGGCGGCGTGAAGCCTATGACGTCGCTTCCGGCAGGCGCGCTGCGGTGTCGCCGAACACCTCGGCAAATGCCTGCCGGAGCGCGATGTCGACATCGGCCATCGTGACCGGCAGTCCGAGATCGAGCAGCGAGGTGACGCCATAGCGCGGATCGACCACGCCGCAGGGCACGATGGCCTGGAAGTGCGCAAGATCAGGCTCGACATTGATCGCGATGCCGTGGAAGGAGACCCAGCGGCGCAGCCGCACGCCGATCGCGGCGATCTTGTCCTCATGGCCCGGTCCCTTGTCCGGGCGCCGCACCCAGACCCCGACGCGGTCCTCGCGGCGCTCGCCGCGGACGTTGAAGGCGGCCAGCGTGCGGATGATCCATTCCTCCAGCGAAGCGACATAGGCGCGCACATCGGGCCGGCGCCGCTTGAGGTCGAGCATCACATAGGCGACGCGCTGGCCCGGGCCGTGATAGGTGACCTGGCCGCCGCGGCCGCTCTGGAAGGTCGGAAAGCGCGGCGCGAGCAAATCGTCGGCCTTGCCGCTGGTGCCGGAGGTATAGAGCGGCGGGTGCTCCAGCAGCCATACCAGTTCGGGGGCCGCGCCCGTCGCGATGTTCACTACCCGCTCGTCCATTGCGGCGAGCGAATCGAGGTAGGGCACCGCGCGGTCGGAAATCCGCCATTCGACCGCTTCGCCGCCCGAAGGGCGCGCAAAGGTCGTCAAATCGAGGCTCTGGCGGTCGTTAACCATTAGCTAACCCTAACGTGGTCAGGTGAACCCACAATCTAGTTCCCGTTCGGCGGTTCAGAAGTGCCCACCCTCGATAAAGTCAGCGTTGATCTCATGGTGGTCCTCGGCACCACCACGATGCCGATTCACCAGGTCATGCGGCTATCCCGCGGTGCCATCATCGAACTGGATGCCACCGAGGCCGACGAGGTCAAGATCCTCGCCAACAACCTGCCGGTGGCCAGCGGGGTGGTCCTAGTCGACCGCAACCGGATTGCGGTCGAGGTCAAGCAAATGCTGCCGAAATCTCCCGGGGTTCGCAGTTAATTCCCGCATTAATCGCCTTGTCCCTGCATCCGTGATTTGTTACATGGCCCCGTCGATCCGGCGGTGCCTTCGGGGTTCCATCCGGTATCCCAAGCGCTCGTGGCGGAATTGGTAGACGCGCTGCCTTGAGGTGGCAGTGGGTAACACCGTGGGGGTTCGAGTCCCTCCGAGCGCACCACACCTCAGCTGATCCTTGAAATCGCTGGACTTTTCGGAGCATGGCCGCTCGCCGGCTATGCCGGCCCGTGCCTCCGGGGGCAGGTCCGACGAGTGCAGGCGGGTGACGTGGAGGTGCAGGTCGATGCGGTCATGTAACACCGGTCAGGTAGATTCGCGGATGCATGGCCTTACCGGTTTGGTGTTGCCGACCGAAGCCGACCGCTTTCCCCCAATCGCGCGGCTGCAAGCTTGCCTTACCGGAGCGCCTGATGATCTTTGCGAGCTACGTCTACCGTGTGGTCTCCAACTTCGTGTTCCTGGGGCTGGTCTATTTCACGCTGAACCTTCTGGAGAAGTACGAGCAGCGCGCGACGGTCGCAATTCTGGTCCTGGTCTATGCGGCGATGCACGCCTTTTCCGGCCTGCGCTCGTTCTATTTCTTCCAGCGCATCGAGCGCCTGGAGGGCGAGACGCGACGGCTCGCCGCGGCGGCCGGCGAGGGGCCAAATGCTGTCGCCTCGCGCAGGCAGATCGTCGCCGATGTCACCGTGCTCAGGCATGCCGGCGAGATCAAATCCTATATCGATATCTTGTTCCTGGCGCTGGTGATCCTGCTCTGCGTCGCCAAGATCGTGGCCAGCTAGATCACGTCAATCAGGCACGCGCTTGCCGGCCGCCGCCGCCTCGGCGCGCGGCGTGCGCTTCTTCACATTATTGGCGACGTGGACTGACGCGTTGTCGGCAGCCGGCGGCACGACATGCAAGGGCGCGCCGTGGCCTCGGCCGTGCGCCGGGCCGGGCGCCTGATGCGCAGCCTGCTTCGGATGCCTGGCCTGGCGCGCGGAGAACGCCTGCGCGCGCGATACGCCAACGCCAATTGTCGCACGCTGCACGAGGCGGCGATTGGCCGCCGATCGGGCTGCGAGCAGGGTCAGGTCGAGCGCTTCGGGAACGCGGAACACGTCGGGCGCCGGGACCGGCAATGTCGGGACGGATGCGAACCGCGCAAGCTGGGGCTGCGGCCACAGCGTGCGGACGGGCATCGCGACCCGGGTGCGCTGTGCGTGGTCGAGGATGTCGGCATCGCGCCAATCCATGTCGGCAAGCACCGGGGCAGGCAGCGTCCGCGTCGCGGTGAAGACGAAGTTCGGAATCCTGGGCCAGCGCGTGGTCGCCACCGTCTCGGTCGGCGGATGCAGGTACCATTGCTGCGGCTGGGTCGGCGTCGCCGGGCGATCGGGCGTTGCGGGCACGACATGAACGATCCGGTAGCCGCGCTCCTTCAGCGTGTTGAGGATGCGCGGCAGCGCCGCAACGGTGCGCGGCTGGATGTCGTGCAGCAGCAAGATGCCCTTGCGCTTGGCTTCGATCCGCTGGATCGCGAGGTCATAGACCCGCTGCGGCGAGATGTGGCGCCAGTCGTCCGCGGGGAAGTCGGCGCTCCAGACCTGGATGCCCTGGGACGCCAGATAGGCCTCCGGGATCTCGGCGCGCATCAGGCCGGGAATCCGGAAGAACGGCGCGAGCTTGCTCTTGTCGCCATTGAGGGCTGCGAGCGTCGAGGCAATGCCGTCGTCGACCTCCTGCCGCACCTTCTCGAGCGACATCTTGTTCATCGTCAGCGGATGGTTCTGGCTGTGCGTGCCGACGGTATGTCCGGCCGCGATCAGCTTGCGCACGCCCTCCGGATTGAACCGGGCCTGGGAGCCGATGGTGAAGAAGGTCGCCTTGACGCATTGGCTGGCGAGAATGGCCAGCACCTGGTTGCTATATTTAGGTAGCGGCCCGTCGTCGAAGGTCAGTACCACTTCGTGATCGGCGAGCGGCAAGGTCTCCGGGTACTGCATGGTGCCGATCCGGGGATGCTCCTTGGGATCGACGACGAGGGTCCGCGAGGTGCCGAGTGCGTTGGGGTTAGGGCAGTCTGCGGCGAGGGCCGCGTACGGCGTCATCAAGCCGCAGCCCAGCAGCGCTGCGCGGACCACGGTCCGCGACCGCTTCCGGATCATCACCAGGACGTTTGCAATCATCGAATCTCGGCCGCATTCCAAACGCACTGACGAATCCTTAGGTGCGGCGCCATGAATGCCGCCTTAACGGTCTGTAATCCACCTAGCGTCCCGGGTTCAATGTGTCCGGTCGGACACGGTTTTCAGCGCCGCCGGGACGATGTGGACGACGTGGTATTTATGCTCCTGCAGGTACCTCAAGAAGGCGGGCAGCATCTCGGCTGTCCGCATTTGCGGGTCATGCAGCAGTATAATTCCCTTGCGGTGGCCTTCGAGCCGCCCGGTGAGCAGCTTGAGTTCCTCCTCGGGGGTCATCTTGTTCCAATCGCTGGCCCAGAAATCGGCTCCGAACACCGCGATACCGCGCTTTTCCAGATGGTCCAGCAGGGCGGGTGTCGATTCGAAATAGGGGAACCGGAAGAATGGCGTGCTCGGGACCGTGCTTGCGGTGCCGCGCAGGGCCTTCTGGACCGCTTCGATCCCCCGGTTGATGTTCGCCTCGGCCTGATCCAGCGGGAGCTTGTTGAGATGCGGATGGTCCCAGCTGTGATAGCCGATGCTGTGGCCGAGGCGCGCGATCTTGCGGACCATATCGGGATGATCGGCCGCGTTGCGGCCGACCATGAAGAAGGTTGCCTGCACGCATTCGGCCGCCAGCGCCGTCAGCACCTTGTCGGTGACCCCCGGCGTCGGTCCGTCGTCGAAGGTCAGCACGACCTCGCCATCCCTGAGCGGCAGGGTCTGCGGAAAGCTCTTCAGCCCGACGCGCGGATAGGTCGCGGGGTCGACCTCGAGTACACGTGAGGTGCCGAGCGCGTCCTTGCGCTGGCATTCGGCGGCGTGCGCCGAGCCGAACAGTGCAACAGGCGCGAGCGCGACCAGCGCCGCGAAAGCCTTCCGGAGCGGTCGCGGTGCGCTCGACATCTTTCTCATTGCACTGGGCCCCACCGATTAGGTAATCCGTTCCGCACTCATCCAACCAGTTTTTCCCCTCCTGTCAAACCGGCGAAACACGGCATGGCCGAGAATTTCGACGTTGCCGAACCCGCCGAGGCCGATCCGCTGGCCCGGATGCCGATGCGGGACGAGGAGGGCGAGCTCCGCGGCGAATTCGTCGCGGCGATCACCCGGGCCATCCACGCCGCCGACCGGCCGTTGCTGTGCGAGGTGGTGGCGGAACTGCACGAGGCCGATCTCGGCGACCTGATCGTGGCGCTGGAGCCGGTCGACCGCGTCACCCTGGTCGAGATCACCGGCACCGATTTCGACTTCTCGGCGCTCAACGAGGTCGACGAGACGGTCCGCGAGGAGATCCTCGAGGAACTCGAGCCGGAGACGGTTGCCGAGGGCGTCCGCGAGCTCGAATCCGACGACGCCGTCGAGCTCCTGGAGAGCCTCGACGAGGAGGACCAGGAAGAGATCCTGGAAAAGCTGCCGGCGGCCGAGCGCGAGGACATCGAGCGGAGCCTGCTGTACCCGGAGAATTCCGCCGGCCGGCGGATGCAGACCGAGTTCATCGCGGTGCCGCCGGATTGGAATGTCGGGCAGGCGATCGACTATATGCGCGACACGCCGGATCTGCCGGATCGCTTCTACGAAATATATGTGGTCGATGCCGACAAGCACCTGCTGGGCGCGGTGCCGCTCGACGTGCTGCTGCGCACGCGCCGCCCGGTTCCGATCAAGGACCTGATCGACGAGGACCGCCGCCGGGTCTCCGCGCTGGAGGACCAGGAAGAGGTCGCGCGGATGTTCGGCAAGTACAACCTGGTCGCAGCTCCCGTGGTCGACACCATCGACCGGCTGGTCGGCGTGATCACCATCGACGACGTCGTCGACGTGATCGAGGAGGAGGCAGACGAAGACTTGAAGGCGCTCGGCGGCGTCACCAGCGACGAAGAGCTGTCCGACACGGTGTGGACCATCGCCCGCGGTCGCTTCAACTGGCTCCTAGTCAATCTCGCCACCGCGTTCCTGGCCTCGTCGGTGCTCGGTCTGTTCGAGGGCCAGCTCGAGAAGATGGTGGCGCTTGCGGTGCTGGCGCCGATCGTGGCGAGCCAGGGCGGCAATGCCGCGACCCAGACCATGACGGTCGCGGTGCGCGCGCTCGCCACCCGTGAGCTCGGCCCGTACAACGCGATGCGGGTGGTGCTGCGCGAGACCATGGTCGGGCTCGTCAACGGCATCGCCTTTGCCGTCATCACCGGCGTCGCCGCGGTGGCCTGGTTCAAGATCCCCGGCCTCGGCATCGTGATCGGGCTTGCGATCATCTGCAATCTGGTGGCCGGCGCGCTCGGCGGCATCCTGATCCCAATGGTGCTGGAACGGGTGCGGGCTGACCCCGCGGTCGCCTCCGGCACCTTCGTCACCACCGTCACCGACGTGGTCGGCTTCTTCTCCTTCCTCGGCATCGCCACGCTGTGGTTCGGCCTCAAGTAACGCGCTCGCGGGCAGGGCGGCGCATGGTCCGGGCGCGAGCCGCGCCGGGCCGCTTATCGTTAATCCGAACTTAACGCGCTTCATCGATGATGCCGCTATCTCCAAGGGGCCATCACGGGGGCCATCATGCAGCGGTTGCGGCTCAAGGCGGACGGACGGATCGTCGAATTGCGCGACGGGCAGGAAATCCCGCTCGTGCCCGCACATCCCGACCAGGCGGCGATGCAGCCTGCGGCAGCGCAGCCGGCCGTACGCGATCTGCGCCGCCGGGCCCAGCTCACCCAGCTCGAATTCGCCGCCAAGCTCGGCGTGCCGGTGGAAACCATCCGCAACTGGGAGCAGGGCAAGCGCGCGCCGCGTGGACCCGCCCGCGCGCTGCTCGCCGTGATCGCCCATTCGCCGGAGACGGTGTTCGCCGCGCTGTCGAGCGAGCCGACGGCGGCTTGAGCGGGTAGGGCGCGCTCTATCATCGCTGCAATCTCGGTGTCGTCCCTGCCTAGTGCGCAATTGCGCACGGGAGCAGGGACCCATACTCCGCGGCCCGTGTTGTGAACGGGACTCGTTCGTTCGACCGTCCCGCAACAATGCCGATCTGTGGTTATGGGTCCCTGCTTTCGCAGGGACGACAGCGAGCGTGTTGCGCGAGCTGTGAATCAAGCTTCCGCGTCCTCGCGACATGATCTGCCCGAGCTTGCTTTTTGTTCCGCCCTCTCTTGAACAGAGGGCGCAGGGAAAGCCGGGTGCCGATCGCACCCATGGGCCCCGAGCAAAAGGTAGAAAGCTCGGGGGTAGGACCACAGGTGTAACCGGAAACAACCCGGCTTTCCCTGCGCGATGGGTTACGGCTTATACGTGCTCTCCCCGGCGAGACTGGGCTTTTTTGTCGCCGCCCTCGCAAACGCTTGCGCACTTTGCGAGAGGACACCTGCCGCTAGGGCGTCAGGCCTGCACGATTTCGCCGTCCGCATCATGCGCACCCGTCAGTTGCGCTTGCCGCGTCCACCGCATCTCACCGCAACACCCGTGACGATGCGCAGCGCCCCTCGATCGGGTGAGACGCGTTATTCATACACTGATTTGCGCTTCGGATAAAGCGAAATATTTTTGCTTCGGAGGCTTGACCTGTCGGGCAACTCAGTGATCGGCAATTTCCGGGCAGTCTTGCCGCGAGCGCCAATCCGCGTGACACGTCTGGCCATATCAGGCGTTCAAGCATCCATCACCCGCAGCACGGCTGTTTGGCTTTCGGTGCGCAGCAGAACTGCTGGTCCTGGAGCCATCGGTCGCGCGGCTTGCAGCTCGACGGACGCGCCGAGAGATAGACGCGGATCGCCGCGTCGCCGGCATCCATGCGTTCGGCGCGATAGATCTGCATCGGCCGAACACCGTCGCTCACCTCGAACGTCAGCCGGGCTTGCGGGTCGAAGCCGACGGCCTCGTCGACCTTGCGGATGATCGCAAGAAATTTTCCGGCCGGCATGTGACCGCGGTTTTCCTCCTCGATGTCCCAGAGCTGAATGAAGGTCTCGCTCCAGCTCTCCGGGTTCGCGCCGCAATCGAGCGCCCTGAACGAACCGGTCTTGACTTCGGTCACGTGGTAGCTGGGGCGGACGTCCCGGCCGTCGTAGCTGAAGATCAGCGGTTTCTCCTTGTGCGCCTCAAGGCCGGAAAGGAGGGCCGCGGATGACAGCTCTTCCACCGGAAGCAGGGCGCCGACGATCGAACGGGTATTGGCAAGCGTGTCCATGGCTGTTATCCTCATTTCAACGATTGTTGAATTGTAGGATTATCGAAAGATGGAGGAGCGTCAAGCCCGAACCGCCTTCGCCGCGTTGTCGCAGGAAACGCGGCTGCGGATCGTGCGGCTGCTGGTCCAGGCGGGTCCCGAGGGGATGGCCGCGGGGGCGATTGCGGAGGCGGTCGAGGTGTCGCCATCCAACGTGTCGTTCCATCTGAAGGACCTCGAGCACGCCGGCATGATCGTGCCGCGCCGCGAGGCGCGCTCGATCATCTACTCGGCGGATTTCACCGGTTTGCGTGACCTCATCGCCTTCCTGATGAAGGATTGCTGCGCGGGCCACCCGGAGATCTGCGCGCCGGCGCTCGCCGCCGCCCAGTGCAAGCCTTCCACCAGCAAGAAGAAGGCGCGTGCGTGATGCGCGATTTCGATCTGCCACGGCGCCTTGTGGCGGAATGTCTCGGCACGTTGCTTCTGGTCGCGACCGTCGTCGGCTCCGGCATCATGGCAGAAACCCTCTCGGCAATACGCTGCCGACCGGTGCCATCCTGGTGGTGCTGATCACGATCCTTGGACCGATATCCGGCGCGCATTTCAATCCGGCGGTGACGCTAGTGTTCACGCTCAAGGGCGAGCTCCGCCCGCCGCACGCCGCGCAGTACGTCGCGGCGCAGGTGCTCGGGGGAGTCCTGGGTGCGATGATCGCGCATGCCATGTTCGGCCTGCCGCTCCTGAAGTTCTCCGCCAAGGCGAGGACCGGGTTCCCGCAGTGGTTTGCGGAATTCGTTGCCGCGTTCGGACTGGTTGCAACGATCATCGGTGGCGTGCGGTTTCGCGAGGCCGCTATCCCATGGCTGGTCGGGCTCTACATCACCGCCGCCTACTGGTTCCCCGCCTCCACGTCTTTCGCCAACCCGGCCGTTGCCATCGCGCGATCATTCACCGATACGTTTTCCGGTATCCGCGCGCAGGACCTGCCGGGATTCATCGTCGCCGAGATTCTGGGGGCGATGGCCGCGCTGGCGCTGATGACGTGGCTCCTGCGGCAGAGCGAAACGAAGATGGAAGCAATCCGATGACGATCACGATTTACCACAATCCCGCTTGCGGGACGTCGCGCAACGCGCTGGCCATGATCCGCCAAAGCGGGGAGGAGCTGGAGATCGTCGAGTATCTCAAGACGCCGCCCGCGCGCGACACGCTGGTCTCCCTGATCAAGGCCATGGGCATGACGCCTCGCGCGCTGCTCCGCGAGAAAGGCACGCCTTATGCAGCGCTCGACCTTGCCAATCCGAAATGGAGCGACGACGAGTTGATCGATTTCATGATCGCGCATCCGATCCTGATCAATCGGCCGATCGTGGTCTCGCCGAACGGCGTGAAACTGTGCCGGCCGTCCGAGGCTGTGCTTGAACTTCTCGCCACTGACATTGGCCAATTCGTCAAGGAGGACGGAGAAGTGGTCCCGCCCAGGACGCCGGGTGCGCGCGCCGGATGAGCCGCCGTGCAGACAACGTCCTGATCGTTGCGCTCGGGACCACGCAAACCCTTGCCTGGGCGTCGAGCTATTATCTGCCCGCCATCCTCGCGGATCCGATCGCGCGGGACCTCGGTATCTCGACGAACTGGCTGTTCGCCGCGTTCTCGATGGCGCTCGTGATCTCCGGGCTGCTCGGCCCGCGCGTCGGCCGCCAGATCGACCGGATGGGCGGACGCGAAGTGCTCTGCGCGTCCAACCTCATCCTGGCGTCGGGGCTGATCCTGCTCGGGCTGTCGCAGGGCGGCGTGCTGATGGCGGTGAGCTGGCTATTGCTCGGCGTCGGCATGGGCCTTGGCCTGTATGATGCCGCCTTCGCGGCGCTCGGGCGCATTTACGGCAACGCCGCCCGTCGCTCCATCACCGGCATTACATTGATCGCGGGCTTTGCCAGCACGATCGGCTGGCCGCTGAGCGCGTGGGGGCTCGCAACCATCGGCTGGCGCTGGACCTGTTTCGGCTGGGCTGCGGCGCACATCCTGATCTGTTTGCCGCTCAACGGCCTCCTGATCCCCAAGCTGAAACGGGAGCATCGGATCGCGGCCGACACGCCGAAGCCGCACATTGCCATCGACCGCGCCATGGTGTTGCTCGCCTTTGCCTTCGCCGCCGCCTGGAGCGTGACGTCGGCGATGGCGGTTCATCTGCCGCGAATTCTGGAGTCGCTCGGTGCGACGCAGGCGCAGGCGATCGCGGCGGGCGCACTGATCGGCCCGGCGCAGGTGGCGGCACGCATTGTCGAAGCGAGCCTGCTGAAGCGCTTCCATCCGCTCTGGTCAGCGCGCCTGGCCTGCATCACACATCCCTTGGGCGCCTGCGTCATCGGCCTGTTCGGCGGTGGCTTCGCGGGGGTGTTCGCGCTGTTGCACGGTGCCGGAAACGGCATCCTGACCATCGCGCGCGGCACGCTGCCGCTGGCGATATTCGGTCCGAAGGATTACGGCTACCGCCTGGGACTGCTCGGCGCGCCGTCGCGACTGTCTCAAGCCCTCGCGCCCCTCATATTCGGATTCCTGATCTCGCCGCTCGGTGGCTACACGCTTGCGGTCACATCGGCTCTGAGCTTGGCCGCGCTGCTGGCGCTGTTCGCACTCAAGGCCGGGCCGAAGACCCCCTCGCGGTAGCATCACGCCCCTTCATCCGCCGGACCGTGTCGATGAACGCCTTGATGATTGGGGAATGGCCGCGTCCGCTGTGATGCGCGATGCTGTACTGGGTCTTGATGGTGCGGTCGCTGATCTCCAGCGCGCGCAGATTGGGATGCGGCACGAATTCGAAGTCGGCGACGACGCTAATGCCCAGGCCGCGCTCGACCGCCTTCCACACACCCTCGCGGCTCTCGATCTCGAACACCGGTTCGATCCTGATGCCCTCGGCCTGCATCGTCGCCTCGAACGCGCGCCGCGTGGTCGAGCCGCGCTCGCGCAGCACGATGGGCTGGTCGGCCAGCTCGCGCAGCCTGACCGACTTGCGCTTGAACCAGGGATGGTCGCGGTTGACGAACACGATCACGCGGTGCGTGCGGTAGGGGATCATGGTGACGCGCGGATCCTCCGGCACCTCCGCCAGGATCGCGACGTCGGCCTCGAAGTCGACGATGTGGCGGAAGGTGCGTTCGGAATTGCCGAGCAGGGTCGAGATCTGCACCTCCGGATGATCGCGCTTGAACGCCGCGATGATCTCGGTGGCATGAAACGGCCCGACGGTCGCGACCCGCAGATGGCCCTTGGTCGCCTTGCCGTGCGCGGCCAGGAGGTCGTGAGCCTCGTCGCAGAACGTCATGATGCCGCGGGTGATCTCGAACAGCGCGGCGCCGGCCTCGGTGAGCTCGGTATGCCGCGGCTTCCGAATCAAAAGCTCGACGCCGTAGCTCTCCTCCAGCTCCTTGACCTGGATGGTCAATGTCGGCTGGCCGACGTTGAGCACGCGCGAGGCCGCGGTGAAGCCGCCATGGGTGGCGACCGCGTGGAAGGCGCGAAGCTGGCTGAACACTATTGACATAATCAATAGAACGCATCCGTAGAATGAATTTGTCAATAGCAGCCGGCGCCGTACCTTCGCGCCAAACGGAGGACGCGCGGATGGACTGGACTTATTCCAACCCGGTGAGGATCGAATTCGGAGCCGACAGCTTCGACAAGCTGCCGGGGCTGATCGGCAAGCGCGCCTACGCGCTCGTGACCTATGGCGAGCCGATCTTCGACGAGCTCGAGCGGCGGCTGCGCGCCGCGGCGGGACCGTCTGTCCTGACCATTCGCGACGTCGCGCCCAATCCGGACTACCGCCTGCTTACCGAGCAGACCGCGCGCTTTGCCGGGCCCGCGAGGCAGCCCGAGGTGATCGTCGCGCTCGGCGGCGGCTCGGTGATCGACTCCGCCAAGGTGTTCGCGGCCGCCGGCGGCGACTTCGCGACCGTCAAAACCTATCTGGAGACGCAGCAGGGTGCCGAGCGCCTCGCGGCGATCCCGATCATCGCGGTGCCGACCACCGCGGGCACCGGCAGCGAGGTGACCTGCTGGGGCACGGTGTGGGACGAGGCCAACGGCAAGAAATACTCGCTGGCGCGTCCGTCGCTCTATCCGACCCATGCCGTGATCGATCCGCGCCTGATGCTCGGCAAGCCGCAGCTTCTGACCGTCAGCACCGGGCTCGACGCGCTGTCGCATGCGCTGGAGAGCATCTGGAACGTCAACAACAATCCGGTGTCGGCCAACCACGCGGTGGCCGCGGCACGCAGCATCCTCGAGGTGCTGCCGAAGCTCGCCAACGACCTCGGCAATCTCGAGCTGCGCAGCCGCATGGCGCTGGCGGCGCTGTTCGCGGGCCTGGCATTCTCCAACACCAAGACCGCGATCGCGCATTCGCTGTCCTATCCGATTACGCTGCGGCACGGCGTCCAGCACGGCATCGCCTGCTCGTTCTCGCTGCCGATGGTGCTGCGCAGCGTCAAAGGGGCGGGCGGGCTCTGCGAGGACAGCTTGAGGCAGATCTTCGGCGCCGACCTGGCCCGCGCGGCCGACGATCTCGAGGACTTCATGGCGCGGCTCGGCATCTCCTGCAATCCGGCCGCCTACAGGATCGAGCGCGCCGAATGGCACGCGCTGATCGCGGACTCGCTGGAGGGCGAGCGCGGCCGCAACTTCTTAGGGTCAAAGGAACGGCTGATCGAGGCAGCGCAGACGCAGCGGATGCCGAGCGCGGCGAACGCGTGACGACGGCGCAGTGACGAGGAGAGGCATCATGCAAGACAATCGTAAAACCATCACCGTGAACGGGCGCGACTACGAGGCGCCGACGCGGCCAACCGTCGTGATTTGCCTCGACGGTTCGGAGCCCGGCTATATCGAGCGGGCGATCGAGGCCGGCGTCGCGCCGACCTTCGCGCGCTTCATGAAGGAGGGCGCGCACGTCCATGCCGCCAGCGTGATCCCGAGCTTCACCAATCCGAACAACCTCTCGATCATCACCGGACGTCCGCCCGCGGTGCACGGCATCGCCGGCAACTACTTCTACGACACGGCGAACAACGCCGAAGTCATGATGAACGATCCGAAGTTCCTGCGCGCACCGACCATCCTCGCCGGTGTCCACGACGCCGGCTACAAGGTAGCCGCCGTCACCGCCAAGGACAAGCTGCGCACCTTGCTTGCGTACGGTCTGGACTATTCCAGCGGCCGCGCCATCGCCTTCTCGTCCGAGAAGGCCGACCAGGCCACCAGGGCGGCGAACGGCATCGATGATGTGCTCGATTTCGTCGGCCTGCCGCTGCCCGAGGTCTACTCGGCCGATCTGTCGCGCTTCGTGTTCGCGGCCGGCGTCAAGCTGGTCGAGCGTTACCGTCCCGATCTGATGTACCTGTCGACCACCGACTACATCCAGCACAAGGTCGGGCTCGGCACCAAGATCGCCAACGACTTCTACGCGATGATCGACGGCTATCTTGCGAAGCTGGATGCGCTCGGCTGCAACATCGTGGCGACCGCCGACCACGGCATGAACGACAAGTTCCTGCCCGACGGCAAGCCCGACGTGATCTACCTCCAGGACGTCATGGACGACTGGACCGGTACGGGCGCCGCACGCGTGATCCTGCCGATCACCGATCCCTATGTCGCGCATCACGGCTCGCTCGGCTCGTTCGCGACGATCTACACGCCGGAGGGCGCCAACGTCGACACGCTGCTGTCGCGGCTGCGTGCGACCGGCGGCATCGAGGTCGCGCTGACGCGCAAGGAGGCCTGCGCCAGGTTCGAGCTGCCGCCGGACCGGATCGGCGACATCGTCGTGATCTCGACCAGGCACAAGGTGCTCGGCACCAGCGAGTCCCGTCACGATCTCTCGGGCCTGACCGAGCCGCTGCGCTCGCATGGCGGGCTCACCGAGGAGCGGGTGCCGCTGATCGCCAACCGCAGGATCGCGCTGCCCGCCGGTCACGCCCTGCGCAATTTCGACGCCTTCGACGTCGCGCTCAACCGCATCCAGTGACGCATTCGGACCCCAAGGACAGTGCCATGAACATCCAGAGCCCGGCCGTTCGCCACGAGCAGATGCGGATCGCAGGCAGCCTCGTCGACACCGACGAGCATGTCGAGGTCTTCAATCCCTATACCAACAAGGTGGTTGGCACCGTGCCGGCGGCGCGGCCGGAGCATGTGCGCAGCGCCTTCGCCAGGGCGGCCGCGTTCAAGCCGAAGCTGACGCGCTACGAGCGCCAGCGCATCCTGCTGCGCACCGCCGAGATCCTGGCCGGGCGCAAGGAGGAATTCGCGCGGCTCATCACCGCCGAGTCCGGCCTGTGCTGGAAGGATTCGCTCTACGAGGCCGGGCGCGCCTATGACGTCTATTCGTTTGCCGGCCAGCTCGCGATCAAGGACGACGGCGAGACGTTCTCCTGCGACATCAGCCCGCAGGGCAAGGCGCGCAAGATCTTCACGACGCGCACCCCGCTGCTCGGCGCGATCTCGGCGATCACGCCGTTCAACCATCCGCTCAACATGGTGAGCCACAAGATCGCCCCCGCAATCGCGACCAACAACCGCGTGGTGCTGAAACCCACCGAGCTTACGCCGTTGACCGCGCTCGCGCTCGCCGACGTGCTGTACGAGGCCGGGCTGCCGCCGGAAATGCTGTCGGTGGTGACCGGCAATCCGCATTCGATGGGCGATGCGATGATCACCGATCCGGACGCCGATCTCGTGACCTTCACCGGCTCGGTCAGGGTCGGCAAGCACATCGCCAATAAAGCGGGCTACAAGCGCCTGGTGCTCGAGCTCGGCGGCAACGATCCGCTGATCGTGATGGAGGACGCCGACCTCGACAAGGCGGCCGAGCTCGCGGTGACCGGCGCCACCAAGAATTCCGGCCAGCGCTGCACGGCCGTGAAACGTATCCTCTGCGTCGAGGCGGTCGCCGACGATTTCGCCGCGTTGGTGCTGACGAAGGCGCGCAAGCTGAAATGCGGCGACCCGATGGACCCGACGGTCGACGTCGGCACCGTGATCCATGAGGGCGCGGCGAAGGAATTCGAGCGCCGCGTCAATGCCGCCGTCGCCGACGGCGCCGAGCTGCTGCACGGCAACGCTCGCGACGGCGCGCTCTATCCGCCAACCGTGGTCGACCGGATTCCCTACACCAGCGAGCTGGTGATGCAGGAGACGTTCGGGCCTGTGATCCCGATCATCCGCGTGCCCAACGACATCGACAGCGTGATCCGGATCTCGAACGCGACCGCGTTCGGCCTGTCATCCGGCGTCTGCACCAACCGGCTCGACTACATCACGCGGTTCGTCAATGAGCTCGACGTCGGCACCGTCAACATCTGGGAAGTGCCGGGCTACCGGATCGAGATGTCGCCGTTCGGCGGGATCAAGGATTCCGGCCTTGGCTACAAGGAAGGCGTGCAGGAGGCGATCAAGAGCTTCACCAACGTCAAGACCTATTCGCTGCCCTGGCCGGTCTAGAGCAGCGCGTTCGACGAGGGCCGCACGCGGACAACAAGAACAACGCGGCGGCCGACTGCGATCAACCAAACAAAGGGGAGGCCTCAATGTCGATCACGTTCAGTCCGTCGGGCGTCGGCTCGGTCGGAGTCCAGAATCCGGAGCTTGCGACATCGTTCCGCCGCGCGCAGTGGCGGATGCTGTTCGCGGCGATGTTCTGCTATCTGTTCTTCTACACCGGGCGGCAAACCTTCGGCTTCGCCATTCCCGGCATCCAGGCCGAGTTCGGCGTCACCAAGGAGGCGCTGGGCTGGGCCAGCGCGGCGCTGCTCTGGTGCTACGCGGTCGGGCAGGCGATCAACGGCAATCTCGGCGACAAGTTCGGCGGCCGGCGCGTGATGAGCGCCGGCGCGATCCTCTCCTTCATCATGAACTGGGCCACCAGCCTCTCGACCGGGATCGTCAGCCTCACCGCGTTCTGGGGCATCAACGGCTATTTCCAGTCGATGGGCTGGGCGCCGGGCAGCCGGCTGCTGTCGAACTGGTGGGGCCGCCACGAGCGCGGCACGGTCTACGGGCTCTATACATTCGCGGCGGGGCTTGCCTCGGTGCTGTCGTTCGTCACCTCGCTGGTCGTGGTCGGCTACTTCCAGCTCGACTGGCGCTGGATCTTCCGCATCCCGGTGGTGCTGCTGCTGCTCGGCGGCATCGCGTTCTATCTGATCGCGCGCGAGAAGCCCGAGGACATGGGCTTTGCCTCGCCGCATGACGAGGCCGACGATGTCGCCTCTGCGGAAACTGCGGTCAGCGCCGATGAGGGCTCGCTGGCGCGCTACAAGGCGGTGCTGTCGAACTGGCGTCTTTTGGTCGCCGGCGTCGCGATCGGCTTCCAGAACGCGGCGCGTTACGGCCTCTTGGTGTGGGTGCCCGTGCACTTCCTCGGCAGCAACTGGGCCAAGGCCGGCGCCGCCTCGGTGATCGATCCGCGCTGGATCAGCATCGCGCTGCCGGTCGGCATGGCGGTCGGCGCGTTCAGCAATGGCTGGGTCTCCGACAAGGTGTTCGGCTCGCGCCGTTACCTCGCCATCGTGCTCTACATGGCGCTCGCCGCGGTCACCTCGCTGTGCATGTACGCGATCCCGACTTCGGACATCGTTCTCGGGATGACGGTGCTGTTCCTGTGCGGCTTCTTCACCTACGGCCCGCAATCCTCGTTCTGGGCGCTGTGCCCGGATCTGGTCGGCCACAAGCGGGCAGGGACCGCGACCGGGGTGATGAATTTCTTCGCCTATCTGTTCGCAGGTCTCGGCGAGCCGATGATCGGCCACTTCATGGACAAGCATAACCAGACGTCGCTGGTGTTCCTGGTGGTCGCTGTCTGCGCGACCTCCAGCGCGGTGGTGGCGGCCTTCATCCGTCGCTAGCTCACTCACTGCGTCCCGGGCAACGGCCCCGGGGGCGCCGCTGTCCGTGCCTACGTAGCCCGAATGAGCGAAGCGATATCCGGGGCTGGTTTTGTCCCCGCATGTCGCTTCGCTCATGCGGGCTACGCTCCTTTTTGCAGTGAGCAGAGCACCGAGGCGGGCGATTGTTGCAGCGGCGACGCCGGGCCAATTCCCTGCAATCGCCTGCCTCGCGCGGCTGACCTGACGCCCAATTCCTGATCATCGGCTGCTCAATTGAAGCGCAAGATTGATAAAATATCGATTTATATCAATGAAATATATTGAATTGCATGCAGAATACAAAATGTGCTTGTCGGTTTGGCCGCCTTGAAGCAGACTTCGCGCAGGGCAGGAGAGGCCAGCGACCGTCAAGGACGAGGGGCGCGGCTGGGCAAAACAATCTGTCGGGAGGAGCGAGCAATGAGCGATCAGGTGTCCACCATCGCAATGGCAGATGCGGCAAAGCCTTCAGGCGTGCGCTGGAAGATTTTCCTGCTGATGCTGTTCCTGATCTCGATCAACTATATCGATCGCGCCTCGCTCTCGGTCGCGATGCCGGTCATCGCCAAGGAGTTCGATATCGATCCGGCGATGCAGGGCCTGATCCTGAGCTCGTTCTTCTGGACCTATGCGCTGATGCAGGTGCCGGGCGGCATGCTCGCCGATCGCTTCAAGCCGCGCATCGTGATCGCGCTCGCGACGCTGTTCTGGGGCTTCTTCCAGGCGCTGGCGGCGCTGTCGACCAGCTGGATGCTGCTGCTGCTGACCCGGCTCGGGCTCGGCGCGTCGGAAGCGCCGATCTATCCGGCCGGCGGCAAGCTCAACGCGATCTGGATGACGCAGACCGAGCGCGGCCGCGGCGCCACCTTGCTGGACGGCGGCGCACCGCTTGGTGCGGCGCTCGGCTCGATCGTGATCGCCTGGTTGATGGCGGCGTTCAGCTCCTGGCGCGTCGCCTTCGTCATCGCCGGCGTCGGCACCATGCTGTGCGGGCTGTGGGCCTGGTACTACATCCGCAACGTGCCGCGCGAGCATCCGTCGGTCAATGAAGCCGAGGCGCGCTATCTCGAGGAGGCGCACGCGATCGAGGATGCGGCGACGCCGCCGTCTTCGGGCGCAAGCTGGATGGCGTATTTCCGGTTTCGCTCGGTGTGGTGCATGTGCCTCGGCTGGATGTTCTTCAACACCACGTTCTACGGGCTGCTGACCTGGATGCCGACCTACCTGTTCAAGGTGCACGGCTTCGACATCAAGGCGCTGGGCGGCGCGTCCTTCATCATCTTCTTCGCAGGCTTCGTCGGCGAACTGGTCGGCGGCTGGATCGGCGATAACTGGCGGGAGCGGGGAGGGTCGCCTAACACCGTGTTCCGCACGCTGTTCGGCATCGCGGCGATCATGGCGACGGTGTCGATCTTCCTCGTCGCCTACGTCACCAACGCGGTTGCGGTCGTGGTGCTGCTGTCGACGACGCTGTTCTTCCTGCGCTGGTGCGGCATGTACTGGGCGATTCCGTCGGCGCTGGCGGGCCGCGGCAAGTCCGGCTTCCTCGGCGGCTGCATGAATCTCGGCGGCAACATCGCCGGCATCACGACGCCGCTGATCGTCGGCTTCATCGTGCAGGCCACCGGCTCCTATTTCCTGGCCCTGATGTATTTCGCCGCCGCGGGCATTGCGCTGTTGATCTGCTCGACCCTGATCGATTACAGCCGCAAGCTCCCGGTCTAAAACGGATGCGGCCGAATCCGCCAAGGATTCGGCCGCTTGATGAGGCTCACCAATGACACGTCCCGTCCGGCTCGGCATGCTGACGCCGTCGTCGAATACCGCGCTTGAGCCGATCACCTGCGCGATGCTATCGGGCGTCGACGACGTCTCGGCGCATTTCTCGCGCTTCAAGGTGACCGAGATCGCGCTGTCGGAGCAGGCGCTGCGCCAGTTCGACGCCAGCGAGATTCTTCGCGCGGCCGAGCTGCTGGCGCATGCCAAGGTCGACGTCATCGCCTGGAATGGCACCTCGGCAAGCTGGCTCGGTTTCGACCGCGACGAGAGCCTGTGCGAAGAGATCACGGCGGCAACGGGTATCAAGGCCTGTACCACGGTGCTGGCCTATCGCGACGTGTTGCGGCGGATCGGCGCCAGCCGCATCGGGCTGGTGACGCCGTATCGCAAGGACGTGCAGGAGCGGATCGTCGCCAACTGGAATTCGCAGGGGCTGCACTGTTTTGCCGAGCGGCATCTGTCGCTGCAGGACAATTTCTCCTTTGCCGAGGTCAGCGAGGCCGAGGTCGCGCGGCTGATCGAGGAGGTGGTGCGCGAGGGCTGCGATGCCGCCGTCGTGCTCTGTACCAACATGCGCGGCGCCGGCGCGGCCGAGCGGCTGGAGCGCGGATTTGGCGTCCCGGTGCTGGATTCGATTGCGGTGACACTGTGGGCATGCCTTGCCGCGGCCGGCTGCGATCCGTCGCGCGTGCAGGGCTGGGGCAGCCTGTTCTCGAACCCCGATCTGCGCGCGGCCGCCGCGATCCACGTGGGAGGGCGCGATCTCCAATCATGACAGTGAAGGCAAGCGGTGACTGAACCCAAGGCGACCAGACGTAACAAGGAACCCAAGCGCGCGATGACCGCGCTGCAACGGCGCCGTCTGCGCGTGCCGCGGGTTGGGCTGCACGAGCAGGCGGCGACGCGGCTGCGCACCATGATCGTGCGCGGCGAGCTGGCGCCGGGGCAATCGCTGGGGGAGGCGGACCTCTCCGACGCGCTCGGCGTCTCGCGCACGCCGCTGCGCGAGGCGCTGAAGCAATTGGCGAGCGAGGGCCTGGTCGAGCTGCGGCTCAACCACAGCGCCGTGGTGGCGCCGTTCCGCCGCGCCGAGCTCGCCGAACTGTTCGAGGCCGTCAGCGGCATCGAACGCTGCGCCGCCGAGCTCGCCGCGCTGCGCATGGAGCCGGACGACTTCGAACGGCTCGCGGCGCTGCAGGACAAGATCGAATGGCATCACGGCCGCGGCGAGCTGCGCGATTATTTTCAAGTTAATCAGCAGATCCATTCGGCGATCGTCGGCTTCGCCCGCAATGCCGTGTTGAAGGCGACGCACGAGGCGCTGCTGGCGCGGGCCGAGCGGGCGCGCTTCTTCGCGCTGTCGGTGCTCGGCCGCTGGGATGAATCGGTGCAAGAGCATCAGGAGATTTTGTCGGCGCTGAAGGCGCGTGATGCGGCCCGGGCCGGGCAGATACTGGCCCACCACGTGCGCCGCACCGGCGAGATCGTCGCCGAGACGCTGGATGCCAAGGCAATGAACGACAAGGCGGACGACGCCGCGGCACCGGAGGCACCGGCAAGGCCACGCGGCCGCAAGACGAGGGACGTTGCGCCATGAAGATCCTGCTGCTCAATCCCAACACGACGGCTGATGTGACGGATCTGCTCCATGCCGCCGGCAGCAAGGCGGCGTCGGCCGGCACCGAGCTCGTGCCGCTCACCGCCGCGCGCGGCGTGCCTTATATCGCCACCCGCGCCGAGGCCCAGATCGGTGGTGCGATCGCGCTGGAGATGCTGGCCGAAGCCGGCCCCGGCGTCGATGCCGCTGTCATCGCGGCGTTCGGCGATCCCGGCCTGTTCGGCGCGCGTGAGCTGTTCGCCTTCCCCGTCGTGGGATTGGCCGAAGCTGCGATGCTCACGGCCTGCATGCTCGGCCGCCGGTTTGGTATCGTCACCTTCGCCGGCGCGCTGGCGCCCTGGTACGAGGAATGCGTCGCCATGCACGGGCTGAGCTCGCGCTGCGCCGGCATTCGCACGCTTGACGGTCATTTCCAGTCGATCTCGGAGGTGCAGGCCGAGAAGGAGGAGCTGCTGGTCGCGCTCGCCAACCGTGCGGTCGATCAGGACAACGCCGACGTCGTCATTCTGTCGGGCGCACCGCTTGCTGGACTCGCGGCAAAAATCCGCGACCGCATTCCGGTGCCGGTGGTCGATCCGGTCGCGGCGGCGGTGCGGCAGGCGGAGACGCTCGCCGTGCTCAAGCCGCGCAAGGCGGTGGCCGGCACCTTCCGCCGTCCCGATCCGAAGCCGACGCGCGGGCTGGCCGAGCCACTCGCCGCAATCATCGAACACCGCTCACCGAAGGAGGGAACAAACTGATGTCCTTCGACACCATTATCCGCGGCGGCACCGTGGTGACCGCGGCCGACACCTTCGCCTGCGACGTCGGTATCCGCGGCGGCAAGATCACGGCGCTCGGCCATGATCTCGGCGATGCAGTCACGATCATCGACGCCACCGACCGCCTGGTGCTGCCCGGCGGCATCGACAGCCATGTCCACTTCGCCCAGCCGTCCGGCGACGGCATCGTAATGGCCGACGGTTTTGCCAGCGGCACGCGATCGGCGGCCTTCGGCGGCAACACCACCGTGCTGCCGTTCTGTCTGCAGGAGAAGGGCCAGACCCTGCGCGAGGCGCTGAAGCATTACCATTCGCTGGCCGAAGGCGAGTGCCATGTCGACGTCGCCTTCCATCTCATCCTCACCGATCCGACCGAGCATGTGCTGGGCCAGGAGCTGCCGGCCCTGGTCGAGGACGGCTACACCTCGCTCAAGGTCTTCATGACCTATGAAGGCCTCGCGCTGTCGGACCGGGAGTTGCTCGAGACCATGTCGGTCGCGCGCGAGACCGGCGCCATGCTGATGGTGCATGCGGAGAATTTCGACGCCATCCGCTTCCTGACCGACCGGCTCGAACGGACCGGTAACACCGCGCCGCGCTTCCATGCGACTTCGCGGCCGATCCCGGTCGAGCGCGAGGCCACCCATCGCGCGATCTCGCTGTCCGAGCTCGTCGACGTGCCGATCATGATCGTGCATGTCTCGAACCGCGAGGCGATGGACGAAATCCGGCGCGCGCAGCAAAGGGGCTTGCGGGTCATGGGCGAGACCTGTCCGCAATACCTCATGCTGACCGAAAAGGATCTCGATCAGCTCAACATGGAAGGCGCAAAATACGTCTGCTCGCCCCCGCCGCGCGACGTCGCCAGCCAGCAGGCCTGCTGGGAAGGTCTGCAGCAGAAGGTGTTTTCGGTGTTTTCGTCGGACCATTGTCCGTTCCGTTACGACGACCCGCAGGGCAAGCTTGCGCCGAAGGGACGTACCAGCTTCCGCTGGGTGCCAAACGGAATCCCGGGCGTGGCGACGCGGCTGCCGATCCTGTTCTCCGAAGGCGTGGTGAAGGGGCGGATCGACCTCAACAGCTTCGTCGCCTTCAGCGCCACCAACCATGCCAAGATCTACGGCCTCTATCCGCGCAAGGGTACGATCGCGGTCGGCTCGGATGCCGACATCGCGCTGTGGGACCCGAAGCGCAAGGTGACGATCCGTCACGAGTTGATCCACGACGGCGCGGACTACACGCCCTATGAGGGGCTCGAGGTCACGGGCTGGCCGGTGCTGACCATGGTGCGCGGCAAGGTCGTCGTCGATAACGGTACGCTCATTGGCGGCAAGGACCACGGCACCTATCTGCCCCGCGCCAAGCCGCCGAAGGCCATTCCGTAACGCGACCAAATCCGTAACAAGCAAAGAGAGAAGGCAGGAGATCAACATGCCCTATGCTGTGACAGACGACGGAGTGCGGCTCTATTTCGAGGAGACCGGATCGGGGCATCCGGTGATCCTGGTTCACGAGTTCGCCGGCGACTTGCGCAGCTACGAGCCGCAGATGCGGCACTTCGGCAAGCGCTTCCGGACCATCGCCTACAATGCGCGCGGCTTTCCGCCGTCGGATGTGCCGGAGCAGGTCTCGTCCTATTCGCAGGCGCGCGCCGCCGACGATATCCTGGCGGTGCTCGATCATATCGGCGCGCCGAAGGCGCATATCGTCGGTCTGTCGATGGGCGGCTTTGCGACGCTGCATTTCGGATTACGTCACCCTGATCGGGCGCTGTCGCTATGCATCGGTGGCTGCGGCTACGGCGCCGAGCTCGATAAGCGCGAGACGTTTCGCGCCGAGGCCGACGTGATCGCGGGCATGATCCGCAAGGAGGGCATGCCGACCTTCGCCGAGCGCTACGCCTACGGGCCGACCCGCGTGCAGTACGAGAACAAGGACCCGCGCGGCCATGCCGAGTTCAAGGCCATGCTGGCCGAGCATTCGGCGGTGGGATCGGCCAACACCCAGCAGGGCATACAGAAGGAGCGCCCTTCGCTCTACACGCTGGTCGACGAGATGAAGCGGATCAAGGTGCCGACGCTGATCATCACCGGCGACGAGGATTGGCCTTGCCTGCTGCCGGGCATCCTGATGAAGCAGAGCATCCCGTCTGCCGCGCTCGCGGTGATGCCGAACTGCGGCCACGCCATCAACATCGAGGAGCCCGACGAATACAACCGGATCGTCGGCGAATTCCTGGCGCAGGTCGAGAGCGGCCGCTGGCCGCAGCGCGATCCGCGCGCGGTCAGTGCTTCGATCACGGGAATGAAGGGGTAGGCTTCACGCCGAGTTGAATCGCGGCCTTCATCCGCCACCAGACCAAGCATCCGCGCTTTTCGGGACACATCCCCGGAAGGCGCGGATTTTTTTCGGGCGTGAGCAAGCCGCGACAGCCGGCGGTGCACAACCTGTTCGCATGATTGCTGGCTGCTGCAGTCATCTCCAACGCGATCCGTTCAATTCCATGTCTTGTGACCGAAACCGCGTCCACAGATAGCCGATCGCGTGAGACGGAAGAGGAGGGCGTCTGTCATGCGCGCAAAGATTGGTCCCCCGATATCTGCAACCGATGCGGACATGAGCGCGCATCATCGTTCGTCGCATTCATTCGACCGACACAGCGCTGTCATCGGTGGTGGATAACTTGTCGCAGGTCGACGTCATAAATCCTTAAAAATAAAAAGGGGCACTACGGTGAAAGCCAAATTTCTTTCGACGGTCGGAGTCTGTCTGGTTGCTGCCGCTGCGGTGATGTGCAGCGCCGCCGCTCAGGACGACAACAAGGGCAATAACGGCCACGATCATCATCCGCACGACATCCACACCCAAACGCCGATCAAGCATCTCGTCGTCATCTTCAACGAGAACCGCTCGTTCGATCACTACTTCGCAACCTACCCGGTTGCGACCAACCCGACCGGCTCGATTCCGTTCACGGCGAAGCCGCATACGCCGAAGGTCAACAATCTCGCCAGCGCCAATCTGTTGACCAATAACCCGAACACCAATCCGGCCAACGGCACCGGCGCAACCAATCCGTTCCGCCTCGACCGCACCCAGGCCAACACCAAGTCGCAGAACCACGCCTACACGCCCGAGCAGCAGGCAGTCGACAACGGCAAGGAAGACCTGTTTCCGAAATTCACCGGTCGCGGCACCGCCGGCGGCGTCGGCGCGTTCGGCACCAACGGGCAGGTGATGGGCTATTTCGACGGCAACACCGTCACCGCGTTCTGGAATTATGCCCAGAACTTCGCGATGAGCGACAACAGCTGGACCGACACCTTTGGTCCGTCGACGCCCGGCGCGCTCGAGGTGATCTCCGGCCAGACCAACGGCGCGCAGAACATCGTCGGCTCGTCATCTTCGATCGCCGACGGCCAGGGCGGCCTGACGCTGATCGGTGATACCGACCCTGCCTACGATGCCTGCTCTAGCACGACCAGCCAGGTCCTGATGACCAGCAAGAACATCGGCGACCTGCTCAATGCCGAGCAGATTAGCTGGGGCAGCTTCATGGGCGGCTTCGACCTGACGCTCAAGAACAGCAACGGCACCACCAACTGCGGCCGCAGCACGTTCTCGAGCAACGTCAACGGCACCGTCGTGGACTACATCCCGCACCACGCCTGGTTCCAGTATTACAAGTCGACCGCCAACCCGAGCCATGCGCGGCCGAGCTCGGTGAATGCGGTCGGACACACCTATGTGCCCGGCAGCAAGACGCTCGATCCGGCCAATCACGCCTACGATCTCGAGGACTTCTATGCTTCGGTGAAGGCCGGCAACTTCCCGGCCGTCTCCTACATCAAGATGCCGGCCTATCAGGACGGTCATCCCGGCAACTCCGATCCGCTCGATGAGCAGGCCGGCAATGTCGAGCTGATCAACTTCCTGCAGAAGCAGAAGGAGTGGGGCGAGACCGCCGTCATCATCACCTATGACGACTCCGACGGCTGGTACGACCACCAGTACCTTGCACCGATCAGCGCCTCGTATGATCCCACCGCCGACCAGGTCAACGGTCCCGGCCAGTGCGGTCGCGGTATCGGCAGGCAGACGCCGCCGAACGGCCTCAACGGCCAGCCGGTAAACGGCCGCTGCGGTCCCGGTACGCGTGTCCCGTTCCTGGTGATCTCGCCCTTCGCCAAGCGGAATTACGTCAGCCACACCCGCATCTCGCAGGCCTCCGTCGTTCGCTTCATCGAGGACAACTGGCTGCACGGCCAGCGTCTCGGCGGCGGCTCGTTCGACGACAACGTCGAATCGATCGCCGACATGTTCGACTTCGAGCGCGGCCACGGCCAGGACCACGAGTACCGGCAGGACACGCTGTTTCTCGATCCGACCGCCGGCACCGTCATCGTCAGCGCGCCGGACGATCACCATCACCACTAACGCCCTTCGGTTCTGATCCAATCAGAACCGAAGCTCTGCCCTGACGCGTTCTGCTCGCGCGAACTGGTCTACAGTTCGCGCGAAAACGCTTAACGACACTGGATCTGATATGAATGGCCGCACCTTGTGGCTTCTCGGCGCCTGCCTGCTGTGCATGGCCGGCGCCGTTGCGGCCGTCGAGACGCAGGGACTTCCGGGGACCAATCCGAACCCGGTGCAGCTCAGGCGTCCGCCTGTTGCTCCGCTGTCCGCCATGGCGCAGCTCGGCCAGAAGATTTTTTTCGACGCGTCGCTGTCCTCGTCGGGCGCATTGTCATGCGCGTCCTGTCACAGTCCGGACCACGCTTACGGGCCACCCAATGATGGGCCGGTGATGCTCGGCGGGCCCGCGCAATCCCGGCAAGGGACACGCGCCGTGCCGGGCCTGACCTATCTCGAGCGGCAGCCGAATTTCAGCATCGGGCCGGAAAAGGACGAAGACGACAATGTCGTCGACTTCGCGCAACTGGCCGCGCTCGGCCAGCAGGCTCCGCGCGCCAAGAAGGTCGCGACCGGGACTGCCGCGTCGGCGGTCAACATCGTGCCGCAGGGCGGACTGTTCTGGGACGGCCGCGCCGATACGCTGCAGGACCAGGCGATCTTCCCGCTGCTTGATCCCAACGAGATGGACGGCGGCAGCACCGAAATCGTGGCGCAGAAGCTGCGCCAGGCGAGCTACGCGCCGCGCTTCGCCGAGCTGTTCGGCGCCGGTGTCTTCGACAATTCGCGGCTGCTGGTCGCGGAGGCGATGTTTGCCGTCGCGCGCTATCAGGTTGAGGAGCCGAGCTTCCATCCCTACACCAGCAAGTTCGACTACTGGCTGGAGGGCAGGGCGCGATTGAACGAGAGCGAATTGCGCGGCCTGCAATTGTTCAACGATCCGGACAAGGCCAATTGCGGCGGCTGCCATACGTCGCAGCCCACCCGGGACGGTCTGCCGCCGCTGTTCACCGATCACCAATATGAGGCGCTCGGTGCGCCGCGCAACGCCGCGCTCGCCGGCAACCGCGATCCCGACCATTTCGATCTCGGGGTCTGCGGTCCCTACCGCACCGACATTGCCGAGCAGACGCAATATTGCGGGATGTTTCTGACGCCGACCTTGCGCAACGCGGCAACGCGTCGCGTGTTCTTTCACAACGGCGTCTTCATCAGCCTCGAGCAGGTGCTCGACTTCTATAACTTCCGCGATACCAATCCGGAGAAGGTCTTTCCGCGCGGCGCCGACGGCACGGTGCGCAAGTACGATGACCTGCCGGAAAAATATCACGGCAATGTCGACGTCAGCGATCCGCCGTTCGAGCGCCATCTCGGCGACACGCCGGCGATGACGGCGCAGGACGAGGCCGACATTATCGCCTTCCTGAAGACGCTAACCGACGGCTACCAGCCGGAGCGGTGAGACGTCGCGACGTTCCATCGCGGAACCGAACCGCGAGTTGGCAGGGCTTCGTCATGCGCGCATAATGGGCGCATGAATGTCGTCGAAGGCAACGGTGCCAGAATCCCGGCAATCGGGCTCGGCACATGGGAGCTGCGCGGGCGGACCTGCGCACGCATCGTCGAGCAGGCGTTGCGGCTCGGCTATCGCCACATCGACACCGCCCAGATCTATGACAATGAGCGCGAAGTCGGCGAGGGGCTGCGTGCCTCCGGCATCAAGCGCGACGACGTGTTCGTCACCACCAAGGTCTGGACCACGCATTTCATGGCCAAGGATCTCGAGCGGTCGGCGAAGGAGAGCCTGGCGCGGCTGCGCCTGACCGAGGTCGATCTGTTGCTGCTGCACTGGCCCAATGCACAGGTGCCGCTTGCCGAGACGCTCGGCGCGCTGGCGCGGGTCAGGCAGGCGGGCCTGGCGCGGCATATCGGCGTCTCCAACTTCAAAGTGGCGCTGATCAAGGAGGCGGTGGCGGCATGTCCCGAACCGCTCGCCTGCGACCAGGTCGAGTACCATCCTTATCTCGACCAGGCCGATGTGATCGAGGCCTGTCGACGCCACGGCATGGCGTTCGTTGCCTACAGCCCGATCGCGAAGGGACGGGTCAAGGGCGACCGCGCGCTCGCGCGGATCGGCGACCGCTATCGCAAGACCGCGGCCCAGGTCAGCCTGCGCTGGCTGGTGCAGCAGAATGTCTCCGCGATCCCGCGCACCTCGAAGCTCGAGCGCCTTCAGGAGAACATCGACATCTTCGATTTCGAGCTGTCGGTTGACGACATGCGCGAGATCTCGGCGATCGGGAGCGCTGACGCGCGATGATGGGCCCGCGACGCATGGGGTCTTTGCCTGAGCATCAAGTCTTGGAAAGCATCAAGTTTTGGAAAAATGGCTGGGTCCTGATCCGGATCATGCTAATGCCCCGCTGGCCGATTGCGGCTTTGGACCGAATGGGGATTGAGGCAGGCGGGTTCCGGCCGGTATTGTAGCCCGGCGGGGAGAGACGTCACTGATGTGATCGAGTGGGATGAAGTTTCGGCCAAACGCGGATCTGATGGCGTCGGTGTTCGTGCACCTGATGCTGCTCGCGCTGATTTTCCTTTATTCGGAGGTCCATCAATTCGATCCCGTCGCCGCTGACACGGTGCCGGTCGAGATCGTGACGCCGCAGGAGGTCGCCAAGTCCGAGGTCGAGACCAAGCCCGAGCCGGCACCGAGCCCTTCGCCGACGCCCGAGTTGCGGTTGCCGTCGCTCGACAAGACGGTGGATTCGGCCAAGCCCGAACCATCGGCGCAGGCGCCCGCGCCGCAGAAGCAGCAGGCCGCGCCGCAGCCGCCGGAGAAGCAGGCGACGCCGCCGGCGCCCAAGCCCAGCCCGGCACCGCAACGTGCCGCGGCCGAGCCGCCGCCCACGCCGGCACAGCAAACGCCACCGATGCCCCAGCCAGCGGCGCAGCAACAGGCGGCAGCGTCGCCGCCTGCCTATGCGCAGCCCGAGCCTGATCTTTCGGTAAAATACAACGTCATGCTCGGCCTGCCGCCCGATATCTCCGTGAAACCGCCAGCCAGCGCGCCGTCCGGCCCCGGACCCGGCAAGGACAATTTCGACGCGGCCGCCACCGAGCAGGCCGATGTCGGCTCGAGCGTGGTTGCCGAATTCCGCCGTCACCTGAAGACCTGCCTGAAGCTCCCGCCGACGCTGAGTGCGGGCGACGACGTGAAGATCAAGCTCAGGGTGTTCATGAAGCCTGACGGCAAGCTCGCCGCGTCACCCTTGCTGATCGAAGCCACCGCCTCGGAAAAGGGGCCGCTGTTGCTGAAGAGCGCGACCGATGCGCTGCAGGCCTGCCAGCCCTATGCGATGCTGCCGCGGGATCGCTATGGCGAATGGAAGGTGCTCGACCTCGATTTCAGCCCGCGCGATTTCGCGTCGTAGACCAGGGACGAGCGGCGCACTCGGCCTCGCCCCGCGTGCGGGGAGAGGCCGGATTGCATCGCCAGATGCAATCCGGGTGAGGGGGAGTCTCCGCGAACGCGTCTCTCTCCGTCGATGCGGAAACAGCCCCTCACCCCAACCCTCTCCCCGTAAGAACGGGGAGAGGGAGCGCAGCACGGCCTCGACCGTCGCGTCAGCTTCCCATCGCCTGCCAGGCATTCGAGGCGAACTGCCGGCGCCAGATCACGATCACGACCGCGGCTGTCGTGACGAACAGCACCCAGGGGCTGACGAACCAGCCGAGATAGCCGAGCGCGAAGAAAAACGCGCGCTGGCCGCGGTTAAAGTGCCGGCCTGCGGTCTCGAACAGCCGCGTGGTGCGGATCACATGGGCCTCGGCCTCCGGCGTGTCGCGCTGGTCGGCCGGCGGCATCGCGCCGAACAGGATCGCCACATAGTTGAACAGGCGATAGGCCCAGGCGAATTTGAAGAAGGTGTAGATGAAGATCAGGATCAGCCCGATGCACTTGACCTCCCACAAAGCGGGCGAGGGCGTGAGGTTGACTGGCAGCGCGCCGAGCACGGCGAGCGCGTCATTGGTGGCGCGCAACAGCGCCAGCCCGCCGCCGATCGCGATCAGACTGGTGGAGGCAAAGAACGCGGTGCCGTTCTGCAAGCTGGCCATGATCTGCATGTCGACCATCCGTGCGTCGCGGTTGAGCAGATTCCGCACCCAGATCTCGCGATAGACATGCATCCGCGCCGATAGGCTGTCGCGCCCATACGCGGTGTGCTCCAGCGTGATGGTATAGACCAGCCATTCCAGCGCAAAGAAGCCGACGGCCAGGATGTCGGTCCAATAGCCGGTCATGTTGCCTTCCTTCGTGAGCGCGCGGCTGACTGTCCGCGCCGGGCCGCATCCGCGTCATGTACAGGTTGAACGCGCGCAATGCACTATGGCAAACTACCGAGGCAACAGGATTCCCGGACATGCTCAAGCTCGTCATCGGCAACAAGAACTATTCGTCATGGTCGATGCGGCCCTGGCTGGCGTTGCGCGCCAACAACATCCCGTTCGAAGAGGTCTTCATTCCGCTCTACACGGACCAGGCCGACAAGGACCGCATCCTCTCTTTCAGCAAGGCCGGCAAGGTGCCGACGCTGATCGATGGCGACGTCACGGTGTGGGACTCGCTGGCGATCATCGAATATCTCGCCGAGAGATTTCCCGAGGCGAAGCTCTGGCCTGCGGATCGTGCCGCGCGCGCGCATGCCCGCGCGATCTCAGCGGAGATGCATTCCGGCTTCATGCCGCTGCGCAACGAATGCGGCATGAACCTGCACCGGCCGATCCGCGCCGTCGCGCTGTCGGATGATGCGCGCGCCAACGTGGCGCGGATCCAGGATATCTGGGCCGAGTGCCATGCGCGCTACGGCAAGCAGGGTCCGTTCCTGTTCGGCGCATTCTCCGCCGCCGATGCGATGTACGCGCCCGTGGTGCATCGCTTCCGCACCTACGCGATCCCGGTGAAGGCCGAGGCGCAGCACTATGTCGATGCCATGATGCAGCTTCCGGCATTCCAGGAATGGACCCGCGACGGCGTTGCCGAGACGCTGCGGATCGCCCGATTCGAGGATGTCTGACGGTTGCTGCGCTTCCGAATTGTGACAGCGGTCGCAAAGATCGCGGCTTGACGCCGCGGGGCCGAAGGCGTCGAATCCGGGAAGGCTGGTTTTGCAAGTCGTGAAAGGACTTAGACCATGGGCATTCTCGATTCCCTGGAGAATTCGCCGGAGCTGAAAGGCATGCTTGGCCAGCTTGGCGCGGCGGTGATCCCCGTCGTGCTCGGCGAGGTCCTGGGCAATGGCGGGCAGGGCGGCTTGTCCGCGATCGTCGCCAAGCTCGAGCAGGCCGGGCTCGGCGAGCAGGTCAAATCCTGGATCGGTACCGGTCAGAACCTGCCGATCACCGCTGAGCAGCTCCAGCAGGTGCTCGGCAGCGACACGGTCAAGCAGCTCGCCGCCAGGTTCAACATTCCGGTGGACCAGCTGTCCAAGGTGCTCGCCCAGCAACTTCCGGCTGCGGTCGACGGCGCGAGCCCGGGCGGCAAGCTGCCGCAGACCGCTTGAGCCGGTGGAATCAGGGTTCCAACCGGGCTCGGCGGGCAATTTCCGGCTGGCACGCAAATTGCTGCCTATCGCCCTGAAAAACCTGCAAAAATCGCACCTTCGCTATGCCCCAATCTTGCTGGATTTGGGGAGGTGCGATGTGCTAGCTTGCCGCAGGGTTCTCAAAATGCCGGCCTGAGCTATCGGGACTGTCAGCTCAGCCAGCAATCTCTAAGAAAATGGAGAGGGCGTTGAAGCATAAGTACTCGATTGGCGAGACCGTCTATTTCACGGCCAGCAACGTGGCGCGCCCCGCCGCGAGCGGCACCTATCAAGTGATCCGTCTGCTGCCGACCGACGGTGACGATTGCCAATATCGCATCAAGAGCTCGACCGAAGCCTTCGAACGGGTGGCCAAGGAGAGTCAGCTCGCGCTGTCCTGAAGGAGTTGCGCGCAAGCCGGCGGCTGGAGCGGGTTCCGCGCCGCCGCCGTCAAAAGGCCCTGTTCGCAGACCCATTGTGCTGAAGGTTGGACGTCGGGGTGGCGGCGTTCGCCGTCGCCGATTGTGCTTACGCTGCGTTGAGGGACATCGCGCATGAACTGGGCTTCCTCGCTGGATCAGATCTGGCGCTCACCGACCTTCCCGATGTGGCTGACGCTGGCCGCCGCGGGGTTCTTTGGGATCGTCGTTCTGGTCACGCTGCTGCGTGCGGAAAAATCCGTCGCCAACGGCGCGCTGACCGTGATCACGCTGCTGTCGATCGCGGTTGCGGTCGCCGCGACGATCCGTGGCTTCGGCCCGGGCGGGCAGGCGGCGCCGGCCGAGACACGGACGGCGCAACTGGCCAGCCAGACGGTGCCGGCGCTGGCCTGCGTCGACGACCTCGCCGGAGACGCCGTTCTCAACGCCTGCGAGAAGGTGCTGTTCGGTTCATCGGATACGGCGGCAGCGGCGGTCAGCTACGCGGCGGCGCAGGTCTCGCGCCTGACTGCGCTCGGCGACCTCGCGACTGCCGAGCGCAATTCGACCACCGAGTTGCAGGCGCTGCGCCGCGCCATCGAGCATGACCGCTATGGCCTGGTCGCCTATGCGCTGATGGCGCGCGACCACTGCACGCCGACCGCGTGCCCCGCGTTCCGCTCGCTCGGCGACAACCATCAGATCATCGCCAACATGAACGAGCGGACCTACGAGAACCTGATCACGCGCTACGCAGGGTCGTGGAACGCGCCGGCCGGCGCCCAGGCATCGGCTGCCTCCGGCTTGGTCGCGGCGCTGCCGCAGTCGTTGCCCACCGGCAAGCCGACCAATGCGGAGTTTCCGAGTTCGGCGAACACGCCGCCGGTCAGCATCATGACGCCCGAGCCGGCAAAGCCGGCCGCCGCCGCACCAGCGCCGGCCGCGCGCGCCGCCGCGCCGCCCGCCGCAGCCCCGAAGCGTCCGCCGGCGGCGAAGCGCCCGGTCCAGATCGCGCCGGCCCCGGCCGCGCCGGCGTCGCCTCCTGCCGCCGCCAGCGCACCGGCGGCTGCGAACGAGCAATGAGCGTGATGACGGCGGCTTGAGCCGCCGTCGTTGCGCCGTTCCGGCTTCGTTTGGCTCGAAAGGCGCTCTAGTCCCGATATCCACCGCCGCGGAGAGCGCTCCCTTTTCAAAGCGCTCGCCGGCCGCTACATCCGGCGCATGCCGCTTCATCTCATCAAGCTCGCCGTCGGTTGCGACTCCGTCAAGGAACTCAAGGGCTGGGTTGCCGAACGGATGGCGACCGCGAAGAAAAAGGGCCTGCCGCTCCGTCACGTCCACATCACGCGGATGACGCCGAAGCGCGAGGAGGAGATCCTTGCCGGCGGCTCGCTCTATTGGGTGATCCGCGGCGAGATCGCCGCGCGCGAGAAGATCATCGCCATCGAGCCGTTCCGCGACAAGGACGGCATCGGACGCTGCCGGCTGGTGATGCAGCCCAAGGTGATCGCGGTCTCGCCGCGGCCGATGCGGCCGTTCCAGGGCTGGCGCTACCTGACCGCAGACTCCGCGCCGGCCGATCTCACCAAGTCGAGCGCCGCCAGCGTGGCATCGATGCCCGAGCCGATGCGCCGCGAGTTGCGCGACCTCGGCTTGCTGTAAGCAATCGGGCTGCTCTGAGCAATCGAACGGCAGTGATCCGGGATCACTGGGTCACGAGATGCAGCCGAGCCCATTCTGAGGCCGGGACCTCGACATAACGGCCACCCGCCCTGTCGGCGGTGACGTCGAACAGTTCATGGCCGATCCCCATCTCGCTGAGATATCTCCGGAACTGATCGGTGAAGATTGTGGTAAGGCTTTCGCGGTGCTCGGCAGAGACGTTGGGTGCGAGCCGGTCGTAGATCTGCATCCTTGCGGTCAGGATGACGCGGTTGCCGGGCGGCAGGTTACGATGCACGCCGCCCGCAAGCATCAATACACATGCAAGCTCGCAGGGCACACCGGAGAGCTTTTCCTTCGCATCCAGCGGGCCGCCAGGCCGCTTCAGTGCAAAGCATTCCTCCTCGGGTTTTCCGTTGCATGCCTCGACCTCGGTTGCCGCCACCGCCGCATCGACCGAGGCTGGCAGCGACGGTGAGGTCGGAGCCCGGTTTGACATTGATCACCACCGGCAGCTTGCGTCCGTTCTGCCGGTCGAGGATCGCTAGCAGGCGCTTGTAGGTGTCCCATTGCACCGCGCCTTCGGCCGCGATCCAGTTCGAGCAGCCGGGGCCGCAGGCATCAGGCGCACCATGCGCGACGTAGAAGATCATGGCGCCGGGCGCCGAATTGACGCCGCCGACCGGCGGCCGGGTCTGTGCCTGCGTCCCAGCCGCGGCCAGCAGCGCGATGCCAAGAACAATGCCTTGCCTGAAGTAATGGTTCATTCCGATCGCCCTTGAAAGGCGCGATCATCCATGCGTCGCGAGCGTGGCGCAAGCACCCGGCCGCACAGATGAGGCCGAGCCCTCATTACAGGCTCGCATCCTCTCTGCGCATGAACCGTTTCACACTTTTCCGGTCCGGTCTCAGACCGCGATATTGTCGATCAGGCGCGTGCTGCCGAGCTTTGCCGCCACCAGCATCCGCATCGGGCCGTCCTTCGGCGAGCCGATCGGCGCCAGGGAGGCGGCGTGGCGCACTTCGAGATAATCGAGCACGAAGCCGGCCCTGGTGATCGCCGCGGCGCCGTCAGCCATTGCGGTCGCGGTATCCTCGCCGGCGCGCAGGCGGCCGGCCGTTTGCTTCATCACCCGGTGAAGCTCAGGGGCGGCGCGCCGTTCCTCCGGCGAGAGGTAGACGTTGCGTGACGACATCGCGAGACCGTCGCGCTCGCGCACCGTTTTGGATCCGATCACCTTGACCCCGAGGTCGAGGTCCGCGGCCATCTGGGTGACGACCCGGAGCTGCTGAAAGTCCTTCTCGCCAAAGATCGCGACGTCGGGCCGGACCTGGGTGAACAGCTTGCCGACCACGGTGGCGACGCCGCCGAAGAAATGCGGCCGGAAGCGATCCTCGAGCCCGGCGGTGGCCGGCCCCTCCGGCACGATCCTGGTGGCGAAGCCGTCCGGGTACATCGCCTTCACCTCGGGATGCCAGATCAGGTCGACGCCCTCGGCGGCGAGCTTGGCGACGTCGGCTTTCCAGGTGCGCGGATAGGAGCCGAAATCTTCGGTCGGCGCGAACTGGGTCGGGTTGACGAAGATCGAGACGACGACCCGCTTGGCGCGGCGCTTGGCGAGCCGCACCAGCGACACATGGCCGTCATGGAGCGCTCCCATGGTTGGGACCAGCGCGACGGTTGCCTTCTTGACGCGCAGCGTGTCGACGGCGCGACGAAGGGCGGGGACGGTACGGACGACGGTGGGATTTCTCGGCATCTGGTCTCGGCTCGTGGGGCAATCCGGGTGGGAACGAATCTGGGCGGGGCGGGTTGGCGTTCGGCAGGTCACGCAGCTTACCAAGTCCGAACCACGATCGGCAAACCGGCCGATAAGCCTTACACGATCTCGAACGTGCGCGGATCAAAGCCGCCGATCGACGCAGCAGTCTTGCTTGATCGATTCATCAGCACCGCCGCAATCGATTTCCTGTCGCAGCGATGCATTTCACTTGACCGCAGCGGCGCTCGCTTTGAAGATCATTGCGGGGATTTGAATCATGTTGGTGCAGGCTCGTCAGGGTCAATCCGGCTCCGCACATGTCATCGTGCTGGGCAACGAGAAGGGTGGATCGGGAAAGTCGACCACCGCCCTGCATATCGCCGTCGCGCTGCTGAAGGCCGGGCAACGCGTCGCCAGCATCGATCTCGACTGCCGCCAGCAGAGCTTCACCCGCTACATCAGCAATCGCCAGGCCTGGGCGCGACGCACCGGGCTCGACCTCGAGCTCCCGGCACACCACTGCATCAAGTACGGCGAGACGATGCAGATCGAGGAGAACGAGAACGCGGAATTCCAGCAGTTCATGGCCGCTGTGAGCGCGGTGGAACGCGCCTGTGATTTCATCGTCATCGATACCCCGGGCGCGGACAGCTACCTGATGCGGCTCGCGCATTCGATGGCCGACACTTTGGTAACCCCGATCAACGACAGCTTCCTCGATTTCGACGTGCTCGGCACCGTCGATCCCGCGACCTATGCGGTGACCGGCGAGAGCCATTATGCGGAGATGGTGCGCGACACCAGACGCAAGCGCCGCCAGCTCGATGGCGCCTCGACCGACTGGATCGTGGTGCGCAACCGGCTCTCGATGCTCGGCTCGCGCAACAAGCAGCTGGTGGCCGACGGCTTGAAACAGCTCTCGCTGCGGCTCGGGTTCCGTGCGGTCGACGGCTTTGCCGAGCGGGTGGTCTATCGCGAATTCTTCCCGCGCGGGCTGACGGCGCTCGACGACATCGACGAGGCGACGCTCGGCACCCGCCCGAGCCTCGGTCACGTCACCGCCCGCGAGGAGGTAATGAGCCTGCTGCGCCAGCTCAAGCTGCCGCTCGACGAGCGCGGCCGCCGCAGGGCCGCCAACCGGGCCGAATGGTTCAGCCAGGTCGACAAGCCGCTGGAAGTCGACGACATCATCGGCGGCTAGACCGCCGGGCACTCCTTCTGGCAGGTTCCAGGGCGTCGGGCGTCCAGGAAGTGACTATCGTCACTTCCTGGCCCGTCCAGAAGAACGGTAGTCTTGCGGGGTTTTCGGCCACTCCGTCGCCAATATGCCGGAACAAAGCTGGCCAGATCCGGTTTTCCCAAGCCAGCCGCGTTTCCGCTCCCCGTCGGTTGGTCTTGAGGTATTATCGTGCCGCAGAACCATGGCGCCAGAAGCGAATGCACAAAGGTTGTGTGCACCGCACAATGAACGTGCTGCGAAGTCCCAACTTTTAGACTTCCTGTCACAGCGCTGTGACATATATTCTCAAAAGGAGGCCGAAGAGTCTCCGGCCAAGAATAGCCCTAAAAAGGCGGGCACCTCGAGGACGTCATGAAGCGTGGAATTCTCGTTCTGCTTTCTCTCTCCGTGGTGATCACGGCGGCCTATTTTACCGCGAGCAAGTGGGCGATCCGTCATGAAACTCTCATGTTCAAGGACCCGACGCGCGATGAGCGGCCGGTCGCGGTCGACGTTGCCGTGCGCTTCGACAAGGAGATGCAGGCCGACGCTGGCATGATCACGCTGCCGGTTGCGATCCTCAATCATGGCAATACCGTCAAATTCACCGAATATTCCTTCCTCGCGAACGTGTTCGCGGCGCGCGGCTATCTGACCATCAGCATTCAGAACGACCTGCCGTCGGACGGACCGATGGTGACCAAGGTCGGTGAGCTCTATGTCGGCCGCCTGCCGCAGTACCAGCGCGGCATCACCAACATCAAGTTCGCGATCGAGGAGATGAAGAAGCGCAAGCCGAACGCGGACTACAGCAAGCTGACGATGGTCGGCCATTCCAATGGCGGCGATATCGCGATGTATTTCGCCAAGCAATATCCGGACGAGATCAAGAAGGTGGTGACGCTGGACAATCTGCGCGTGCCGTTCATGACCGACGGCAAGTTCAAGATCCTGTCGTTCCGTTCGCATGACTCGCAGTTCAAGCCGGATCCGGGCGTCGTTCCCGATGCCGACGAATGCGAGAAGGCCGGCATCACCGTGGTGAACACCAACTTCCAGCACAACGACATGCGTGACACCGGGCCCGAGAAGGCCAAGGACTCGATCCAGGCCATGCTCGATAAATTCCTCGCCGATACCGACAGCGCTGTCGCGCCGGTCGACACCAGGAATGCGCCGCCGAAGATTCTGGAGCCCGGTCCCGTCTCGCTTTACGTGCCGGTCGAGAAACCTCAGACCTTGACCGATAAGCTCAAGAAGTCGCTCTCGCTGACCAAGACCGAGACGAAGAAGGATCCGTCGGTCACGAATTGACCGGGCGGCTCGCGGTCCAGGCTGGCCTCTCACGTTGACCAATCCACTGCCGCGGCCCACATAGTGTTTGCTGTACGAGGCAAGCGCTGATGGCCGGCAAGACGATCAAACCGACATCCGGAAGCGATGTACGCCCGGCCCATGCGCCTGGCGTGCCGGCATCCAGCGCGAACGACATCGCGGCATTCGTCGCCAAGGCGCGGGCGATGTCGCCGCATCGCGCCGGCGCCCACGGCAGGCTGGTGTTCGCGCTCGACGCCACGATGAGCCGGCAGCCGACATGGGACATGGCGTGCACGCTGCAGGCGGACATGTTCCGCGAGGCCGGCGCGCTCGGCAGTCTCGATATCCGCCTCGTCTATTATCGCGGCTTCAATGAATGCCGTGCGTCGGGCTGGATCTCCGACAGCGCGCAGCTCGCGCGGCTGATGAGCAAGATCGATTGCCAGGGCGGCAACACCCAGATCGGCAAGGTGCTGTCCGAGACGCGTCGCGAAGCGGTCGAGGCAGGGGTGCGCGCCTTGGTGTTCGTCGGCGACGCGATGGAGGAGAGCGCCGACGATCTCTGCGCCAAAGCCGGTGAGCTCGGCCTGCTCAAGGTGCCGGTCTTCATGTTCCAGGAGGGCAGGGATGCGACCGCCGAGCAAACGTTTCGCGAGATCGCGCGACTGACCGGCGGCGCCTGGTGCAGGTTCGATCCCGGCGCGGCCGCCCAGCTCCGCGAATTGCTGCGTGCCGCCGCAGCCTATGCCGCCGGCGGCCGCGAGGCGCTGCTGCAACTGGCGAAGACGACGAGCGGCGCGGCGAAGCTGATCGGCCAGATGAAATAGCGCCGCGTCGCGTCAGGCTCCGCCTGATGCCGGGGAGACGAAGCTTCGCATGCTTTTTGCCGCCGGGCCGCCTATATTCCCGACATGCCAACGCTGATCGCCGGCGTCATCGCCGTTGTCGTCCTTTATTCCGCGCTGCAGATGTTCCGTGCGGCCAATCCCGCCGTGCTTGCGCGCGCGATCAAGATCGGCGGCGGGGTGCTCGCGCTGGCGGTCGCGGCCTTTACCGGCGTGCGGGGCGAACTGGCGGTGGCAATTCCGCTCGGCATTTTCGGCGCCGGACTGCTCGGCTGGTCGCCGTTCGGAAGCACCGGATTTCCCAATCTCGGCGGTATGTTCGGCGGTTCGCGCAGCCAGGGACAAAGCTCGCGGGTGCGCTCGCAATATCTCGATATGACCCTCGATCACGGCAGCGGCGTGCTCAGGGGCCAGATCGTGGCCGGACCGCAGGCCGGCCGCATGCTCGATGAGTTCGACCTGTCGCAGCTATTGGCGATGGTCCCGAGCTTCGACGCCGAGAGCGTCGCGCTACTTGAAAGCTATCTGGACCGCCGCTTTCCCGCCTGGCGTCAGGACGCACAGGGCGACCGGGCACGGGGGCAGGGCCGTGCGGCGTCGGGCGGCAAAATGACGAACGAGGAGGCCTATCAGATCCTTGGCCTGCAGCCGGGAGCGTCGCGCGACGACATCAGCCGGGCTCACCGAACCCTGATGAAGAAACTCCATCCCGACCAGGGGGGCTCGACGTACCTCGCGGCCCGTGTGAACGAGGCCAAGGACACTCTGCTTCGCACGCATCTCTAACTCCGGCTACGCTACCAACGCCACAGCCGAGAGCTGCCTTCCGTTTCTGATTGATGCCCCGTCTGGCCCGCCGCTTCCGGCGTGGCCGATCGCTCTTTCGGGAAAACTTAACCGTAAAATCTTGACGAGAAGTTTCATGGTTGCGCCGCTCGCGGACGGCCGGCTGTTTTCGCGGCGGCAAAAGCAAAACGGCCGGCGCTTGCGGCGCCGGCCGTTCGAAATCAGCAGATGCTGACGATCAGTTGCGAACGGTGATGCAGGAGATCTCAGCGCGCTTCAGCGTCTTGCAAGCCGCCTCGGCCTGATCGCGCTCGAGGCCGGCAAAACGGGCGCGATAGAGCTTGCGATTATCCTTGGCGACCACCTCGGTAAACGGGTCCGCCTTGCTGAGCAGGCCGCGGGCCGAGCTGCGCGCCAGGTCGATGCGCTTGTTGGCTTCGCCCTCGGACTCCAGCGCGCCAACCTGGATGATCCAGCCGGTATGCGCGGCGCTCGGCTTTGCTGAGCTGGTCGGCGGGGCGGCCTGCACGCTGCGGGTTGCAGATTCGATCGACGCGACGGCCTGCGGCGCCGGGGTAGCAGGTGCATGGACGGCCGAGGCCGGCAGCACGCCGAGGATGCCGTTGCCGGTGCCGAAATTGGCCGGCTGCGGCGGCATTTCCGGCCTCGAGGTCTCGGCGGCCCGCGCCATCATCGCATTGGAGGTCTCGGGGACCTCGCCGCGCGAGGGGATCGTGTTGGTGATCGGAGGCGCGGACTGCGCCGGGCCAGCCGCGGCGAGCTTGATCTGGCCGGCCTTGACCTGCACCGTCTTCACCTTGACCGGCTTCATCGGTTCAGCCGAGCCGGGGATCGCGGCGATCGGCTGGGTCTGGATCACGCCTGAGGTCAGCGGCGCCGGCTCGGGCTTGGCCTGCGGCTCCGGCTTGGCCGGGAGCGGCGGCAGCGCAGCGGCGGCCGCCGCCATCAGCGAGGGCTTGCTGGCCGGGCGCGGCGCCTGGATCGCGGCAGCTGCAGCGGCGGGCTCCGATGCCGCGACGGGCGAGGTGTCCGGCGCGCGCGCATTATCCGCGTCGGCGACCTCGACATTGGCGTCGGCCGGATTGCGTTCGGTGATCGCGGCGGCAGTGCGGGTGGTCGCGGCCTTCCCGACGTTCTCGGCGAGCAGGTTGCGCATGATGGCGTCACGCGAGCCGCCGCTGCGGCCGCCTAGGACCACGCCGACCAGGAAGCGATTGCCGCGGCGCATCGAGGTCACGAGGTTGAAGCCGGAGGCGCGGGTGTAGCCGGTCTTGATACCGTCGACGCCCTCGACGTTGCCGAGCAGATGGTTGTGGTTGCGGATCGATTGGCCGCGGAAGTTAAACACCGAGGTCGAGAAGTAGCGGTAGTAGCGCGGGAAGCGGTCCTGGATCGCGCGGCCGAGGGTCGATTGATCGCGCGCCGTCGTCACCTGCTCATCGTTGGGCAGGCCGGAGGCGTTGCGATAAACGGTCCGGCTCATGCCGAGCGCGCGGGCCTTGCGGGTCATCATCCGGGCGAAATCGTCTTCGCTGCCGCCGATCGCCTCGGCGATCACGACCGCGGCGTCATTGGCCGAGCGGGTGACCAGGCCCTTGATGGCGTCTTCGACCTTGATGGTCGAGCCGGGCCGCAGGCCGAGCTTGGTCGGGTCCTGTTCGGAGGCGTGCTCGGACACCGGCATTTCGGTGTCGAGCTTCATCTTTCCGGAATCGAGGCGCTCGAACAGCAGATAGAGCGTCATGATCTTGGTCAGCGAGGCTGGGTGGCGCAGGCCGTCGGGACTGGTGGCGGTCAGCACCGAACCGGTGTTGCCGTCGACGATGATCGACGCGAATTGCGGGCTGTAGCTCTCGCGCGCTTCCTGGCTGTGGTGGTGACGGGCGTAGTGGCGCCGGTGACGGCGCGCCTCGGCGCTATCACTCGTGATCAGGATCGCCGTCGTGACGGTCACGAGCCCAAGAACGCCAACTCGCAGCGCCCGCGAGGAGGCCAAGGTTGTTCGAAGCATCTACTTCCCCGTCCCAATTTCTATCTAGATCACTGGCTCGTGAGGCGAAATTGTGCCCGGCGGCCATCGATCCTTGCCTGCGCAACAAACCACTTCGGGCAGAACCATCGGCCGAGGTGGCGGCTCAGGTCGCTCTTCTAGCTAAGGTGTTGTTCACAAACAGCTTTCGAGGCTGTCTGTCGGAAGGCGAACAAAGTCCGGGAATCAGGTTAGGCGGACCGAGTTTCCAAAAGATTAAGCAACCGTTGCGTAGTCCCCCGGGGTTTATCGCGAATGCCGGAGATTCGGGGTTGTGGGGTTGTGGGATTGTGCGACGCACAATATTCGTTGACTCTATTGTGCGATGCGATATGGCTATCGGCGTCAGGGGGCCGGGAGCTTCCCGGCAATGGGAATTTGCGCCTTCAAGTCTGGGAAAAGGAATTCCATCCATGGTCAAGATCGAAGACATTCAGAACTACGGCAAAGAGCATTTCGAGTCGGTCACCGCGTCGGCGAACAACCTGCAGAGCGGCGTTCAGGCCATCGCCACCGCCTATGGCGACTATGCCAAGAAGTCCTTTGAGGACACCAAGTCGTTCGTCGAGAAGCTGTCGGGCGTGAAGTCGCTGGACAAGGCGCTCGAGGCGCAGACCGAGTACCTGCGCTCGTCCTACGAGACCTTCGTTGCGGAATCGCAGAAGATCGCCGGCCTGTACAGCGACTGCGCCAAGCAGACCTTCAAGCCCTATGAGGGTCTGGTCTCCAAGTTCGCGCCCGCTGCTCAGTAAGCGCAGCGGACCAAGACAAGCGAAAAGCCCGGCTGTTTGGCCGGGCTTTTTTGCTGTGCCTGAAGCGGGGACTATTTGGCCAGCCGCAGCTTGCTGAGGGCGGTTCCGATCGTGTTGAACGTCGTCAGGATCTGGGTCGAGCTGGTCAGCATGAAGAATTTGTCGGGCGTGCTGGCGCAATTCTTCAGGACGGTCGAGGTCGGATCGGCGGGCGAGTGCGTGTTCACCTGGATCGTGTAGATCGTGTACAGCGGCTGGCCGCTGGAGTCCTTCGCGGCCTGCAGATTCTGGCACAGCAGGGCCTGCCTGGCGTCGATCGGGTTGCCGGAGGCCTGCGTGCGGCCGTCGCCGTATTCGGGCCAGCGGTCCTCGGTGTTCAGACCGTCGGACAAGAGAATGATGACCCGGTTGTAGGTGGTGTTGGAGTCCTCCGCCGGCGTGTTCAACGGGCCGCCCACCAGTAGCGACTGCCATGCCCACGCCAGGCCGACCGCCTGGTTGGTGCCGCCGGTCGGCTGCATCGCGTTGACCGCATTTTTGAGCGCGGTCCAGTTGTAGCTCAACGGAATGATCGGCTCGAGCTGCGGCGAGGAGTTGCTGCTGCAGTAGGAGTAGCCGTTCTCAAAGAGCTCGTTGGCCGGGAAAAGCGTGGTGACGTCGGATGACGCCGGCAGCACGCCGGTCGCATCATTCGGCTGGGTGCGGTCGGCGATGCAGCCCGTCCAGTTGCCGATCGGGTTGGTGGACGCTTGCCGCCAGTCGTTTTTCACGGTGGGGATCTGGTTGGTCGAGGTCCATTGATTGTTGGTCCATCCGACGACGGCGCTGACCCGGGGCTGGCCCTGATTGTCGGCCGTGTCGTTGGGGCCGGGCTGCGTCCAGTCGTGGGTATACAGCTTGCCGGTGCATTGATAGACGCCGCCGGAGGTGCCGCAACTGCAGCCGGAGACATCGTTACCCGACGAATTCTTCGGACAGCTGCACGACGTCGAGCCGCTGCAGAACACGCCGGTGCCGACCTGCGTGCTCACCCAGCAGCCATTGTAGCGCGTGTAGGAGTTCGCATCGACGCTGGGGCAGATGTAGCCTGAATAGGTCCCGCTCGAGGGGATGTAGTTCGCGCTGCCCGTATTTGTCGGGCTCTTCTGGCAGGTGAAGCCGCCGTTGTTGTTGGTCCACGGGCATCGCGCACCGGGTCCGACCGCGTGCCAGTTCATCGGCAGGCTTGCCTGCATGGTGCCGTTGGCGGGCTGCGTGGTCGGGGGATTGAGCCAGTCGGTCCAGTCGATCCAGCTCTGACCGACATTGCTGGTGCCGACATTGACGACCTTCTCGAACGGAATGACGGAGATATAGACGTCACCATTGTTCTTGCTCAGCGCGCTGAGCTGGTCGATCAGCCCGCCGGTTCCGGCCACCGCGTTGCGCAGCGCGGTGATCTTGTTGTCGTCCGACATCGATCCCGTGTTGTCGAGGGCGAGGGCGACGCGCATCTTGACGTTGCCCCAGGTGGTGGTCGTCGAGCTCTTGAAACCCAGCGTCGGAAAACCGGCCAGCTGCATGAAATCGGATTTGATGTGGCCGGATCCGCCCAGCAGGATGGTGGCCGCCGCGCTCGAGGTCGGGGTGGTGTAGTTCGCCGTGACGGAAATGCCCTGGCCGTCCTTATTGGTGTAAAGCGCGGTGAAATAGGTCTGCGCCTTGCTCGGGATATCCGCAGCCGTGATGTTGCCCATGGTCAGATCCTTGGACAGCATCAGCGCGGTCGAATCGAGGGCTGCCTGCATCGCGGAGCGGGCGTTGTTGGCGCGGGTATAGTCGATCGCGGCTCCCACGAAAGCGAGGAGCGGCAGCATTGCGAAGGTGAAGATCACCGCGACATTGCCGTTATTTGCCCTGGAAAACCGGCGAGCAACCGCGCAGACGCGATCGGAAATGGCTGAACCAAGCATGGCACTCTCGTCGAAATGGATTGCGGTGGCATCTCGACCGGCGCCGCTAAACAGATGGTGAATCGGGCGCGGGAAACCCGGCAGGGCGGCGCGGGGGAGGCTCAAAAGCCGGGCAAAAGCGCTCGCTATCCTCAATGACGTCTAAATTGGCCGCCCGACTCCTTTGTCAAATCGGGCAGAAATGATTAACCTTCCGAGGGTTGCCGCGCCCGGAATCGGACCGGTGGGCCGCGCCGGGTCTGCGCTTGCGGCTGGGCCTCGCGAGGCCCATATTCGGGAAGTCGATCCGGCCGCCGGATCGGACCGGGAGCGGCAATCTGGAAAGCATTGCTGGGGGTTCCGCGATCAGTCTTGCGGCAATCGCGACCACCATCCAATTGCCATCCGGTTTCCCGCCATCCGGTTTCCCTTGGGGAATTCGAACGCCTGAGCCATGTTGCGATCCACGTTGACAGTCCCGATTTCCGAGCCGGTTTCGTCGATGCCGGCGGTGGCCGCCGCGCCGGCGCCGAAAATGAACAATGATGACAACCGCAATGGGACGGGCAACGGCCCCTCGACCTCGGTCATCACCAAGGTCAAGCCGAAGACCAAGCGTCCGAACCTGTACCGAGTCCTGATCCTGAACGACGACTACACGCCGATGGAGTTCGTCGTTCACGTGCTGGAACGATTCTTCAACAAGGACGCCGAGGCGGCGACCAAGATCATGCTGCACGTTCATCACCACGGGATCGGCGAGTGCGGCGTTTTTACCTACGAGATCGCCGAGACCAAGGTGACGCAAGTCATGGACTTCGCGCGCAAGCACCAGCATCCACTGCAGTGCGTGATGGAAAAGAAATAGGTCGCTGGAACGACTGACCCGCCGCGAGGCGCGGAATGGGTCTTGCATCGCGGTTTTTGATGGTGGTGAACGGCGTTCCCGTACGATCACGGGCGTCGCCGCGCGACGCCCCGATGCCCCGAATTTAGAAGAAAACCATCATCGCGGGACCGGTCTTTCGCCACGATCCGTCGTAACTATATCAAAGACGATCACGAAGGTTGTTATTGCCTGACCCGGTAATGGCGATCATGATGGCAGGGGGCCATAGAGGACGCGAATGCCAACTTTTTCCCAAAGCCTTGAACAGTCGCTGCACCGTGCATTGGCGATCGCAAACGAGCGCCACCATCAATACGCGACGCTCGAACATCTGCTGCTGTCGCTGATCGATGACTCGGATGCGGCGGCTGTGATGCGGGCCTGCAGCGTCGATCTCGACAAGCTCAGGACCAGCCTCGTTAATTATCTCGAGACCGAATTCGAAAACCTGGTGACTGACGGCGCCGATGACGCGAAGCCGACCGCCGGGTTCCAGCGCGTGATCCAGCGCGCGGTGATTCACGTCCAGTCGTCCGGTCGCGAGGAAGTGACCGGCGCCAACGTCCTGATCGCGATCTTCGCCGAGCGCGAGAGCCACGCCGCGTACTTCCTGCAGGAGCAGGACATGACGCGCTACGACGCCGTCAACTACATCAGCCACGGCATCGCCAAGCGGCCCGGCGTGTCCGAGGCGCGGCCGGTGCGCGGCGTCGACGAGGAAACCGAGACCAAGGGCAACGAGGACGCCAAGAAGAAGGGCGAGGCGCTCGAGACCTATTGCGTCAACCTCAACAAGAAGGCGCGCGACGGCAAGATCGATCCGGTGATTGGCCGCAATGCCGAGATCAACCGTGCGATCCAGGTGCTGTGCCGCCGCCAGAAGAACAACCCGCTGTTCGTCGGCGAAGCCGGCGTCGGCAAGACTGCGATCGCCGAAGGCCTCGCCAAGCGCATCGTCGACAGCGATGTGCCGGAAGTGCTGGCGGCCGCGACCGTGTTCTCGCTCGACATGGGCACGCTGCTTGCGGGCACCCGCTATCGCGGTGATTTCGAGGAGCGGCTCAAACAGGTCCTGAAGGAACTGGAGGCGCATCCGAACGCCATCCTGTTCATCGACGAGATCCACACCGTGATCGGCGCCGGCGCCACCTCCGGCGGCGCGATGGATGCGTCCAATCTGCTGAAGCCCGCGCTGGCTTCGGGCACGATCCGCTGCATGGGCTCGACCACCTACAAGGAATACCGTCAGCACTTCGAGAAGGACCGCGCGCTGGTGCGGCGCTTCCAGAAGATCGACGTCAACGAGCCGACGGTGGAAGACGCAATCGCGATCCTCAAGGGCCTGAAGCCCTATTTCGAGGATTACCATCGGCTGAAATACACCAACGAGGCGATCGAGGCGGCGGTGCAGCTGTCGTCGCGCTACATCCACGACCGCAAGCTGCCCGACAAGGCGATCGACGTGATCGACGAGTCCGGCGCGGCGCAGATGCTGGTCGCCGAGAGCAAGCGCAAGAAGACGATCGGCATCAAGGAGATCGAGACCACGATCGCGACCATGGCGCGGATCCCGCCGAAGAGCGTGTCGAAGGACGATGCCGAGGTGCTGAAGCATCTCGAGCAGACCTTGAAGCGCACGGTGTTCGGCCAGGACAAGGCGATCGAGTCGCTGGCGGCGTCGATCAAGCTGGCGCGAGCCGGCCTGCGCGAGCCGGAGAAGCCGATCGGCAGCTATTTGTTCTCGGGTCCGACCGGCGTCGGCAAGACCGAGGTGGCGAAGCAACTGGCGGCGTCGCTCGGTGTCGAGCTGCTGCGCTTCGACATGTCCGAATATATGGAGCGGCACACCGTGTCGCGCCTGATCGGCGCGCCTCCCGGCTATGTCGGTTTCGACCAGGGCGGCCTGCTCACCGATGGCGTGGACCAGCATCCGCATTGCGTCGTGCTGCTCGACGAAATCGAGAAGGCGCACCCGGATCTCTACAACGTGCTGCTGCAGATCATGGATCATGGCCGGCTCACCGACCACAACGGCAAGCAGGTCAACTTCCGCAACGTGATCCTGATCATGACCACGAATGCCGGCGCGGCCGATCTTGCGCGGCAGGCCTTCGGCTTCACCCGCTCGAAGCGGGAAGGCGACGATCACGAGGCGATCAATCGCCAGTTCGCGCCGGAGTTCCGCAACCGGCTGGATGCGATCGTCTCCTTCGCGCACCTCAATGCCGAGGTGATCGGCATGGTGGTCGAGAAGTTCGTGCTGCAGCTTGAGGCGCAACTCGCCGACCGCGACGTCACGATCGAGCTGTCCGAGCCTGCAAAGGCCTGGCTGATCGAGCACGGCTATGACGAGCAGATGGGCGCACGTCCGATGGCGCGCATCATCCAGGAACACATCAAGAAGCCGCTCGCGGATGAGGTGCTGTTCGGTCAGCTCAAGGGCGGCGGACACGTCCGCGTCATCCTGGTCAAGGACGAGGCGACTGCCAAGGACAAGATCGGCTTCGAATATGTCGAGGGCCCGGTCACGCCGAAGCCCGAGAACCTGCCGCCGCGCAAGCGCAAGCCGCCGAAGGGCGGTCCCAACGGCGGCGGAGGCGGCACCAAGGGGCCGGCCTCAAAGGGACCGATGGTCAAGGTCTGAGGCGCGAGCGAACAACCAAACGAAAAGGCCGGCTGAACAGCCGGCCTTTTTGTTTCTGGCGGTGGGAGGGGCGTCTCCGTGCCTTCACTCGCCCTTCAGCCGCTGACCCTCCTGGACTCGCACCCGGTCGGCGCCGCGGCTGCCGGCGGAGGACAGCCGGAGCGTGCTGAGCGCAGCTCCCACGACGGCAAAGCCGACGCCGACCATCAGCGAGATCCGGGTGCCGTCAGCCGGATAGCGCGCCAGCAGCAGCGCCACCAGAGCGGCGCCGATGGTCTGTCCGAGCAGGCGCGCGGTCCCTAACATGCCGCTGGCGCCGCCCGAGCGCTCGCGCGGGGCGGCGGCGATCATGGTGCGGTTGTTTGGGGTCTGGAACAGGCCGAAGCCGGCACCGGCGAGCGCCATGCGCCAGATCACGTCGACCGGCGTCGCGTTGGCCGGCATCAGGGCCAGCGTGCCCAATCCCGTCGCGAACAGCAGCAGGCCGATGCCGCCGAGCAGGCCGGCCGGATAGCGTTCCACCAGCCAGCCCGCGAGCGGGGCAGCGAACGCGACCGCGATCGGCCAAGGCGTGATCAACAGGCCGATCTGAACCGCCGAATATCCGAAATGATTTTCCAGATAGAACGGCATCGCGACAAAGGCCAGCATCTGGCCGCAGAACGAGGCGATCGAGGTGCCGATCGAGAGTGCGAAGATCGGAATCCGCAGCAGGTCGACGGGCAGCAGCGGCGAGGGCAGATGCTGCTGCCGCCGGTACAGCAAATGCGAGGCGACCGCGGCGACAGCGAACTCCAATGCGCAGAGATACAGCGACCCGCCATGGCCGGCGCTGTCGATCGCGCTGATACCGAACCCGAACGCGATGGCGCTCAGCGCGGCGCTCTGCCAGTCGAAGGCGTGAACCGCCGGCCTGGTGTGCGGCAGGAAGCGCCAGCCCAGCGCCAGCGTGACGATACCGAGCGGGATATTGATGGCGAACAGATACGGCCAGGTCCCGACCGCCAGGATGAACGAGGCGATGGTCGGGCCGACCGCGGCCGAGATCGCGACCACCAACGCGTTGACGCCGATGCCGCGGCCGAGCAGCGAATGCGGATAGATGAAGCGGACCAGCGCGGTGTTGACGCTGAGGATGCCTGCAGCGCCAAACCCCTGCAGGATGCGGCCGACCGTCAGCAGCGGCAGCGTGTGCGACAGCGCGCAGAACAGCGAGGCCAGCGTGAACAGCAACAGCCCCGCCAGATAGACGCGGCGATAGCCGATGATTTCGCCGAGCGAGGCCAGCGGCAGCAGCGAGATCGTGATCGCCAATTGATAGCCGTTGACGATCCAGATCGAGAACGCCGGGCTGGCGTTCAGATCCCGGGCAATGGTCGGCAGCGCAACGTTGGCGATCGAGCCGTCGACGACGGCCATCACGAGGCCGAGCGCGATCGTGAGAATGGCCCAATTGCGCTGCGGCTGCGGCAGCCCGTCGGGATGCTCAATGATCGCGGACGACATGTCGTGGAGTGGCTCTCGGTTCCGGCGTTGCGGGGGTTACCGCATGCTGGATTAGCCCGGCCTTTGCAACCCCGAATGCCGGATGCCGGCCGCGACTGGAACGAGGGCTCCGAGCCGAGATGGCTCAGCCCTGGCCGAGCAATTCGTTGATGCGCCGCTGTAGCTGCCGCTTCTTGATCTCGCTGCGGCGGACCCGCTCGTCGAGATCGCTGACCGGCGTGTCGGAGGTCATGATCCGGAAGGCGAGGCCGACCTTGTTGGCCTGGCGCCAGATCAGGCGGGCCAGGAACGAGCGGCCCTTGCGTGCGACGCTGAGATTCATCTCTTCGGGCAAGTGCGCGGCATCGCTAAATTCAACGCAGGCACCGCCTTCGCTGATATTGCGGACGACGCAATCCATCGTCGAGCCGCGTCCATTGATCTCCGCAACCGCACCATAGAACACCTTCTCGCGTACGTTCTGGCGCCGGTCCTGCATGGGAAATCCTCCAAATGAACGGCACGACTGTACCGGTCCGCCCCAGCGAAAAGAAGGGCGCCGGGGAACCCGTTGCAGTTAGTGTAAATATTTGCATCCGTGAGGGCGTGGATTCCCGGCTATTTTGCGCCGCAAGAGACCTATGGCTTCCCTCAAAAGCTTTTAGTTCGGCAGCCGGCTTTGCCGCCAGTCGCGCGGCGACAGGCCGTAATGGTCACGGAACACGCGGCCGAAATGCGAGAGATCGTTAAAGCCCCAGGCGAATGCAATCTCGCCGATGTGGCGATGCGCGTGCGCTGGTGAGGCGAGGTCGCGCTTGCAGCGCTCCAGCCGCTGCGCCAGCACGAAGCGCTGGAACGAGGTGTCCTCGTCGGCCAAAAGGCTGTTGACGTAGCGCGGCGAGATGCCGAGCGCGGCGGCGGTCTCGGCGAGGTTGAGCTCGGGGTTCGGCAGATGCGCAAGCACATGCGCCTTCAGCCGGTAGAGCAGCGCGGAGCGGTGGGTCGAGGCGGGCAGCGCGGCGCCGCCGAGCCGCTCGCTCATCGCCATCGCCATCAGGTCGGCGGCCTGGTCGGCAAGGCGGATCGCGTTGTCAGGATCGAGCTTGTCGGCGATCTCGGAGAGCCCCGCGATGAACTGCCAGGCGAGCCGCTGCACGGGACGATCCGATGTGAACGTGGTCGCAGTTAAGCCCTGGGTGCCGGCAAAGCGCCGGTGCAGCATGGCGCGCGGCACCTGGAAGATGATCTGCGTGAAGTCGGCGTTGAAGCGCAATTCATAGGGCCGGGTGGTGTCGTAGAATGCGAACTCGCCCGGTTGGATCACGGTCTCGCGGCCGTCCTGCAGCACGGCGCCCGCGCCACTCCGGCCGAGGGCGAACAGAACAAAATCCTCGCTGGCGCGAGCGATCCGCGACGGGGTACGCAGCACCCGTTGCCGGCTCGACGAGACGACCGAGCATTTCACCGCGCCCAGCTGCGCGCTGGTGATGGCGCCGTGGAAGGCGGTGCCGAGGTCGGACTTGCAGTCGAGCTGCACGAACACGTCGCAGACGATGTCCTGCCAGAGCGCAAGGCGCCGATGGGTGGGCGCGTCTTCCGTGGTGAACAGGGCCGGCATGATTTCCTCCCTTCACGAGTGCAAACGCTGGCCACGCAAACAAAGCAAGCTTCATACCGGGGACGGCCGGGGAATCTCCTCCGCAGTCGAATTTTCCTTCCGTCCTGGTCGAACGGCGTGCCCGGTCCCGGGGCAGCATGATGTCAGAGGCCGCAAGTCGGATCGTAGCCATGTCGTTCTGTGAGCCAAGGAGTTGAGTGTTATAGTTGTCTTCCTAAGACCGCTTGGCCTCCGACTTGGCCGCACCTGCCTGGCTCGACCTCGACGCCTCCATCGCCAAGTCCATCGCGCTGATCGAGGAGGCCGCCGCTAAAGGGGCGAAGCTGATCGCGTTTCCCGAAGCCTTCATCCCCGGCTATCCCTGGTACATCTGGCTGGACTCGCCGGCCTGGGCGATCGGGCGCGGCTTCGTGCAGCGCTATTTCGACAACTCGCTGAGCTACGACAGCCCGCAGGCCGAGAAGCTGCGGCTCGCGGTCAAGAAGGCCGGCATGACCGCGGTGCTCGGCCTGTCCGAGCGCGACGGCGGCAGCCTCTACCTCGCGCAATGGCTGATCGGGCCCGACGGCGAGACCATCGCGAAGCGGCGCAAGCTGCGGCCGACCCATGCCGAGCGCACCGTCTATGGCGAGGGCGACGGCAGCGACCTTGCGGTGCATGACCGTCCCGGCATCGGCCGGCTCGGCGCGCTGTGCTGCTGGGAGCATCTGCAGCCGCTGTCGAAATACGCGATGTACGCCCAGAACGAGCAGGTCCATGTCGCGGCCTGGCCGAGCTTCTCGCTGTATGATCCGTTCGCGCCGGCGCTCGGCTGGGAGGTCAACAACGCGGCCTCGCGGGTCTATGCGGTCGAAGGCTCGTGCTTCGTGCTGGCGCCCTGCGCCACGGTCTCGCAGGCGATGGTCGACGAGATGTGCGACCGCGACGACAAGCACGCGCTGCTGCATGTCGGCGGCGGACATGCCGCGATCTACGGGCCGGACGGCAGCTCGATCGCCGAGAAGCTGCCGCCCGAGCAGGAGGGCCTGCTGCTCGCCGATATCGATCTCGGCGCGATCGGGATCGCCAAGAATGCCGCCGATCCGGCCGGGCACTATTCGCGCCCCGATGTCACGCGTCTGCTGCTGAACAAGAAGCCCTCGAAGCGCGTCGAGCATTTCGCGCTTCCGCTCGACAGCCTTGAGGAGATCGACGCGGCCGCGAGCTGAAAGCACGACATCCAACGGGAGGCGACTGCCATGGAATCCGCCATTCCATCTCATTTGCAGACAGTCCGATCGCGTCATCGGCGTGTGCCCGACGACTACGCGCCGCCTTATCCATCCTTCGTCGCGCGCCACAAGCCCGCGGTCACGCGCGTGATCATGGCCTATTTCGGCGTGCAATATCGCGGTGAGAGGAGCGCGGCGGCGACCGACGCGCTGGCGCAGATCGCCACGCGCTTTGCCAGAGAAAACAGTCCGACGCATTGGGACCGCGCGCAATATGTTGACCAGGCCGGCTTCACCAACGTCGTCTCGGTCGCCTATTGGGACGACGCCGGGCGTTTCGACGCCTGGTTCGACGGCGCGCGCGAGGCCTGGACCGGCAGCGGCGCCGGCGATGGCGTCGGTCGCTTCATCGAGGTGCTGCGGCCGCATGTTGCGCGCTACGAGACGCTGTTCTCGTCGCTCGGCCGTCCGGAGGGCGTCGCGGTGCTTGCCGACGGCATGAGCGGCGAGGTGCAGGAGCACGCCTATTGGGGCGGTATGCGCGACCGTATCCCGCTGTCGCAGACCGACGCGATGACGCCGGGCGGCGAGCCGCGCGTGATCCGCGACGGCGCACGCATCCGTGTGGTCGCGCATGACAATCTCTGCCTGATCCGTTCCGGACAGGACTGGAGCGATACCGAGGCAGCGGAACGCAAGATGTATCTCGACGATGTCGAACCGGTGCTGCGCGAGGGCATGGATTTCCTGCGCGACGACGGTGTGCCGATCGGCTGCTATGCCAACCGCTATATGCGCGTTGTCGATGCGGAGGGCAGGCCAACCGAAAAGTCCTACGGCCAGAGCTGGTGGAAGAGCCTTGCGGCACTCGAGCGCTGGGCGGAATCGCACCCGACCCATGTCAGGATTTTTGGCGCGGCGATGAAGTATCTCTCGACCTTGGGGCCGAACGCCAAGCTCAGGCTGTATCACGAGGTCACGGTGGCAGGCGCCGACGAGCAGTTCTTCGAATATCTCGGCTGCCATGAACGGACCGGCATGCTCACCGCCATACAGGTTGCGGCGGCGCCATCCGCCTGAGAGCTCGCCTCAACATTGCTCCGTCATGGCCGGGCTTGTCCGCGCCATGCCAGCACGCCGCGGCTTCTCCGTGACTGACTGGTGTCTCTGGAATACCGGATCGCCCGGTCGAGCCGAGCGACGACGCCTTGAGTTGGCTAAGTGCTCGTGTCTAGCGCCGAGCCTTACGCCACGCGCTCGCGCAGGCCCTTGGCGACTTCCTTCTGCGCGTCGAACTCGCGGCGCAGGCGGGCCAGCTCCTCGGCGCTGAGCGCATCGGCGTTGCTGTAGTCGCGCTTCCAGGCATGGTCCGCGCTCCAGCGCAGTGGTGACTGCACGGTGGTCTGCGGACCGGGCGCCTGCTCAAGCACGCGCAGCGCCAGCTCCAGCGTGAACGCCTGCGAGGCGACGTCCTGCGGCTTGCCGGCGGAATTGCCGAGCGGGAAATCGGAGAACAGGAAGCGCGGCACCGCGGCGTGCTCGACGATATCCTTGGCGCAGCCCATCACGACGGTGGAGATGCCGTTGGCCTCGAGGTGCCGCGCCACCAGGCTGACGGTCTGGTGGCAGACCGGGCAGTTCGGCACCAGCACCGCGGCGTCGACCTTGTCGTCACGGCAACGCTTGAGGATTTCGGGCGCGTCGGTCTCGATGGTGACGCGGTGGCTGCGGTTGGTCGGGGCGCCGAAGAAGCGCGGCGCGACGTCGCCGATCGTGCCGGCCGCGGCGAGGCGCTTGAGCTGTGCCAGCGGGAACCAGGTGCCGTTGTCGGTCGCCGTGGTGTGGGTGCGGTCATAGGCGATGTGCGAAATCCGCAGATCGTGCTGCTTTGACGTGTCGCCGTCATAGACCGCATAGAACTTGGCCCCGCCGTTGTATTTCGCGCCGGGACCCTGGTCGCCCCGTGCCGGATCGAACGGCGCCGCGGTCGTGATGATGGCGACCCGGGACTGGTTCAGCGGCTTCTTCAGGGGCTGGAACGGGGCGGAGGTGTAATGCGCCCAGCGGTAGGGGGCGGTGTAGCCGATAGCCGCGTAATAATCGCGGGTTCGCTTCATATAGCCGATCGGGGCGTCGTCATCGGGGGCAAAGCCGAGTTGATCGTCGGATGCTGCGGCCATTTTGCGCTCCCTTTTGCGCGCCATCATTTCAGTCCATAGCTAGACCACGAGCTTGCGGTGTCAAGCCGCGCCCGCACGGGAACAGAATTGCCATGCGAACCGGTCGTTGCGCCGCATTGGTCATGCTTGTGCTGCTGGTGCCGCCGGCCCGCGTCGGCGCGGAGGACGCTCCGGCCGCGGCCCCGGCGCCGCCGCCTGGCACCGAGCAGCCGGCAGCGCCGCCCCCGGACAAGCCCGCTGAGCAGCCCGCGGCCGCGCCGGCGGAGCCGCCTGCGCCACCGCCGGGAGAGCAGGCCGCACCATCGGCCGACAAACCTGCCGCGTCCCCGGCGGATACGCCCGCAGCGCCGGCCGAGAAGCCCGCGGCGGCGACCGACAAGCCCGCGGACGATGTGCGCGAGAGCGACACCCGCGAGGCGATGTGCCTGATGATCGAGTCGGCGGCGCGGGCCAACGATCTGCCGCTCGAATTCTTCGCGCGCGTGATCTGGCAGGAGAGCCGCTTCCAGGCCGATGCGGTTGGTCCGATGACCCGCAACGGCCAGCGCGCGCAGGGCATCGCGCAATTCATGCCGGGCACGGCAAACGAGCGCGGGTTGCTCGATCCGTTCAATCCGGTGCAGGCGCTGCCGAAGTCGGCCGAATTCCTCAGCGAGCTGCGCAACCAGTTCGGCAATCTCGGCCTCGCGGCCGCGGCCTACAATGCCGGCCCGCGCCGGATCCAGGATTGGCTCGCCGGCTCCGGCTACATGCCGCAGGAGACGCGCAATTACGTCTCCGCGATCACCGGCTCCAGCGTCGACGACTGGGCCGCTGCCGGGCGCAACGGCAAGATGCCGCAGCGCGCGCCGACCACGAGCTGCCGCGAGCTGATGGCGCTGCTCAAGCGCGCGCCGAATCCGTTCGTCGCTGGGCTCGAGCAGCACATCACGCTGTCGGCCGCCAAGGTCTGGGGCGTCCAGCTCGCCGCCGGCTTCAGCCGCGACAAGGCGCTCGCGATGTATGCCCGCGCCATCAAGCGGCTGTCGAACGTGATCGGCGATCAGGATCCGAGCCTCTTGAGCTCGCGGCTACGCACCCGCGGCAGCGCGACCTTTTACCAGGTGCGCATCGGCGCCGACACGCGCCCCGAGGCCGACGGCCTGTGCAACCGCATTCGCAAGGCGGGCGGGGCGTGTTTCGTGCTGAAGAACAGGGCGTGATTGTGTGGATCGGTAGCCCGGATGAAGCGAAGCGCAATCCGGGACAGCTCTCGCCGGTTGCAAGAGCGGCCCCGGATTTCGCTGGCGCTTCATCCGGGCTACCAAGGCGCATACCCGCCCTGTGCCGTCTCTTGCTTGACCCTGCGTTGTCAGCGCCCTAAGCCGCCGCGATTGCAAACCATCCGGTTCCCCGTGGCGCTTCCTCCGCTCGATTCTCCGCAATGGCACACCTCGTTCCGCGCCTTCCTGTGGGGCGCACGGTCGATCGGCGCGACCGTGTTGACCCTGGTGCTGTTTGCGACCTATCTCGGCATCGGCGCGCTGGCGCATGATTCCGGCTTCTCGCTGGGCTGGACCCTGGCGAGCACGGCGTTCGTCTGGGCCGGTCCCGCGCAGATCATCGTGATCACGACACTCGGCTCCGGCGCCACCGTGCTGCAATCGGCGATCGCGGTCACCGTCAGCGCGATCCGCCTGTTTCCGATGGTGGTGTCGGTGTTGCCGATGATGCGGACCGAACAGACCAAGCGCCGGCATCTGATCCTGGTGGCGCATCTCACCGCCGTGACGCTGTGGGTCGAATGCTTCCGCTTCCTGCCGCAGGTGCCGCGCAACCGGCGGATCGCCTTCATCCACGGGCTCGGCTGCGGCCTGGTCACGGTCTGCCTGATCGCCAACACGATCGGCTACATGCTCGCGGCCAACCTCACGCCGCTGTTCGCCGCCGGCATGCTGATGCTGACGCCGCTCGCCTTCCTGTTCTCCACGGCGCGCAACTGCCGCGAGCTCGCCGATGTCATCGCGCTGGTGCTCGGCCTATTGCTGTTCCCGCTGGCGGCGATGCTGAACAGCGGCGTCGACATCCTGGTCAGCGGCGTCGTCGCCGGCACCATCGCCTATGCCGTGCACCGCGCGAGGGCAGGCATCGTCGGGGCGCGCGCATGAGCGGTTTCATCGGCGAATGGCACGCGCTGGCGATCCTGTTTGTCGCGGGCGTCATCCCCAACCAGATCTGGCGCATGCTCGGCCTGTGGTTCGGCGGCGGCATCGACGAGAACTCCGAACTCTTGGTCTGGGTGAGGGCGGTCGCCACCGCGATCCTCGCCGGTATCATCGCGCAGATCGTGGTGCAACCGCCGGGCGCGCTCGCCAGCGTGCCGGACTGGCTGCGCTACGGCGCCGTCGCCGCCGGCTTTGTCGTGTTCATGCTGGCGAGGAAATCGATCTTCGCCGGCGTGATCGCAGGCGAAGTCGTCATGATCGCTGGCAAATACTGGCTCGCCTGATTGCGGCGTCCGCATTATCCGCTAGTCTCGCTCCCCAAGAACAAGACAACGGGGAAACGGCATGCAGCGGCGCGCATCATCGCTAATCATTGTTGCTCTGACGGCGTTGCTGGCGGCGACGCTGCCGGCGCGTGCCGCGGATTATCCGACGCGACCGATCAAGCTCGTGGTGCCGTATGCCGCGGGCGGGCCGACCGACGTGCTCGGCCGCATCGTCGGCGAATATCTCGGGCGCGATCTCAAACAGGTGGTCGTGGTCGAGAACAAGGCCGGTGCGCAGGGCGCGATCGGCGCCGAGGCCGTGGCGCGCTCCGATCCCGACGGCTACACGCTGTTCGTGACGGCCGCCTCGATCTTCGTGCTCAATCCGATGCTCTACAAGAAGCTGCCCTACGATCCGGCCAGGGATTTTCGCCTGCTGTCCGTCATCACGGACGCGCCGATGATCATGGAGGTGCACCCGTCGGTGCCGGCGAGGACGATCGCGGAGTTCGTCGCTTACGCGAAGAAGAATCCCGGAAAACTCAATTTCGGATCGGCGGGCACCGGCGGCACGGTTCATCTCGCCGGCGAGATGTTCAAGCAGATGGCCGGCGTCGAGATGACCCACGTGCCGTACAAGGGCGCAGGACCCGCGCTGACCGATCTGCTGTCCGGCAACATCCAGCTGATGTTCGACACGCTCGGCACCGCGCTGCCGCCGGTCAAATCGGGCATGCTGCGGCCGCTCGGCGTCAGCTCGACGGAGCGCATCCCCGATTTGCCCGATCTGCCGACGATCGCCGAGAGCGGCTATCCCGATTATGCGGTCAGCGTCTGGTATGGTATCGCAGCGCCGTCGAGGGTGCCTGACGACATCGCCGACAAGATCAAGGCGAGCCTCGACCGGGCCTTGAACGACGAAGCGTTCCGCGCTTCGCTGCTCAAGATCGGTTTCCCGCCGCTGCATGCGAAGAGCCAGGCCGAGATCGACAAGTTCGTGAATACCGATCGCGCGCGATGGGCGGGCGTGGTCAAGGCGCTGAACATATCGCTGGATTGACACATGGTACGTGAAATGGAACTGCGCCAGGGCGAGGTCGCCGTCGACATGCCGACGGCGCGCGATGCCGCGCTTGTCTTCATCGGCCGCATCCGCACGCCCTGGACCTCGCGGCTGGCGACGCCGCGACAGGGGCGCCATGACGGCCCGGTGTGCCGGCTCGAGATTTTCGAGCCCTGGGTCGCCGCGATCAAGGGCGTCGATTTCTATTCAAATCTCGAGGTGCTGTACTGGCTGCATCAGTCGCGCCGCGACATCGTGCTGCAAAGCCCGAAGAACAACGGCAACACCCGCGGCACCTTCTCGCTGCGCTCGCCGGTGCGCCCCAATCCGATCGGCACCGCGATCGTCAAGCTGGTCGGCGTCGAGGGCAACGTCATCTTGGTGCGCGGCCTCGACTGCCTCGACGAGACGCCGCTGATCGACGTCAAGCCCGATCGCTGCGAGTTCACCCCGCTGGCTCCGCCGCAGGCCGGGGACTTTGAGACGGAGTAGAATCTCTCAACCGGTCATTCCGGGGCGATGCGAAGCATCGAACCCGGAATCTCGAGATTCCGGGTTCGCGCTCCGCGCGCCCCGGAATGACAGCGGTGGGATTACTTCAACGCTGCGATCAGCTTCGCCGCGCTGGCCTCCAGCACCTTGCCGTCTTCCTTGTGGCTCGCGGGCGGCAGCAGTGCGACGCCGTCCTTGCGTGGCATGACGTGCATGTGCAGATGGAAGACGACCTGGCCACCGGCCGGCTCGTTGAATTGCTGGACCGTGATGCCGTCGGCTTCGAACGCCTTCATCGCGGCGGCGGCGATCTTGTGCGAGGCGCGCGCGACATGGGCGTAGTCGTCGGGCTTGATGTCGAGGATGTTGCGGGCAGGGGCCTTCGGGATCACGAGCGTGTGCCCCGGCGAGCGCGGCATGATGTCGAGGAACGCGAACACGTGCTCGTCCTCATAGACCTTGTAGCAGGGCAGCTCGCCGCGCAGGATCTTCGCGAAGATGTTGTTGTTGTCGTAGGCGGCGGGCATGGCGGCGGCTCCTCGATGATGCTGATTTATTGCCTAGGTGGCGGCGGAGACGTCAAGCGTCGTCGTCGACCGTCTTGCGGAACGGGCCGGCCTCGGTGAGCTCGCGGCCGACCTCGGCGACATAGTCGCGCTCGCGCTTGAGGTAATCGGCGATCGCACGGCGCAGCCCGGGATCGGCGATGAAATGCGCCGAATAGGTGGTCTGCGGCAGGTAGCCGCGCGCCAGCTTGTGCTCGCCCTGCGCGCCGGCCTCGACCACCTTGAGGCCGCGCTGAACCGCGAAATCGATCGCCTGGTAGTAGCAGACCTCGAAATGCAGGAACGGGTGGTGCTCGATCGCGCCCCAGTTGCGGCCGAACAGCGTGTCGGAGCCGATGAAGTTGATCGCACCGGCGATCCAGCGGCCGTTGCGCTTGGCCATCACCAGCAGCACGTCCCGGCTCATCGTCTCGCCGATCAGCGAGAAGAATTCTCGGGTCAGATACGGCCGGCCCCATTTGCGCGAGCCGGTCTCCATGTAGAACTCGAAGAACGCATCCCAGGCGTCCTCGGTGATGTCCGAGCCGGCCAGCCAGTGGATGGTGATCCCGGCGGCGACCGCCTCGCGGCGCTCGCGCTTGATGCCCTTGCGATGGCGGGAGTTCAGCGAACCGAGAAAGTCGTCGAAGGTCTTGTAGCCCTGATTGTGCCAGTGGAACTGCTGGTCGGTCCGCTGCAGGAAACCGTGGGCGCCGAGGAACCTGGCCTCGTCCTCGCGGGCGAACGTCACATGCACGGAGGACGCCTCGGTGGCGTTGCAGAGCGCCCGCAGGCCCCGCGCCAGCGCCGAGCCGATCACCTCGCGGTCGACGCCGTCGCGGATCAACAGCCGCGGCCCGGTCGCGGGCGTGAAGGGGACCGACACCTGAAGCTTCGGGTAATAGCTGCCGCCGGCGCGGTGGTAGGCCTCGGCCCAGCCGCGGTCGAACACGTATTCGCCCTGCGAGTGCGATTTCAGATAGCAGGGCACGACGCCGACGATCCGGCCATCGAGCTTCGCGATCAGATGCCGCGGGCCCCAGCCGGTCCGCGGACAGGCCGACTTGGAGGCTTCGGCGGCGGCAAAAAAGGCGTGGGAAACGAATGGGTTATAGCTCGAACTTGCGGTGGTCTGGCAATCCTTTGCGGAACCGGGCGAGGCCAGCGTGTCGAGGTGATGGATGCTGTCCGCATCCGCCTTGGGATTGGCGCAGGCGTCCCATTCGGCGGCCGGAATGCCGCCGATGTCGGCTACAGCCTCTAGGGTGATTTCAGAAGACGCCATCGAGAATGAAGACCGGTGCCTCGTTTGAGCATGATCTTTCCGGAACAGCTGGCTCCACTTCCGGATCATGCCCCGCATTGCGCCATCGCCGATGACGACCAACCCTCGCCAACATCGTGCGTCGCAGCGACGAGTTCAAGACTGCAAGGGCATGTCTCGGACATGTCAGGTTCCCGGCACGAACCCCTCGAAAATCATCTGGTCGGCGTAGCGCGCCGCGCGCTCGCGCTGTTCCACCGTCCGCACGGTCCAGGCCAGCAGCGCACAGCCGAACACGTTGCGGGCGATCCACGGCTCCGGTGCCGGCAGCTGGTTGACCCAATAGGCGACGAAATGCGGCTCGGTCGTAAAGCCGTGCCGCAGGTATAGCATGCTGTCGCGCTGTGCCGGCGTCAGCTTGTCCCAATGGCCGTCGTCATAGGTGCGCTGGGCGGTGATGCCGCGCGGCAGGTTCGGCATGATCTCGCGCAGCGCCAGCACCTGGTCGGGATCGAAGGACATGCCGACCACCGGGCCGGAATAGGACGCCAGCACCTCGGCCATCCGCCGCACCAGCTTGCGGTCGCCGTCGAAATGGCTCTTCACCTCGACCACCAGCGGCACGCGGCCGGCGACCAGCGCGCAGAGATCGCCGAGCGTCATCATCTGCTCGGCGGTGTCCTTGAACTTGACGGCCTTCAGCTCGGCCGCCGTCCTGGTTGCCAGCAGCCCCGCCCCCTCGGTGAGGCGGCCGAGCGCATCGTCGTGATGCACCATGGCCTCGCCGTCGGCGGTGAGCTGGATATCGCACTCGATGGCGAAGTTGCCGGCTACCGCGGCGGTGGCCGCGGCCGGCATGTTCTCGATGATGCCGCGTGCGGCATCGTGCAGGCCGCGATGGGCAACCGGCCGTTTCGTCAGCCAATCAGGAGCGCGCATCGATCAGGCGACTTCGAACACGCCTTCGACTTCGACCGCGGCGTCCGCGGGCAGCGAGGCGACGCCCACGGTGGTACGGGCATGGCGGCCCTTGTCGCCGAACGCCTCGACCATCAGGTCGGAGGCGCCGTTCAGCACCTTCGGCCCGTCAAAGAAGTCGGGCGCCGAATTGATGAATCCGCCGAGCCGCACCACGCGCACGACCTTGTCGAGGTCGCCGAGCGCGGCCTTGATCTGGGCCAGCAGATTGATTGCGCAGCCGCGCGCGGCAGCGGCGCCCTGTTCGAGCGTGACGCCGGCGCCGAGCTTGCCCTTGGCGATCAGCTTGCCCTCGGCGTTGAAGCAGACCTGGCCGGACACGAACAGCAGGTTTCCGCTGCGGACGAAGGGGACATAGTTTGCGACCGGGGAGGTCGGCTCGGGAAGTGTGATGCCCTGTGACGCCAGTTTTTGTTCGACGGTACCCGCCATTTTTGGTCCCCCAATTGGATTGCACGAAGCCTGAAACGCGGTCAGGGCCAAGTTTGTTTCGATTGTTTCGCGCATCGTGCCGCCGGTTGCAAGCGACGGTAAGGTGAGGACAACGCGGCCATGACGTGCCGAATCGCACGGAAAGCTGCCGAAAATGACGGCAATTTCGCTGCATACATTGCCATTTTGTCAGACTTGCCCCAGTTGCGGCGCAATACCACCGTCACTATTGTGGCGAATCCCTGCCTCCTTGAGGAAACCACATGACCCTGCCGTTCCGGACTCCGTCGCGTGCCCTGGTGTTTGCGATCGCCGTTGCCGCAGGATCCGGCCTGGTTCAGGGGCCCGCGGTCGCTGCGGCAAGCGGGCCGTTTCTCGCGCATCAGGCGCTCTACGACCTCAGCCTGGTGAAATCGCGCGGCTCCAACTCGGTCAGCGATGCGCGCGGGCGCATCCTCTACAATTTCTCCGGCAACTCCTGCGAAGGCTACACCTCCGAATTCCGCCAGGTGTCCGAGCTCGACAGCGGCGAGGGCAAGGTGACGCTGTCCGATCTTCGCTCCACGTCCTGGGAGGACGCGTCGGGCAAAAGCTACCGCTTCAAGATCGACACGCGGATGAACGACAGCGAATCGTCGCCGGTCGACGGCATCGCCGAGCGGGTCGGCGATCATATCACCGTGAAGCTGACCCAGCCGGTCAAGAAGACGTTCAATATCGACGGCAAGATCGTGTTCCCGACCGAGCAGATCCAGCACATCATCGCTGCCGCCCGCGACGGCAAGTCGGTGCTCGAGCAGACCGTCTATGACGGCTCCGACAACGGCGAGAAGATCTACAACACGCTGACCGTGATCGGCCGGCCGATCACAGGCGACCGCGCGCCGTCATCGCCCGATCCGTCGACGGCGAGCAATGCGATGAAGGCCATGACGCGCTGGCCGGTGACGGTGAGCTATTACGACAGCGACGCGCGCGCGAAGGACGGCGAGCAGACGCCGGTCTACGCGATGTCGTTCGAGCTGTACGAGAACGGCGTCTCCCGTGCACTGGTGCTGGACTACAACGATTTCGTGATCTCGGGCGCGCTGGACAAGTTCGACGTCAGGGATTCCAAGCCCTGCAAGTGAGGGCTGGCTATCGCCACCCACTCAGCGTCGTCCCGGGCAAGCGAAGCGGGACCCATCACCACAGGGGTGAGTTGTTGAAGGGGGCTGTGGCCCCAGCGTCGCACAACAATCACCTTCGGTGGATGGGTCCCGGCTTTCGTCGGGACGACGGCGGAGCAAGCCCGAGCACTCCACGACACCGCACTGGCCGGAACCGTCCGGCACGAGTAGGCTTCCCACAAACACGCGTGTCAGGGAGGCACCTCATGAGCGAGCTCAACCACCTTCGCCCCAGCGGCCTGCATCACAATCCGGCTTACTCCCACGTCGTCGTCGCCTCCGGCGCGCGCACGATCTACATTTCGGGACAGGTCTCCGTCGACGAGGAGGGCCGCGTGGTCGGCGCCGGCGATCTCGCCGCGCAGACGACGCAGGTGATGCAGAACCTCGGCATGGCGCTGAAGGCCGCCGGAGCCAGCTATTCCAATATCGTGAAGATCACGACCTTGGTCGTCGGCTACAAGCCGGAGCTCCGTCCCATCATCGGCAAGGCACGTTCGGCGTTCTTTGAGGGCATGGAGCCGCCGGCCTCTACGCTGGTCGGTGTCACCGCGCTCGCGGCGCCGGAATGGCTGATTGAGATCGAGGCGGTTGCGGTCGCGGATTGAAGGGCTGCGCAGTCGTCGTGCGCGGGCTCGACCCGCGCATCCATCGCTTTTCAAAGAGTCCTCGTTGATGGATGGCCGGGTCAAGCCCGGCCATGACGACCGATTACTCTTCCGCGCTCTTCTGCGGCCCCTCATAGGCAATGCCCCTGATCACGGCGGCATTGCCGAACTTCTTGCGCAGATTGTCCATCGCGCGTTCGGCGTGCGCCGAGCGGCGGTCGAGCATGTCGGAATCGTTGGCCTGCGCGCCCGGGCGCAGCGCGCTGACGCCGGTGCCCATCAGGCGGAAGGCGGTGCCGTCGATTTCCTTCGCGAGCATCTCGCGCGACACCGCAAAGATCTTGGCGGCAAGCTGGGTCGGGGTCTGGATCGATTGCGAACGGGTACGCTGGCGGAAGTCCGCGGTCTTCAGCTTCAGCGTGATGGTGGACCCCGAGAGCTCGCTGGTCTTCAGCCGCGCCGAGACTTTCTCCGACAGTTTCCAGAGCAGTCTTTCCAGCGTTGCGAAGTCGCGGATGTCGGTCTCAAAGGTGGTCTCGCTCGAGATCGTCTTGGCGCCGCGATCGGCCACCACGCTCCGGTCGTCGATGCCGCGCGCGAGCCGCCACAGCCGGCGGCCTTCGCTCGCGAACTGCTTCATCAATTCGTTCTCGTCGGCGCGCTGCAGGTCGGCAATGAGGCGGAAGCCGCGCTGCACCAACTTCTCCTGGGTCGCGGGGCCGACGCCGTAGATGAACCCGACCGGTTTGCTGGCCAGCATCTCGCGCGCCTCGTCCTGGTCCAGCGCGGCAAAGCCCCTCGGCTTGTCGAGGTCGGAGGCGATTTTGGCGAGGAACTTGTTGCAGGACAGGCCGACCGACACCGTGATGCCGATGTCGCGCTCGACATCGCGGGCGAATTTGGCGAGCACCTTGGCCGGGATCATGCCGTGGACGCGCTGCGTGCCGGCGAGATCGAGGAAGGCTTCGTCGATCGACAGCGGCTCGACCAGCGGCGTCAGCGCCTGCATCGCCTGCCGCACCTCGCGCCCGACCCGGACATACTTCGCCATGTCCGGCGGAATCACGGTCGCATCCGGGCAGAGTTCCTGCGCCTTGAACATCGGCATCGCCGAGCGGACGCCATAGGTGCGAGCAATGTAACAGGCGGCCGACACGACGCCGCGCTTGCCGCCGCCGATGATGACCGGGCGGTCGGCGATCTCGGGATTGTCGCGCTTCTCGACGGTGGCATAGAACGCGTCGCAGTCGATGTGCGCCAGCGCCAGTGCGGGCAGGGCGCGATGACGCACCAGCCGCGGCGAGCCGCAATGGCTGCATCGCTTCACCTTGATATCGAGGTCGCCGAGGCAGTCTCGGCAGAAACTGAGGGGGCCGTCGGAAGCTGCCGCTGCCGTCGTCACGGCACGTCGCGCTCCCATTTCGGGTCGCCCAGCGCCTGATGGGCGGCGGCGATATTGGTCGGGTGCAGTTCCGAGGCCCTGGCAAACGCCTTCACGGTGGCGTCGTCGCGCATCACGAAATCGAGCACGCTCGCAAGAAATTGAGGGTTGGACGCGGCGTTCCGCAGCGTCTCTGGACCGATTCCGGTTTCAGCCAGGAACAGGCCCAGCCGCTCGGGATCGCCGGCAATGAAGCCGAGCGCCTGAATCGCAACGATTTCAGCAACTTCCCGGGGGTTGTGAACAGGCTTTTTCAACGCGCCGGTTTGCCTTTCCGTTAACTTATGGTCTCTATTGAGAGGCCCATCATGCCCGAGTCTTCCTCATGTGTTCAAGCAACGGAAACCACGCTGCGGAAGTTGGACTTCGGGTTAACGGGTTAGAGCGATTCTGGCGCTAGTTTGAATTCACATTTTCGACGCGCCCCGAGCGCGGTGCGTGAGGTACCGCAGCCGGGCCCGTCTCCTGGGTTTGGGAGGGACGGGATGGCCAAAACCGTCCTGATCGTGGAGGACAACGAGCTCAACATGAAGCTCTTTCGCGATCTGTTGGAAGCGCACGGCTATCAGACTTCGGGCACCAGCAATGGCTTCGAAGCGCTCGACCTCGTCCGCAAGCTGCGCCCCGACCTCATCCTGATGGACATCCAGCTACCCCAGGTTTCCGGCCTGGAGGTCACGCGCTGGATCAAGGACGATCCCGATCTGCGCGCGATTCCGGTGGTCGCGGTCACCGCCTTCGCCATGAAGGGCGACGAAGAACGTATCCGCGAGGGCGGCTGCGAAGCCTATTTGTCCAAGCCGATCTCGGTCGGCAAATTTATTGAGACTGTCCGACGCTTTATCGGATAGGGGAGTTGTGGTGCAATGTCCGCGCGTATCCTCGTGGTCGATGACGTTCCGGCGAACGTCAAGTTGTTGGAAGCCCGTCTGTCAGCCGAATATTTCGATGTGTTGACTGCCTCCAACGGGACCGAGGCACTGGAAATTTGCGCACGCGCCGAATGCGACATCATCCTGCTCGATGTCATGATGCCTGACATGGACGGCTTCGAGGTCTGCCGCCGGCTGAAGTCGAATCCGGCGACCCATTTCATTCCGGTCGTCATCGTCACTGCGCTCGACAGCCCGGCCGATCGCGTGCGCGGCCTTGAAGCCGGCGCCGATGACTTCCTGACCAAGCCGGTGTCCGACGTCGTGCTGATCGCGCGCGTGCGCTCGCTGACGCGGCTGAAGATGATGACCGACGAACTGCGCATGCGCGCCATCACCTCGCTCGAGATCGGCATGCAGGCGCCCGAGCGCAGCGCGATCGCCGACAAGGGCACCGGCGGCCGCATTCTCCTCGTCGACGACCGGCCGTCGTCCTACGAGAAACTGGCGCCGATCCTCTCCGCCGAACACAACGTCGACGTCGAGATCAATCCGTCGGAAGCCTTGTTCCACGCCGCCGAGGGCAATTACGACTTGCTGATCGTGTCGCTCAGCCTCGACAATTACGACGGTCTGCGGCTGTGCAGCCAGGCCCGCTCGCTGGAGCGCACGCGCCAGGTCCCGATCCTCGCCATCTCAGATGCCGACAACAACACACGGCTGATGCGCGGGCTCGAGATCGGCGTCAACGACTACCTGCTGCGTCCGGTCGACAAGAACGAACTGTTGGCGCGGGCACGCACCCAGATCCGCCGCCGCCGCTACACCGATCATCTGCGCGACAATGTGCAGAACTCGATCGAGATGGCGATCACGGATGCGCTGACCGGTCTCAACAACCGGCGCTACATGGAAAGCCACCTCGCGACGCTGGCGGAGCAGGCCTCGATCCGCGGCAAGCCGCTGGCGCTGATGATCCTCGACATCGACTACTTCAAGGCGATCAACGACACCTACGGCCACGATGCCGGCGATGATGTGCTGCGCGAATTCGCCGTCCGTATCCGCAAGTCGATCCGCGGCATCGATCTTGCCTGCCGCTATGGCGGCGAGGAGTTCGTGATCGTGATGCCCGAGACCGACTTGCATGTCGCCGGGATGGTCGCCGAGCGGCTGCGCCGCTCGATCGCGGGCGAGCCCTTCACCGTCGACAAGGGCGGCAAGCGGATCACCGTCACGATCTCGATCGGTCTCACCACGCTGGAGCGCAAGGGCGAGCAGGTCACCGATGTGCTCAAGCGTGCCGACACTGCGCTCTATCGCGCCAAGCATGACGGCCGCAACCGCGTGGTGTCTGCGGCAGCGTAGCGCGATCTCGTAGCCCGGATGCAGCGAAGCGCAATCCGGGGTATCGCGCCGCTTGCACCAGCTTCCCGGATTTTCGCTGCGCTCCATCCGGGCTACGAAGTGCCCTTAGCGGCCGCGTCTCACCGCGTCATAGGCCATCCGCTTGAACTCGAACGAGAACGGATGGACGAACGCCATCTGGCGCTGCGCCATCATGACGCCGGCGATGCCCGTTTTGGGCGAAATCCACCACTGCGTGCCTGCGACGCCGCCCCAATAGAGCTCGCCGGCGGCGTCGGGATGATCGATCGGGGAGGGGTTGAGGATCAGTCCGCCGGCGAGACCGTAGGTCTTGCCGGGCTGCTCGCCCATCATCGCAAAGCGGATCCATTGGCCCGGCGTGAGCTGGTTGGTCATCGCCTCTGCGATCGTCTCCGGCTTCAGCAGCGTCGGTCCGCCGGGCAGCAGGCTGCGGATCAGTGCGACCATGTCATGCAGCGTCGAGACGAGGCCGCCGCCGCCATTGAAGCGCGGCACCGGGCGCAGATAGGCGCCAGGATAGGGCGCGTTGTCGGTGCGCGTCAGCCCGGGCTTCATCGGGTCCATCAGATCGTCGCCGGCGTAATAGGCGACGAGCCGGTTGTGATCCTTCTCCGGAACATGGAAGCCGGTGTCGACCATGCCGAGCGGATCGAGGATGCGCGCCTTTATGAACTTGTCGAACGGCTGGCCGCTCACCACCTCGACCAGCCGTGCGACCACGTCGATGGCAACGGAATATTCCCACGACGAGCCGGGATGGAACACCAGCGGCAGATCGGACAGACCGTCGACCATGTCGGCGAGCGTCGTCATCGGATTGAGGATCTTGCGCTCGTTGTAGGCCTTGAAGATCGGTGTGCCCGGATCGAACAGGCCGTAGCTGAGGCCGGCCGAGTGGCTCAGCAGATGGCGAATGGTGATCGACCGCTGCGCCGGTTCGGTGTCGTCGATCGACGTCGCGCCCGGCCGCAGCACCTTGCGGTTTCTGAGTTGCGGGATGAAGGTCTCGATCGGATCGTCGAGCCGGAAGCGGCCTTCCTCGACCAGCAGCAGCGCCGCGCAGGAGGTGATCAGCTTGGTGTTGGAGAAGACGCGGAAGATGTGATCGGTGCGCAACGGAATCTGCGCTTCCTTGTCGGCCCATCCGACGCAGCCCGTGTCAGCGATGTCGCGCCCGACCAGAACCGTCCAGGAGATGCCGGACAGGAGATCGTTGTCGATGTAGCGCTGCATGGCCGCGCGCGCCGGCGCGAAATCATAGCCGGTGGCCGTCACCTTCAGATCTTCCATGGTCGTTTCCCCTGTTGTGCCGCAAGTCTTCTAAGTAGCAGGTCTTCGCGCGGTCGCTGCCAATCTCGCCGGACGGAATATCCAGCCGGGAATGCCGTGGCCTGCGGTCGGTGTTAACAACCAAACCTGACTTCCGCACGCAACCGGATTTATCCGGCGCGTTTCTTGCCGGCGGGGGCGGGGCTGCCGACCTTGACGCCTGCATTTGCCAGCAACACGCGCGCGGCTTCCTTGGCCGCGTGCGCCATCGCCGGATCGTCGCGCACCAGATCCTGCGCGATCGAGCCATCGACCAGCAGCGTGAGCTGGGTCGCAAGTCCCTCGGCATCGGCAACGCCGAGCCGCCGCAGCAGATCGCGAAACCAGAGCCGGCGGCTTTCCTTGAAGGCGATTGCGATGTTCCTGAAGGTGCGATCCTCGTCCTCCGGCCCGAGCTCGGCCACCGCGTTCACGAACGGGCAGCCGCGAAAATCCTTCGCCGAGAAGCGCCGCTCCAGCGAATCGAAGGTTGCGAGAATCTGCTCGGCCGGCGGCTTGTCGGAGGGACGCGGCTGCACGAAGCGGCGTTGCAGATAGGCTTCGATCAGCGCGTCCTTCGACGGGAAGTGGTTGTAGAGCGTGCGCTTGCTGATGCCGATCTCGGCCGCGATGGTGTCGACGCCGATGGCGCGAATGCCTTGCAGGTAGAACAGTCTGTCAGCGGTCTCGAGGATCCGCTCCTTCATGGTCTGTTTGGGAGGCGGGGAAGCCATGCGCCAGCCGTGATCCTCTTCGCTTGACAGTCGGCCCCCTGTATAGCCTAAGTGCACAGGTCTGTGTAACCAAAACATGCATGAATCGCAGGCCATGGCACGCGTGCCGTGCCGTTATGGGAGAATAAGAACAATGCCCCTGTTGCAGGTCCTGCGTCCCACCCTTCCCATCCTGATCGGCGCCTCCATCATGCTCACGCTGAGCATGGGGCTGCGGCAGAGCCTCGGCATCTTCATGCAGCCGCTGACGCACGACATCGGCATCTCGATATCCCACTTCACGCTGGCGCTCGCGGTGCAGAACCTCGCCTGGGGTTTTCTGCAGCCGGTCGCCGGCGCGATGACGGTGCGTTACGGCTTTCGCCCGATCATGGTGGTCGGCGCGCTGGCCTACATCGCGGGCCTCGTGCTGATGACGACGGCGCATGGGCTCGTTGCCATCATGATCGGCGCCGGTGTCCTGATCGGCCTTTCGCTCGCCTGCACCGCGAATGCGATCGCAATGTCGGTCTCGGCGCGCGCGGTGCCGGAGACGGTACGCTCGACAGTGCTCGGCATGGTCTCCGCCGCGGGCTCGCTCGGCGCGCTGCTGTCGGCGCCGATCGGCCAGATGCTCAATGAGGGTTTCGGTTGGCGCGTCGGACTTGCCGGCTTTGTCATTCTCTCGATCTTCATGATCCCGGCGGCGTTGTACGCCGGGCGCGTCGACAAGATTCCGCTGCCGAAGCCCGCTGGCGACGACATCGGCAACGCCACCGCGGCGACGGCGGCGAAGACCGCGTTCGGCAACGCAGCCTTCGTGGTGATGACCTGCGCCTACATGGTCTGCGGCATGCAGCTCGTCTTCCTCACCACGCATCTGCCGTCGTATCTCGCGATCTGCGGGCTCGATCCGATGCTGAGCGCGCAGACGCTCGGCATGATCGGCGGCTTCAACGTGCTGGGCTCGCTGTTCTTCGGCTGGGCCGGCCAGCGCTGGAACAAGCTGGCGCTGCTCGGCGCGATCTACATCCTGCGCTCGCTGGCGCTCGCCTGGTACTTCATGCTGCCGGCAACGCCCGGCTCGACGCTGCTGTTCGGCGCGATCATGGGCTTCCTCTGGATGGGTGTCGGTCCGCTGGTCGCGGGCGCGGTGGCCGAGATGTTCGGCTTGCGCTGGCAGGCGATGATCCAGGGCCTCGCCTTCATGAGCCACCAGGTCGGCAGCTTCCTCGGCGCTTACGGAGGAGGGCTGATCTACGACTCGCTCGGCTCCTACACCATGGCCTGGCGCATCGGCGTCGCGCTGGGCCTTGCCGGCGGCATCATCCAGCTCGCCTTCGCGCTGATCCGGCCGGCGCAGCCGCCGCTGCTGAAGGCCGCTTAGCAGAATCCCTGCGAAGCTGGCGGCTGCTCCTTGCGAGGGCAGTCGCCAGATGCTGCCTAGTTTTTGACCGGCCACTTGCCGCAAGAGCGTGCAATGGAGCGCGATGCTGTTCCGGCCGCGGATCGAAGCGATAGCGTTTTCAAAGTGTTACGCGGCGCGCAGTGGTGGCACGAATCTTGTTTCAATTTGGCTAGAAATCGTGCCGGAAACCCTCGCTGAGGGTTCCGGCCTGGGGACTTTGGGAAGGGCTGGCCGCGATGGGGCTAGTCGCCGTCATTCTCCAGCCATCCGCGCACCACGGCCTTTGCCGCGCCGCCGAGCAGGAGGCCCTTGTGCCCTGCGTCGGGCCTGATGCCGCTGCGACTTCGCTGCATCCCGCCACCCGCACCGCGGCACTTCGAGACATCCCGATAGCCGGACGCGCGCTGTCCTTCAGCGCTCACGCTGCGAACGCGCCGCGCCCATTCCGAACGCCAGCATTTCTCTTGTGATGGGAGGTCGATGATGGAGTCTGCGACACACACGCGCCAGAAGCTCGTGAGAATCGTGGTTGCCTTGTTGGGCGTGGCGTTCCTTTGCCTGCTGTTTAACGATCTCGCGCTGGCCGAGGATGCGGCGGCGCCGCCTGCCTGTGGCGGCAAGATTCTCGAGAAGTGCACGCCGAATTCCGGCGACACCGCCTGGATGCTCACGTCAGTCGCGCTCGTCCTGATGATGACGATCCCGGGGCTCGGCCTGTTCTATGGCGGCATGGTGCGCAAGAAGAATGTCGGCGATACCGTGATGACCAGCTTCGCGGTCACCTGCCTGGTCACGATCCTGTTTGCCGTCCTTACCTACAGTCTTGCGTTTCGTGCCGGCACGCCGTTCATCGGCGGCCTCGATCGCCTGTTCCTCAAGGACATCCTGAGCGACATCGGCAAGGGAGGCATCGGCAATCCCAATCCGCTCGCTGCGACGATCCCCGAGTCCGTTTACATCTGCTTCCAGATGACGTTCGCCATCATCACGCCGGCGCTGATTGCCGGCGCGTTTGCCGAGCGGATGAAGTTCTCCGCGATGCTCTGGTTCATCGGGCTGTGGGCGATCTTCGTCTATGCGCCGATCGCGCACTGGGTCTGGGGCCCTGACGGCATATTCTCGGCCGGCAACGACGCTGCGTATGTCAAGGTTCTCGATTTCGCCGGCGGCACCGTTGTGCACATCAACGCCGGCGTCGCGGGCCTGATGTGCGCCATCATGCTCGGCAAGCGCGTCGAGACGGGGCCGGCGCACAATATGGTGCTGACCTTCATTGGCGCCTCGCTGTTGTGGGTCGGCTGGTTCGGGTTCAACGCCGGCTCCGCTGTCACGGCCGGAATGCAGGCGGGCATGGCCATGCTGGTGACTCAGATCGCCACGGCGGTGGCGGGCTTCACCTGGATGCTGGTGGAATGGGCGTTGAAGGGCAAGCCGACCGTCGTCGGAATCTGCTCGGGTGCCGTGGCGGGCCTCGTCGCGATCACGCCGGCCTCCGGTTTCGTCGGGCCGGTCGGCGCTTTCGCGATCGGCATCGCCGCCGGCGTCTGCTGCTACTGGGGATGCACCGGCTTGAAGCGCATGTTCAGCTACGATGATGCGCTGGACTGCTTCGGTGTCCATGCCCTTGGCGGCATCGTCGGAGCGCTGCTGACCGGGGTGTTCGCGGTCGAGCAGTATGGTGGAACGGCAGGTGTTCTGGAAGGAAATCCCGGGCAGTTCCTCAATCAATGCATCGGCGTCGCGACGGTTTTCGTGTATGATGCCGTGGTGAGCCTGATCATCCTGTTCGTGATCAATCTCTTCGTCGGGCTTCGAGTGACGCGGGACATCGAGCGCGAAGGGTTGGATCTGGCACTGCACGGCGAGGTCGTGCAGTAGACTTTGGCGGCATTCCGCGCAGCTGGCGATCTTCGCCCGCTGGCGCGGATTTAAGCTGTTCGAGGTGATCCGATGAACTGGTTCTATTGGAACACAGCGTGGTCGCTGTTCTTCAGCCTCATTTGGTTCATGACGATCACACACAATCCGGATGCAGAGATCGCAGACGCGCATCTGCGTGACGAGGCGTTCAAGGGTTAGCTCCGGTAATAACGCCACATCCTGAGGAACGTCCGGTGGATCTCGTCGGGCGTCCGGTCGAATGGCTCCAGATTGACGCGGACCACGCCACGATGGTCCATGCGCCACGGCAGGCGCATCAACAGCCGGTAGGCCGGCCGCTTGCGCCAATCGGCCACCAGCGCGCTGCCGAGCGGTCCGTTAAGCGCGATCTGCAACTCGTGAACGGTCATCGCGCGCTCAGCGATCTCGACGAGGTCGATGCGCGTGATGGCGCGCCAGCGGATCAGCCCGAAGGCCTGGATGAAGATGCCGTACTGGTTGGCCCCGATCGTCGGACGACCAGCCTCCAGCAGGGGGATGTTGTAATAGGTGAAGCCGCCCGCTGCCGCTGCCGGCGCCAGCCAATAGATCGCGCCCGTGATCCAGGTCGCGGTCAGGAAGATCGCGGCGAGGGCTGCCGTGACATAGACCGGAAAGTAGATGTCCTCGCGGCCGTAAGCGACCGAGTAGCCGCCGACGTTTCCCTCGTCCAAGGTTGCGATCATCTGAGCCCTACGCCCGGGACTGCTCCGGGAATCATGAGGGATGACGCAAGCCTAGAAAGCAAAAACGGGGCCGCGAGGGCCCCGTTTGAAACGTCGGAAGCAGCCGATCTTACTTGATCTTGGCTTCCTTGAACTCGACGTGCTTGCGCGCGACCGGGTCGTACTTCTTCTTGACCAGCTTGTCGGTCATGGTGCGCGAATTCTTCTTGGCAACGTAATAGAAGCCGGTGTCGGCCGTCGACACGAGCTTGACCTTAATGGTGACCGCCTTGGCCATGTGCAAAACCTCGAAAATCGGGGGAATTCGGGAGCCGGCCAAATCGGCCCGCGTTTGGCCCGGAAACTAGCCACAAACCGCTCAAAGTCAAGGATTTCCGAACCAAAACCACCTCGATTCCGGGCCTATTACCCCTCGAAGAACTGATTTTTCGGCCGCGGCAGGCCCAAATTCTCGCGCAAGGTCCGCCCCTCATACTCCGTGCGGAAAATCCCGCGCCTTTGCAGTTCCGGGACCACCTTGTCGACGAACTCGAACAGGCCCTGCGGCAGATAGGGGAACATGATGTTGAAGCCGTCGCTGCCGCGGCCGGTCAGCCATTCCTCCATCTGGTCGGCGATAGTCTGCGGCGTGCCGACGAAGGCGAGCCCGCCATAGCCGCCGACGCGCTGCGCGAGCTGGCGCACGGTGAGCTTGTCGCGCGCTGCGACATCGACGAGGCGCTGCCGGCCGCTCTTGCTGGCATTGGTTTCGGGGATCGGCGGCAACTGTCCGTCGGGATCGAAGCCGGACGCATCGGTGCCGAGGATCACCGACAGCGAGGCGATCGCGCTGTCGTAGTGCACGCGGCTGTCGAGCAGCGCGCGCTTCTCTTTGGCTTCCTCGACGCTGTCGCCGACCACGACGAAGGCACCGGGCAGGATCTTCAGATGCTCGGGATCGCGGCCGATCTTCTCCATGCGGCCCTTGATGTCGGCGTAGAGCTTCTGTCCGTCGGCCAGACTGCCGCCGCCGGTGAACACGGCTTCCGCCGTCTCGGCCGCAAGCTGCCTGCCGTCATCGGAAGCGCCGGCCTGCACGATGACAGGCCAGCCCTGCACGGGGCGGGCGATGTTCAGCGGACCGCGGACCGAGAGATATTTGCCCTTATGATTGAGCACATGCATCTTGTCGGGATCGACGAACAGTCCGGACTCGACGTCGCGCACGAACGCGTCATCGGCGAAGGAATCCCACAGGCCGGTGACGACATCGTAGAACTCGCGGGCGCGCTTGTAGCGCTCGGCGTGCTCCATATGGTCGTCGAGCCCGAAATTCAGCGCCGCGTCCGGATTGGACGTGGTGACGATATTCCAGCCGGCGCGGCCGCCGGAGATGTGGTCGAGCGAGGCGAAGCGCCGCGCGACGTGATAGGGCTCGTCGAAGGTGGTCGAACCGGTCGCGATCAGGCCGATATTCTCCGTCACGGCGGCGAGCGCCGATAGCAGCGTGAACGGCTCGAACGAGGTCACGGTGTGGCTGCGCTTCAGCGCGCTGATCGGCATGTTCAGCACGGCAAGATGGTCGGCCATGAAGAAGGCGTCGAATTTGCCGGCCTCGAGCTTGCGGATCAGCGTCTTGATGTGGTCGAAGTTGAAATTGGCGTCGGGCCAGGCCCCGGGATAGCGCCAGGCACCGGTGTGAATGCTGATCGGCCGCATGAACGCGCCGAGCTTGAGTTGACGCTTCGCCATTGCCCCGTTCCGTCCTTGATGTCGTTAGCGGAACAGATAGGGAGGCGTTTCGCGGCGCGCCATCGGGAAGATTATTTTGTTTTTGGCCGCTCTCTCGACAGTGTCATTCCGGGGCATCGCGCAGCGATGAACCCGGAATCTCGCGCCGCAATCTCGGGATTCCGGGTTCGATGCTGCGCATCGCCTCGGAATGACGAGGATCATACTACGCCCCCAGCACGTCCTTCTGCATCTTGCCGCCGTAGAAATGGAAGAACGGCACCGGCGCGTCGTGGCGGAGCGGCCCGGTGGCGAGACGGCGGTCGAGCTCGGCGAGCACGTTCTTGGTCATGGCATGCGCGTCGGCGAGCGGCTCGGAGCCGATCTCGACCCAGACCAGCTCGACCAGCTCGGCATCGGCATGCACCACGCCCTCGACACGATGCGCGATGGTCGACGCGTCGGCAGTGAAGAAGCGCGTGTCGAAGCGGCGGACGCGGCCAGGCGGGGTGATCGCGCGCGCGATCAGGAACAGGCCGGACGGATCGGGCAAGAGACCAGCGTCGGCGAACGGTGCCCAGGGCCCGTCGAGCTTGTGCGGCTTCTCGACCTTGCGGCCGAGGCAGAGCCCGGTCTCCTCGCAGGCCTCGCGGATCGCGGCGTTGGCAAGCGCACGCGCGCGGCCGGGCGTGATCTTCGGGCTGCCCTTCAACAGATTGGCTTCGAGCTCCGGCGTGATCGGCGCTGCGACCGGCACACGGTTGTCGGCCTTGTCGACGCGGCCGCCGGGGAAAACGAATTTGCCGGGCATGAACACGACCTTGTCGTGACGCTTGCCGACCAGCACCTTCGGCTTGGCGCCGGAGCGATCGATCAGGATCAGCGTCGCCGCATCCTTCGGCCGGAAATACGCATGATGGTCGGCTTCTTTTTCGCCCTGGTGGACGACAGCGGCGGGCGCGGCAGCTTCAGTCATTTCATCCCTTTCATTTCTTCTTGCGGCCCGGTTTAGCTAGACCGGCGGGATGTCGCTAGGGGGATTCTCGTCAAAGCCATGCATGCGCAGGGCCCATTGCAAGCCGATCACGGCTCCCTTCACCGGCTGCAACAGCGCCAGCGATGCGAACAGCGTGAACGGCAGATAGATCGCAAGTTGCAGCCACACCGGCGGCGAATAATTGGTCTCGATCCACAGCGCCATCGGTACCACGATATGGCCGACGATAACGATGACGAGATAGGCAGGCAGATCGTCCGCGCGATGCGGCGTGAAGTCGAGGTCGCAGACCGGGCAATGGCCGTCGCATTTGAGAAACTTGCGGAACAGTCTGCCTTTTCCGCAGCGCGGACAGCGGCAGCGGAACCCGCGCTTCATCGCGCTCCACACGTCGCGCTTCTCGGGCTCGGCCGCCTCGCGAGTCCAGACCACTGTCGGTGGTGTCACTTCCATGACTTGCCTCGCTTCGATTTGCCGGACTTCTGCTGCGCCGGCTTGCGATCCTTCTTGCGCGATTTCCGCTCCTTGTGCGCCTTCTTGCCTGATCGTTTTGGTCCCTTGTCAAATCCGGCGGCACGGCGCTCGGCCCTTACGCTGTCGCGTTTTCTGCCGCGCGGAATTGCCTGACCATCGGATAATAACTCAAATCGCAGCGCGCCGGCTATCGGCGCGGCTTCCACCAGACGCACATCGACGACGTCGCCGAGCCGATACATGGTGCCGCTGCGCGTGCCGATGAGCGCGTGGCGAGTTTCGTCGTAGTTGAAATATTCGCTGCCGATGGTGCGGATCGGGATCAGACCGTCGGCGCCGGTGTCGTCGAGCTTCACGAACAGGCCGGATCGCGTCACGCCGGAAATGCGGCCCTGGAACGAGGCGCCGACCTTATCGGCAAGGAAATGCGCGATCAGGCGGTCGGTGGTCTCACGCTCCGCCTTCATCGCGCGGCGCTCGGTGACGGAAATCTGCGCGGCGATCTCGGCGAGCGTCTCCACGGTTTCATCGGTCGGCAACGCGCCTTCGCCAAGCCCGAGCGCGCGGATCAGCGCGCGATGCACGATCAGATCGGCATAGCGGCGGATCGGCGAGGTGAAGTGCGCGTAGCGGCGCAGGTTCAAGCCGAAATGGCCGTAGTTCTCGGCGGAGTATTCCGCCTGCGCCTGCGAACGCAGCACCACCTCGTTGACCAGCGGCTCGTAGTCCTCGCCGGCAACCTGCGCCAGCACGCGGTTGAATTGCGTGGGACGCAGCGCGCCATGCTTGGTGAAGGGCAAGTCGAGCGTCTTCAGGAATTCCTGCAGGTTGTGCACCTTCTCCTGGCTCGGCTCGTCGTGCACGCGGTAGATCAGCGGCAGCGCCTTCTTCTCCAGCATTTCGGCCGCGGCGACGTTGGCGAGGATCATGAACTCCTCGATCAGCCGGTGCGCGTCGAGCCGCTGCGGCACGATCACGCGATCGACGGTGCCGTCGGCTTTCAGCAGGATCTTGCGCTCGGGCAGATCGAGATCGAGCGGGTCGCGCTCGTTGCGTGCAAGCTTGACCAGCTCGTAGGCCGACCACAGCGGCTTCAGGATCGGATCGAGGATAGGGCCCGTCGTGTCATCGGGCCTGCCGTCGATCGCGGCCTGCGCCTGCGCATAATGTAGCTTCGCAGCCGAGCGCATCAGCACGCGGTGGAAGGTATGCGAGCGCTTGCGGCCGTCGGCGCCGATCACCATGCGCACCGCGAGCGCGCCGCGCGGCTCGCCCGGCACCAGCGAGCAGAGATCGTTGGAGATCCGCTCGGGCAGCATCGGCACGACGCGATCAGGGAAATACACCGAGTTGCCGCGCTGCAGCGCGTCGCGGTCGAGCGCCGAGCCGGGCCGCACATAGAAGGCGACGTCGGCGATCGCAACATGGACGATGAAGCCGCCCTTGTTGTTCGGATCGGGATCGACTTCCGCATGCACCGCGTCGTCGTGATCCTTGGCATCCGGCGGATCGATGGTGACGAGCGGCACGTCACGCCAGTCCTCGCGGCCCTGCAAGGTTGCGGGCTTGGCGTCTTCAGCTTCGCGCAGCGCAGAAGTGGAGAACACCTGCGGGATATCGTGGGTGTTGATCGCGATCAGGCTGATCGCCTTCTCACTGGCGATCGAACCGAGCCGCTCCTTGACGCGGGCGGAGGCGAGGCCGTAGCCGCGGGTGCGGATCAGGTCGACGCTGATGAGATCGCCGTCTTCGGCGCCGCCGCTGTCGGCCTTGGCGATGTTGAGCTCGCGGCCGGCCTGCTTCTTGTCGACCGGGATCAGGCGCCCGCCGCCATCGGGATTGCGACGGAAGATGCCGAGGATCCGGGTGCGCCCGTGATCGATCACCTTGATGACGCGGCCGCGATAGGGTGTGCCGTCTTGCTCGTCCGTGACTTCGACGCGCAGCAGCGCGCGGTCGCCGACGCCGGCGGTGGTCCCGGGCTTCGGCCGCCGCGGCGTCTCGATACGGATTTTCGGGGCGGTGCCGTTCTCGTCCGAGTCCCACTCGGCGGGCGTGGCGATCAGCTCGCCGTCGCTGTCGCGGCCGGTGATGTCGGCGAGCAGGGTCGGTGGCAGCGCCGCCGGCTCGTGGATCTTGCGGCCGCGCTTGGCAATCGTGCCGTCGTCGGCGAGCTCACGGAGGATCCGCTTCAGCTCGACGCGGTCGGCGTTCTTCAGGCCGAACTCGCGCGCGATCTCGCGGGTGCCGACCTTGCCTGGATTGGCGCGGATGAAGGCGACGATGGCGTCCCGGCCCGGAAAGCCATGGTCGGGTTTTCGTTTCACTTATCCTCGTGCCTTGCCGGCGCTTTTCTTCGCGGGCGCTTTCGCTGGTGCCGATGATTTTGCAGGCGACGTCTTGGCACCGGAGGCGACCGGCGCGCGCGCCTTGCTGGTCGCATCCGTTTTCGGCTTCGCCGCGGCTTTCTTCGACGCAGCCTTCTTGGCGGGCTCGGCCTCGCCGTCGCCGTCAGTCTCGGTCGCCTCGGACTTGGCTTTCTTCGCCTTGGCGGGCTTTTCCGCCTTGGCCTTCTTGGCCTTTTTGCCGCCGCCCTTGGCCGCGCGCTCGTCGATCAGCGCGATCGCTTCGGCGAGCGTGATCTGGTCGGGGGTGCGGTCGCTCGGGATCGTCGCGTTGACGCCGCCCGCCGCGACATAGGCGCCGTAGCGGCCGTTCTTCAGCGCGACCGCGCCGAGCGTCGGATGATCGCCGAGCGGCTTGCCGGGATCGGCACCGAAGCGGCGGCCGCTCGGGCCCTTCGCGATCTTCTCCGCGATCAGCGTGACGGCACGGTTCAACCCGATGTCGAAGACCTCGTCGCCGGCCTCGAGGCTGGCATAGGTCTTCTCGTGCTTGACGAACGGCCCGAACCGGCCGAGGCCGGCGGTGATCGGCTGTCCGGTTTCCGGATGCTTCCCGATCTCGCGCGGCAGCGACAGCAGTTTCAGTGCCAGTTCGAGATCGACATCGGCCGGTGAGGTGCCCTTTGGAATGCCCGCGCGCTTCGGCTTCTCGCCTTCGGCGTAATCCTTCTGCTCGCCGAGCTGGATGTAGGGGCCGAAGCGGCCGGCCTTCACCGTGACATCGAAGCCGGTGTCGGGATCGGTGCCGAGCACGCGGTCGGCGCTCTCGGCGCTGTCGGCCGCGAGCGGACGGGTGTAGCGGCATTCCGGATAATTCGAGCAGCCGACGAAGGCGCCGAACTTGCCGGCCTTGAGGTTGAGCCGGCCGGTGCCGCAGGTCGGGCATTGCCTGACGTCGCCGCCATCCGCGCGCGGCGGATAGATATGCGGGCCGAGCATCTCGTCGAGCGCGTCGAGCACCTCGGCGACGCGCAGGTCCTTGATGTCGTTGACCGCGCCGATGAAGCCGCGCCAGAAGTCCTGCAACACCTGCTGCCAGGCGATCTCATTGTTGGAGATGCGGTCGAGCTGCTCCTCGAGATCGGCGGTGAAGTCGTATTCGACGTAGCGCGAGAAGAAGTTCTCCAGGAACGCGACCACGACGCGGCCCTTGTCCTCGCCGTGCAGCCGCTTCTTCTCGAGCTTGACATAGCCGCGGTCCTTCAGGACCTGCAGGATCGAGGCGTAGGTCGAGGGGCGGCCGATGCCGAGCTCTTCCATCCGCTTCACCAGCGAGGCTTCCGAAAAGCGCGGCGGCGGCTCGGTGAAATGCTGGGTGACGGCGAGGCTCTGGCGCTTCACGGCCTCGCCCTCGCTCATCGCGGGCAGGCGGCGCGAATCCTCGTCCTCCTCGTCGTCGCGGCTTTCCTGATAGAGCGCGAGGAAACCATCGAACTTGATGACCTGGCCGGAGGCGCGCAATTCCAGCACGCGGGAGCCGGCCTTGGCCTCGATGTCGACGGTGGTGCGCTCGAGCTCGGCCGACTCCATCTGGCTCGCAATGGTGCGCTTCCAGATCAATTCATAAAGCCGCGCCTGATCGGCATCGAGCCGTCGGCCGATGGTGGCCGGGCGACGCGACAGATCGGTCGGGCGGATCGCTTCGTGCGCTTCCTGCGCGTTCTTGGCCTTGGCCTGGTACTGGCGCGGGGCGTCCGGCACGTAGGCGTTGCCATAGTCCTCGCCGATTACCTTGCGCGCCTGCGTGATCGCTTCGGGTGCGATCTGCACGCCGTCGGTTCGCATATAGGTGATGAGGCCGGTGGTCTCGCCGCCGATGTCGATGCCCTCATAGAGCCGCTGCGCGATGCGCATGGTGTGCGCCGGCGCGAAGCCGAGCTTGCGGCTCGCTTCCTGCTGCAGGGTCGAGGTGGTGAAGGGCGCCTGCGGATTGCGCCGCGCCGGCTTGGCCTCGACGGTCGCGACCTTGAACAGCGCGGCTTCGATCGCCTTCTTGAAATCCTCGGCTTCCGCGCCGGAGCCGATGTCGAGCCGTGCGATCTTCTTGCCGTCGGCGCCGACCAGCCGCGCCTCGAAGGCATCGCCGCGCGGCGTCAGCAACGTCGCGACCAGCGACCAGTACTCCTTCGGAACGAACTTCTCGATCTCGAGCTCGCGGTCGCAGACCAGCCGCAGCGCGACCGACTGCACGCGGCCGGCGGAGCGGGCGCCGGGCAGCTTGCGCCACAGCACGGGGGAGAGGGTGAAGCCGACCAGATAGTCCAGCGCACGGCGCGCCATATAGGCGTCGACCAGCGCGCCATCGATCTGGCGCGGCGCCTTCATCGCCTCGGAGACGGCCTGCTTGGTGATGGCGTTGAACACCACGCGCTCGACCTTCTGGTCCTTTAGCGCGCGCTTCTCCTTCATCACCTCCAGCACGTGCCAGGAGATCGCCTCGCCCTCGCGATCGGGGTCGGTTGCGAGGATCAGACGGTCGGCACCTTTGAGCGCCTTGGCGATGTCGTTGAGCCGGCTCGCGGCCTTGGCATCGACCTCCCAGATCATCTGGAAATTGGCGTCGGGATCGACGGAACCATTCTTGGCCGGGAGGTCGCGAACATGGCCGAACGACGCCAGGACCTCGTAGGAGGACCCCAGATATTTGTTGATCGTCTTGGCCTTGGCCGGCGACTCCACAATGACGATATTCATGTCATTCCAATAGCTTACGGGAAAACTTGAAGGTGGGTTCCGCTAGACTCGCGGCCCGCCGTGTCGGGGCGAACATGGGTGCTGGGGCGGTCCCTGTCAAATCGCCAGATATTGAAGGGAGGCGCCAAGCTGTGGAGTTTCTATCCCAAGGGTTGCGAAATGCGTCCTAGAGTTGCGGCCGGAAAGGGCTTATCTCTTTATATACAGCGTAGGAATCGGATTAGGCCTTTTGAGCAGCACAGGGGGCGGCCGGAAGCGCAAGGCGTCCGGCGGGCGGCGACCGGCGGGCGACGAGACGGCTGGGGAAGGCGGCCCCGACGATGCCCTGGTCCTGATCGCAGGCGCCGCGACCTAACTCGCCAAACTCGCCCGGCGCCACAAACCGAAGTCCTCGACCGCCTGTTCGCGATGGCCCGTCTGGAGGCCGACGAGCAGCTGCGCTCGCGCAGCCGGAGGAAGCTGTCGTGAGGGGCGTTACGGGAAGCAGGGTCGGCCGTCGTCCTGGCGAAAGCCGGACCCATAACCACCGCATTTGATCATGAACGGGATCGCGGCCCCAGCGTCGCGCAATAACTCTCATTTTGGGTAATGGGTCGTTTCGCCAGGACGACGGTGGGGATGGACCGCAATTCAAGATGTCAAACAGCGCGGTGCGGCGAAACAGAAGTCGTGATTTGCGACCCTTCCTGGAGAAAGGAAGAACGCTAGCTCGCGCCACATCCACCGCCGTCGTCCCGGCGAAGGCCGGGACCCATACGCCGCGGCGGGTGTTGAGAACGGGACTCGTCGTCCCAGCATCGTTCAACAATCCGCATTTGTGGTTATGGTCCCTGCTTTCGAACGCAGGGACGACACCCAATATGGGTCGTCGTATGTGAGTCATACATCCGCATCCTCGCGACGCGAGGCGTATTCGGATAAAGCGAAATATTTTCGCGGGCGAGGATTGACAAGTTTTTGGTGAGTTGCCCGTCGTGTCGTACCAGCAACACCCGTCCTACGCACTCACGAGGCGCCGCGCGCGCTTCGCTGCAGGCCGCGGCTTCAGCGTCGTATCCGCGGCACCCAGCACGCGTCCATCCTGCGAATAGAGCGCGAGCTTCTTCACCGGCTTGCCCTTGTCGCGGTCGACCAGGATGGTCGCGATCTCGTCCGGATGCTCGTCGAATTCCTCGGTCCATTGCCGCAACGCGACCAGGATCGGAAAGATGCCGTGGCCCTTCGGCGTCAGGACATATTCCTGATAGGCGCTGCCGTCGGAGGCGGGGACCGTCTTCAGGATGCCGCGTTCGACCAGCGTGCGCAGCCGTGTGGCAAGGATGTTTTTGGCAAGCCCGAGGCTCGCCTGGAATTCGCCGAAGCGGCGCCGGCCGAGGCTGGCGTCGCGGATGATCAGGAGCGACCACCAGTCGCCGAACACGTCGAGCGCGCGTGCGACAGGACAGCTGTCGCCTGCAAGGCTGGTTCGTTTCACCGGCTGTCTCCAGGAGTTTGGGCCATCACGACCTTGTGTGGTTGCAATATTAAACCGTATGCCTTAGCTAGGCAAAGAAGTTTAATAATGCAACCAACTGGAGGCGGAAATGAGACTGGCGAACAAGACGGCGTTGATCACCGGCGGCAACAGCGGCATCGGGCTCGCGACAGCGAAGCTGTTCGTGGCGGAGGGCGCCAAGGTCGTCATCACCGGGCGCAACAAGGAGACGCTTGCGGCGGCATCCAGGGAGCTCGGGCCGAACGCGCTCGCAGTGGTGGCTGATGCCACCGACGTCGCGGCGCTGGAAGCCGCGGTGAAGCAGGGCGCCGAGAAGTTCGGCAAGTATGACGTTCTGTTCGCCAATGCCGGCATTCCCGGCCAGACGCCGGTGGGCGGCACCACGCTGGCCGCATTCGAGAATGTGATCCGGACCAATCTCACCGGCGTGTTCTTCACGGTGCAGGCGGTCGCGCCGTACCTCAACGACGGCGCATCGATCATTCTCAACGGCTCGGTGATCTCCGTGCTCGGCAATCCCGGCTACTCGGCCTATGCCGCGAGCAAGGCCGGCGTGCGCGCGATGGCGCGGGTGATGGCGTCAGAATTCTCGCCGCGCAACATCCGCGTCAACGTGGTGGCGCCGGGCGCGGTGCGCACGCCGATCTGGGGCGCGGCGATCGCGACGCCCGAGGCCGAGAAGATCTTCGAGCAGCGGATCGGCAAGACCACGCCGCTCGGGCGGATCGGCGAGCCCGATCACATTTCAAAGACCGTGCTGTTCCTGGCGTCCGACGACGCCGCGCATGTGCAGGGGCAGGAGCTGTTCATCGATGGCGGTGCAACGGCATCACCGGCGGGCGCGCCGATCTATCGCGGATAGAGCCTTTCCGTTCCGATTAAATCGGAACGCGGCTCTGGTTTTATTCTGACGCGTTTTCTTCACGCGAACCGGTATCCACTTCGCTCGAAAACGCTCTGGTTTGTTTCTCATTGTATCGAACGGCCGGTGTGAAGCGTTTCATACCGGCCGGTTTGGCTTGCGACTATCATCGCGCGCATTGAACCTTTGACGTACTGCCCGGACTCCTGAATGGGCGGGGAATTTTTCACCACGGAATCATTTGGAGTGCCGCCATGCCGAAAGCAGCCCGCATTTCGACGTCGATCCCGGTTTCGCCCGCATCCGAAAGTTCAGATACGACGCAGTTGGTGACGGTCGCGCTGTTCTCCGGCATCGGCCTGTTGATTTCGCTGGTCGCCGTCATCCTCGGCATACAGGGCGTCTGGTTCTGAGTTCGTCCACCTGAACGGCCTGCCGCCGCCAGGCGACGGCAGGCACTTTGAATCACATCAGGCTGCGTTCAGGCTGCCGGCGGCCTGCAGCGCGCCCGCAACCGCCTTTTCGCGATGCTCGGGGCCGACCTGGATGCCGTCGGCGGGGATGAACTCAACATTCCTGACGCCGATGAAGCCGAACACGCCGCGCAGGTAGGTCTCGAGGTGCTCGAGCGCGGCCATCGGCGTGTCGGCGCCGTAATAGCCGCCGCGCGAGATCGCGATGATGACGCGCTTGTTGCCGGCCAGTCCCTCGACGCCGCCGGCGCCATACTTGAACGTCTTGCCCGCGACCAGGATGCGGTCGATCCAGGCCTTGAGCTGGCTCGGAATCGTGAAATTGTACATGGGCGCGCCGATCACGACGATGTCGGCGGCGAGGAACTCGTCCAGCACCGCCTGGCCGGTCGCGATGTCGTCGCGTACCGACGGGTCCGGCGCCGCGCCCTGGCTGGCGGCGAGGTGCAGGCCGGAGAGGTGGGCGAGCGGCGTCTGGCTGAGGTCGCGGTAGCTGACGACGAGGCCCGGATTGGCCTGGCGCAGCCGCTCGACGGCAGCGGCCGAGACCTGGCGGCTGACGGAGTGGGGGCCGAGGACCGAGGAATCGATGTGCAGAAGTTTCATGGCTGGGGTCACCTTTGGTATAGGTTTGTAACTGGCGCTATATGAGTGACCGCCCTAAATCTCCGCAAGAACGCACATTTTTGAAACCCGAGCACACCAATGGAACCCGAGCACATCGATGTAACCGCCGAAACCGGCCTGCCGCGTGGTCCCGGGACGCATCAGGACTGCCGCGGCGTGGCCTCGGTGCTGTCGCGGGTCGGCGACAAATGGAGCGTGCTGGTCATCATGCTGCTGCGCGATGGACCGCGCCGCTTCAACGAGCTGAAGAGGACGATCAACGGCATCTCGCAGCGCATGCTGACCTTGACGCTGCGCGGCCTGGAGCGCGATGGCCTGGTGACGCGCACGGTGTTTCCGACCATTCCGCCGCGGGTCGACTACGAGCTGACCGATCTCGGGCGCGGACTGGCGGTGCCTGTGATGGCGCTCGGCGAATGGGCGTTCGCGCATCTGCCAGAAATCGAGGGCGCGCGGAACGATTTCGACGCGCGGAATGGCGAAGGCTGAGTTCGGAGCCTTCGCGTTCGGACAAGCAGACCCGTCATCCTGAGAGCCTGCGTAGCAGGCGTCTCGAAGGATGCACGGCCACCAGTCGAGCCGTCGATCCTTCGAGACGCGCTGCGCGCTCCTCAGGATGACGGACAGGCGTTTGCGCGAGCGAGATATTCAGCTCGTCAAATCATCGACACCAGCCCGCCGCCGTGGCGTTCGAGCCTGCCGGCGAGCTCGAGCTCGAGCAGCACGGCGCGGACAACGGCCGGCGACACGTCAGCCATCCGGATCAGATCGTCGATGCTGATCGGGCTCGGCCCGAGCAGGTCGATGATGCGCGCGCGATCGCCGCTATCAGTGGCAAAGTCCAGCGGCTCGTCGTCCTCGCGCGCGCCAAGCATCACCGGCCGCTCCATGATCGGCGTCACCGCGCTGATGACGTCGGCGGCTTCGGTGACCAAGGTGGCGCCTTGCTTGATCAGATCGTTGGCGCCGGCGGCGCGCGGATCGATCGGCGAGCCCGGCACCGCGAACACCTCGCGGCCCTGTTCGGCCGCCATCCGCGCAGTGATCAGCGAGCCCGAGCGATGCGCGGCCTCGACGATCACGACGCCGAGCGAGGCGCCCGAGATCAAACGATTGCGACGGGGAAAGTCGCGCGCCCGCGGCACGTGGCCGAGCGGCATCTCCGAGATCGCCGCGCCATGCTCGAGCAGGGCGGCCAGCAGATCCTCGTGCTCTGGCGGGTAGATCCTGTCGTGGCCGCCGGCGAGCACGGCGACCGTGCCGCTGGCAACGGTGGCGCGGTGCGCTGCCTGATCGATGCCGCGGGCGAGGCCCGAGATCACGACAAAGCCGGCATCGCCAAGATTGCGCGCCAGGGTGCCTGCAAATTTCAACCCGGCGCCGGAGGCATTGCGGGAGCCGACGATCGCGATCATCGGCCGCGTCAGGACCTCGCGCGCGCCGCGCACGGCAAGCAGCGGCGGCGCGTCGTCGATGGTGGCAAGCCGCGCCGGATAGTGCGCTTCCTCCGGCGCGACGAGATCGATGCCGAATTTGCGGCAGGCCGCGAGCTCGGCGGCGGCGTCGGCCTCGCTGCAGATCCGCCCGGGGCCGGAGGCGCCGCCGCGGCGCGCGAGGTCAGGCAGGCGCTCCAGCGCGTGCGCCGCATCGCCAAAATGGCGGAGCAGCGATGCAAAGGTGCGCGGGCCCGGTATTATGGCGCAAACGCCACAAGGGCACGCGCCGAATGCCGTCCATTTGAAAGGAATGGACGATGCGTGGGTTTTGGAAGTTGGCGGCTGCTACGCTGATCGCTTTAATCTGCGTAGCTTGGCATCCAGTGGTGATTCAGAAAGAGAGTGTCTTTCGGGACGTTGTAACCGATGGTGACGGGGACGAGGTAGTCGATTCCCGGCTCATCAGGCATCTTCTTGAGATCGTAGAATCTGATTGTTCGAGCACTTCTTGGACCGGAGCGATATCTTACCATTACGACGACATAGATCGTAACCTCTTTGCCGACTGCCACGTCGTTGGCTTCTTGGCGGGTAAGCTTGAGCTTTCTATTTGGCGCAAATTCCGCATTGGGAAAAAGGAGTTGCCCCATTGCCTTGGATGGCGGTTCATCGATTGCGTCCGAGATAGTATAGTCCCGCACGCCCCTTTTGATCGCGACGATTTTGGCATCTACGACCACATCTTGGGCTGGAACGGTCCCGATGTTTTTGACGTTCGTTTTGATAATCAATTCGCAACCGGTCTGATTCCAAACCAAGTCACTGTCCGCAATGGTTTCCTCATTGAGCCAAGCCCTCTGCGAGGCATGAAGCGCGTCAGCCCCTATCCGATTAGCCTCGCGTGCGGCACCGATAGATGCCCGCATATCGCGGGACTGGGCATCAGCGGTTTCCCGCGAGAGCTCGATTTGACGCTCTCCGGCCTCCCACAGTCTGTCCGTCGAGGCGCGCAGGTCTCCGGTGGTGCTTACCAATCGATAAGTTACGAACGTCAGGAGAGCCGTGAAGAGAGCTACGAACCAATCTGGAGTGTGATTCAGAAAGGTATCGTACCAACTGCCTTTTTGGTGTCCTTCGGCGTGCTGTTCTTGCTGCCCGGCCGGGCGGCCGGATACGGCGTGCTGCTGTTCGGACTTGGCTGGCTGGGCCTCATAGTTTGGTACGGCCTTTTGCGGCTGGAATAGGAAAATACCGGCCCAAAGAGCCGTAGCGACCAAAAAGCCCAAAACAATCTCAGGAACGCGATGCATAAATCGATTTGACCACCGAAACGCATCGATACTACCTGTTGGGGTTTTGAAAGCGCAATACACCCAAGAGCTAATGCTGCGCCGCAATCTAACGAATTCGTGACCTAACGAAAACGATAGATTTCTTGACCTTGGGTCTAACCTATCATATTCGTTACCTATCGTATTCGTTAGGTAACGACCGTGTCCCAACACTTCCTTCTCAGCAAAGCGGCAAAGACCCTGAGCCTAGCTCAGGTCTTCCGCATGACTGACGCGGAAGCCGAGACGGCCTTCAAGGCGATCCGTTGGGCTGATACCGCTGGCGCTCCTGTATGCCCGTCCTGCGGCTCCGTAGAGGCTTACGAAGCCCGCCGTCCGAACGGCTCCCTGCGCTTCCGCTGTAAGGGCTGCAAAAAGGACTTCACGATTACCAGCGGCACGCTGTTCGCCAGCCACAAGCTGCCCCTGCGCGGCTATCTGGCGGCCATCGCCGTGTTCTGCAACGAGGTGAAAGGCAAGTCCGCGCTGGCGCTCAGCCGCGACCTGGGGCTGTCCTACAAGTCCGCATTCGTCCTCCTACACAAGCTGCGCGAGGCAATGGCGGAGGAGTTGAAGGGGCGCGTCATCGGTGGCGAAGGCAAAACGGCTGAAGTAGATGGCGGCTATTTTGGAGGTTATGTAAAACCAGCAAACCAGAAAGAATATCGCCGCGATCGCCGATATGCCCGCAATCAAAATGGGAAACGGAAGGTCGTCGTCGTCGTCCGTGAGCGCGGCGGCAATTCTGTGCCAGCAGTGTTTGGCTCTGAAAGCCAAGCCGCCGCTTTCATCCGTGCCCGCATTGCGAAGGGGACTGTCGTTCATGCCGACGAAGCCGCTTCTTGGGATGGTTTACACGAACGTTTTGAAATGAAACGAATCAACCACCAAGAAGCATACTCCTTGGACGGTGCCTGCACTAATCAAGCTGAGGAGTATTTCAGCCGCCTGCGTCGCGCCGAGATCGGTATCCACCATCATATTGCTGGCGCGTACCTGCTTCGCTACGCGCAGGAGTCCTCATGGCGTGAGGACAATCGCCGGGTCTCGAATGGCGATCAGGTGAACCGGATTGCCGGGCTGGCGCTGAAGCGCGGCAAGTCGGTGGATTTCACTGGATATTGGCAGCGGCACATCACCGATTGATCATGTTCTTGCGTGCTTGAGATGCACGCTCGCGTCTCTCTCTTCGGGTGAGTCTGCCCGACCGAGGCGGCGGCGGCGGAGCCTCTTCGGTTTTGCTACGCTGCAGGAAGGCTCCGGCAACCGTCACAATGCCCGTTCCGCTCAGGACCCCAATGGCCAAGTTCTCATGGCCGCTCATGGCTAGATAGACTCCAGCTCCAAGCATGGCGGCAACTAGGGTGACCGCCGCTCCAATCCCAATCGCCGGAAGCCAGAACTCAGTCCCAGCGCTGTACTTCTCCATGTGATGGCGGTGCTTCTGTTGGCGCACCGCCATATCTAAAATCTCGCGAGCCGAACCCGGGCAAATTTCCTCGTAACCGGCAAAATCCTCCACGGCCGGGAGAGGACCAACATGGGATTTTACGATTTCGGTTGTGACTTGCTGGAGAACGATCTGCGCTTTCGCAGGATCGACACGGACACCTTGCCGTTCGAGGATTTGCGTTAGCCGTTCAGCGGCCTCAGTCTCAGGCGCGTCGCTTTTCACGAGTGCCCGACCGGACTCCTCCGTGACTGTCGGCACTTCCTCGGATGAACTTTCCGACATCTTTCCACGCATCCCCCAACCCCGTGGTCCGTGTCTGGCCCGCCTCAGACAGCAATCCGGACATGAGGAGACACGGTGCCGATAGGCCCATTACTAGCCCGTCAGCAAACGTCCGAGCCCGACGCCGCTTGGGCTGGGTCTTGACAGGTTCACTCACGGAAGGCTCCTCCACAGGTGGTAGTAGTGATGTCGTACACGTTAGATCAGTGTCAACCCGTCACAACGTCGTAATATGACGAAAGTTCATGCCTTATATAGGGGGTGCGGGGCGAACTTTCCTTACGATCTTTCGTATGCTTTGGTCTGAAAGTTCTAATTCCGGGTTCATATTAGCCAATTTTACTGCTTTTGCGAAGGATTTTGGCTCGACTCAGTTTGCGGCCAAACGCCACCGCGCCGGGCTAGCCTCGCCAACCCGCTCAACGGCTTTCCCGTCGTGGTTCTTGAGGCTGTGCTGTATCCCCAGCGCGATGCCCTGCACATCGTCGCTGGTGGCGTCCTGCACGCCATGGGCAGCAAGAACCGCCTTCGCCAGCTCCGTGGTGGTCATCGGCTCTGTGGCCGTTCTGAGCACGTCCAGCGCCCGCCTGTAGAGGGTGCCGCGCTTGAACCACGGGTTGGGCTTCCGCCGCTTCACCGCGATCCGGCCCAGGTTGTAGCTGGGGTCCAGCATCTTGATGACGGCCTCGACGTGCCGCATCTGCTCAGCCAAGGAGTCGTGCTGTTGCCGGTTCGCGAGTATCTGACCGCCTAGCTCCATATGGAGCCGTTCAAGGGTGTTGATGGCCGGACGGGTGTGAGGGTCTTTCGTCGGTCTGCCGCGCATTGCCGCATCCTATCGAATATGATAGCTAACGAATATGAACCGTTTGACCGGAAGTCAAGGCCGGTCTATCGTATTTGTTAGCTCACGTAATCGATAGGAGATGCCATGGTCCTACCCAAGGCGGAAGAGGAATGGGGCCAACGCGCCAGTGCCTTCCTCAAGGCGGAAATGAAGAAAGCCGATGTGACCTATGCTGAGTTGGTCAAGCGGCTGAAGAAGCACGGCCTCAAAGATGAGACCGAGGCCGGCATCACTATGAAGCTGAAGCGAGGATCGTTTACGGCGATCTTCTTTCTTGCGTGCGTTGCAGCGCTAGAGCTTGAGCAAGTGGTGCTGGAGGAGATTTAGCGACCCAGACATAACCACATGCCGCCGCACTTCTCCCGGCGTCATGTTGAGCATCACGACGTGCTCTGCGGCGAGTTGCCGTTGAATGAGGCTGACGGCCCATCCTTCTGGGATCGCGTCCAGAACTAGGTCGATGGCTTGATCTCGCGACGTTGCGGCAAGCCAAATTTGAACCTCCCCATCATCATCCGTCACGCGGACGAGATGGACCTCGGAAGCAGGCTGCATAAAGCAATAAGCAGCGCCAAGGTAATTGGTTGCTAGCTAACCTAAGCTAATTTTCGACGTTGTGGCGTTTGCGCCATAATACCGCGCGGGCCGACATTGTCGGAGCGGATCAGCCGCAGGCGGTTGAGCCGTTCGGTGTCGGTGAGTTTTGGAGGGCTGGGCGAGCGGTCATGCATGCGGGGCGCAGCTTCGCCCAACCTGAGATTGTGATCAACTGCGACATTGGCGCAGCCGCGCGCGACGCGCTAAAAGCGCTGGGCAAGAAGCCGCCAAAAACCGTCAAGAAACAGGAATCCGCCGATGATTTCGCTTGCCGATCTCCAACGCCGCATCGCCTCCGGCGAATTGTCCACCGATGTCGCCATTGCGCAGACGCGGGACGCCATCGCGGCGCAGGACAAGACCATCGGCGCCTTCGTCCGCCTCGACGAGAAGGCGCGTGGGCAACAGGCCGGGCCGCTGCGTGGAATTGCAGTCGGCATCAAGGACATCATCGATACCGCTGACCTCCCGACCGAGATGGGCGCCGCGATCTATCGCGGGCATCGGCCGCGCGCCGACGCTCCGGTCGTGATGGCGCTGAAGCAGGCCGGCGCCACCATCATCGGCAAGACCACGACAACGGCATTCGCGGCGAACGATCCGACCGCAACGCTCAATCCGCACAATCACGCGCACACGCCGGGCGGATCGTCGTCGGGCTCGGCCGCCGCGGTCGCCGCCGGGATGATCCCGCTCGCGCTCGGCACGCAGACCGGCGGCTCGGTGATCCGGCCGGCCTCGTTCTGCGGCGTCGCCGCGATCAAGCCGAGCTACCGGCTGCTGCCGACCGTCGGCGTGAAATGCTTCTCCTGGACGCTTGACACGGTGGGGCTGTTCGGCGCCGGCGTGCGCGACGTCGCGCTGGGGCTCGCTGCGATGACGAAGCGGCCCGAGCTGGTGGTGCCGTCGAAGGTTTCCGCGCCGCGCATCGGCGTCGTCACGCAGGCCTTCGCCGGCGCGCCTGAACCTTCCGGCGCGGAGGCGTTGCAGAAGGCCGCGCGTGCGGCGGAGCAGGCCGGTGCGACCGTGCGCGAACTCGCGATGCCCGAGGTCGTCGCGGAGGCGTGGCGGATCCATCCGGTGGTGCAGGAGTTCGAGGCGCATCAGTCGTTCGCCTGGGAATACGGCCAGAACTACGATGCGATGCCGCCGCTGCTGCGCGGCCGGCTCGACGAGAGCAGGGGTGGCACGCCGGCCGAATACGACGCGGCGATAGACGTCACGCTGCGCGCACGGCTGGCGCTGGCCACGATCCTCACCGAGGTCGACGTGCTGCTGACGCTGTCGGCACCGGGCGCGGCACCCGAGGGTTTGGCGTCGACCGGCGATCCCCGTTACAACCGGCTCTGGACCTTGATGGGCGTGCCCTGCGTCAACGTGCCGACACTGACCGCCGAGGGCGGATTGCCGGTCGGCGTCACCGTGATCGCGGGGTTTGGCGATGATGCCAAAGCGCTGGCGGCCGCGAGCTTTGTCGAGGACGCGCTGAAGCGGTAGGCCTAGTCATTCCGGGGCGATGCGCCGCATCGAATCCGGAATCTCGCGCCACAACCTCTGGATTCCCCGGTGCGCAATTGCGCACCTGAGGTTCATCGCTGCACGATGCCCCGGAATGACATACGTCACTTCCGCTCGCCGATCTTGCCCTCGGTACCGGCCTGCAGGCGCTGGATGTTCTCGCGGTGCATGTAGAACAGCAGCAGCGTCAGCACGGCGAACAGCGATGCGAGCGCGTTATGGCCGAACCACCACAGGAACAGCGGCGTCACGAACGCGGCGATCAGCGCCGACAGCGACGAGTAGCGCGTGGTGTAGGCGGTGCCGAGCCAGATCACGGCGAAGATCAGCGCCGCCGGCCAGAACAGGCCGATCAGCACGCCGAGATAGGTCGCGACACCCTTGCCGCCGCGAAACTTGAGCCAGACCGGGAAGAGGTGGCCGAGGAAAGCCCCCAGCGCCGCGAGCATCGCCGCGTTCGGGCCGTCGATGGTGCCGGCGATGATGACGGCGACGGTGCCCTTCAACATGTCGCCGAGCAGCGTCGCCGCGGCGAGGCCCTTGCGGCCGGTGCGCAGCACATTGGTGGCGCCGATATTGCCCGAGCCGACCGTGCGCAGATCCTGCGTGCCGGCCATCCTGGTCAGCACCATGCCGAACGGGATCGAGCCCAGCAGGTAGCCGATCAGGAAGGCGAGCGGCAGCAGCCCATCAGCAGACATCGCAGTGGTTCCCTGGAGCGGTCCGGCCCGAACGGGGCAGTGCCGTCAATGAAATATTAACCATAAATCCGCACCATGGCCTTGGTAATGAGGGAGCTTATCATGGCTTCTGTTCGCAGGCGGCTGGAGCAGTTTTTCTTTGTCGTTTACGTCGCGGCCATCGTCGTTGGCACAACGATGGAAGCGATGTCGCAACTCGCGTCGCGCTAAGTTCCACCCCAGTTTCAGACGTGCTCGTAAACGGTCCGTCCGCCGACGATCGTCCGCGTCACGCGGCCCGAGAAGCGGGCGTCGTCGAACGGCGTGTTCTTGCACAGTGATTTGAGATCGTCGCGGTCGAGGACCCAGGGCGTGTCGGCGTCGATCACGATGACGTCGGCCGGCGCGCCCGCGCGCAGCGTGCCGCCGGGCAGGCCAAGCAGCTCCGCCGGCCGTGTCGACATCGCCCGGATCAGCGTCTTGAAGTCCATCTCGCCATTGTGGATCAGCCGCAGCGCCGCCGGCAGCATGGTCTGCAGGCCGACTGCGCCGCTCGCCGCTTCCGCGAACGGCAGCCGCTTGACCTCGACGTCCTGCGGATTGTGGTCGCTCATCACGACGTCGATCAGCCCGGAGGCCAGCGCCGCGACCAGCGCCTTGCGGTCCTCCTCGGTGCGCAGCGGCGGGGCCAGCTTGAGGAAGGTGCGGTAGGGGCCGATGTCGTTCTCGTTCAGCGTCACGTGATTGATCGAGACCGAGGCCGAGACATTGTGGCCGGCGTCGCGGGCGCGCTTGAGGATCTCCAGCGACTCGATCGAGGTCAGCGAGGCTGCGTGATAGCGCCCGCCGGTCAAGCCTGCGAGCCGCATGTCGCGTTCGAGCATGATCGACTCGGCCGCGGTGGGAATGCCGGCGAGGCCGAGCCTTGTGGCGAATTCGCCCTCGTTCATCACGCCTTCGCCCACCAGATTCGGATCCTCGGTGTGATGCACGATCAGCGCGTCGAAATCGCGGGCATAGGTCAGCGCACGCCGCATCACCTGGGCGTTGGTGACGCTGCGGTCGCCGTCGGTGAAGGCGACGGCGCCGGCGGCCTTGAGCAGGCCGATCTCGGTCATCTCCTGGCCCTGCATGCTCTTGGTCAGCGCCGCCATCGGATGGATGTTGACGATCGCGGTGTCGCGGGCCCGGCGCAGCACGAAGTCGACGGTCGCCGAATTGTCGATCACCGGCGAGGTGTCGGGCTGGCAGATGATGGTGGTGATGCCGCCGGCCGCGGCGGCCTGGCTGGCGGAGGCGAAAGTCTCGCGGTGGCTGGCGCCGGGCTCGCCGACAAAGGCGCGCATGTCGATCAGGCCGGGGGCCACGATCTTGCCGGCGCAATTGACGATGTCGGTGCCTTCGGGGACGCCGGCGGCGCCGATGCCGCGCTTGGCGTCACGGATCACGCCGTCGGCAATCAGGACATCGCCCGGACCGTCGAAATCGCGCGACGGATCGATGACGCGGGCGTTGGCGAGCAGGATGGGGCGGCGGTCGGTCAGCATCGGTCTCACGCGTTCGGCAGGTTGCGGGCGAGCGCTTCCAGCACCGCCATGCGCACTGCCACACCCATTTCAACTTGTTCACGGATCAGCGACTGCGCGCCGTCGGCGACGAAGGTGTCGATCTCGACACCGCGGTTCATCGGGCCGGGATGCATCACCAGCGCATCCGGCTTGGCATAGCCGAGCTTCTTCTGGTCGAGGCCGAAATAGTGGAAATACTCGCCCGACGACGGCACGAAGGAGCCGTTCATGCGCTCGCGCTGCAGCCGCAGCATCATCACGATGTCGGCGCCGTTCAGCCCCTCGCGCATGTCGCGCGCGACCTCGACGCCCATCCGCTCGATGCCGGGCGGCAGCAGGGTGGAGGGGGCCACCACGCGGACGCGTGCGCCCATCGTGTTGAGCAGGAAGATGTTGGAGCGCGCCACCCGCGAATGCAGCACGTCGCCGCAGATCGCGATCGTCAGCCCCTCGAGCCGGCCCTTGTTGCGGCGGATCGTCAGCGCGTCGAGCAGCGCCTGGGTCGGGTGCTCGTGGCTGCCGTCGCCGGCATTGATCACGGAACCGTCAACCTTGCGCGCCAGGAGCTCGACCGCGCCGGAGGCGTGGTGGCGCACCACCAGGATGTCCGGGTGCATCGCGTTCAGCGTCACCGCGGTGTCCATCAGGGTCTCGCCCTTGCGGGTCGACATCGACGACACCGACATGTTCATGACGTCGGCGCCCAGGCGTTTTCCGGCGATCTCGAACGAGGATTGGGTCCGGGTCGAGGCCTCGAAGAACAGATTGACCTGGGTACGGCCGCGCAGGCTGGCGCGCTTCTTGTCGACCTGGCGGTTGAGCTCGACATACTCCTCGGAGAGGTCGAGCAGGCCCGTGATGTCGTCAGCGGAAAGGCCCTCGATGCCCAGCAGATGCCGGTGACCGAGGACAAAAGTCGATTTCAATGATGGGGTCATTAAAGCGAGAGCTATAGGCGCGGATGGCCGGTGGGGCAAGCGCGAAGAGGGCTCGCGGGAGTTTTCCCCGAGTAAGATATCGCCGCCTTCCCGGCGGTCCTGCCGGGGCTCGCCGCGGGACATCCGCGCCTTGCTTTTGCGGGGGTTTCCGGAACAAGACGTGGATGGCGGGGCACAGGCGGAGCGGCAGCGCCGCCGTCCTCCTGACGGGCTATACCCGGCCGTGACGCCGGAGCGAGACCTCGTGAAAATTGTCGTGATCGCATGGATGGCCATCGCATTGATCCCGGGGGCGATCTCGCCTGCCTTCGCTCAGAACTTGCCCGGCGACTTCGCGTTCCTTCGCGACATCGATCCGACCATCATCCAGGACATCCGCTACGCCGGCGCGAACAATTTCATGGGCCGGCCGCTCGCGGGCTATGGCGCGGCGGAATGCGTGGTGAAGCGGGAGGTCGGGCTTCGGCTCAAGGCCGTGCAGCAGGAACTGGCCCGGCAAAGACTGTCGCTGAAGATGTTCGATTGCTACCGGCCGGCTCGCGCCGTCGCCGACATGGTGGCATGGTCGAAGAACGGCACCGAGACCGCCGCCGAGCGGCGCTACAACCCGGCCTTTTCGAAGACGGACCTGTTCCGCCTCGGCTACATCGCCACCCATTCGGGCCATTCGACCGGGGCCGCGGTCGATCTCACGCTGGTCGATCTTGGCGCCGACAATTCGCGCAAGTTCGATCCGGCCAGGGACTATGCCGACTGCACCGCGCCGGCCGCCGCGCGCGCCCCCGAGGGCAGCGTCGACATGGGCACCGGCTACGACTGTTCCGACGTCAAGGCCCACACCGCGACGAGCTCGATCACGCCGGCGCAGAGACGCTGGCGCGCCATGCTGGTCGCGGCGATGGCCCGGCAGGGGTTCGCGAACTATGCCAAGGAATGGTGGCACTTTTCGCTGCCGGGGGCAGGCCGGCCGGCCTACGACTTCCCGATCGTCCGGGCGCGGTAGAGCGTTTTCGAGCGAAGTGGACTCCGGTTCGCGTTGAAGAAAACGCGTCGGAACAAAGACTGGAGCTTCGATTCCGATCAATCAGAACCGAAGCTCCAGCGCAGGATTTTCCTCAAATCCGAAGCATTTTCGCAAGACGACGCTTGCCATCGCAAAAGTAGCTGAGCGACCTTTCAACACTCCTTAATTGTGGCCGTATGAAGTGCCGGCAACACGGGAGCATGCAGCATGCGTTTCGCAGCCATTGCAATTGTTGTCGTCGGCGTCGCCGGCGTCTTGATCTATGATCGACACGACAAGAGCGCGAATTATCAGCGCGTCGATGCCCGCATCAGCGGCGTCAGCGAGCAATGCTATCTGGAAAAGGTCGAGCGCGGGGTCATCACCAAGACGACATCGACCTCCGATCTGACCCGCTGCGAGATTGCCGAGCTGCTGCGCAAGGAGCATCCCAAGTGGCAGGGCTATGACGTGAAGCACAAGATCGAGGTGAAGGTCGTCTATGTCTCGCCGGTCGACGGAGCCACCCACCAGTCGAGCCTGCAGATGTCCTATTTCCCCAATGGCAAGCCGCTGCGCGCCGGGGACGTGTTTCCTGTCCTCGCCTCCAAGACCAAGGCGGACAAGACGCGTTCGATCTGACCGACGCGGTTCGACAGGACGGAAGCACAACCATGCGCCTTGGCCTCTACGCTATGATCGCTGTCGCCGTCGCGAGCTTCTATGTCTATAGCGAGCTCGACAAGCGGCTGAACTTCCGGCCGATCGACGCGCGCGTCAGCAGCGTCAAGGAACAATGCTACATGGAGAAGACCGAGGGGTCGCGGAGCTCGACCTCCGATCTGTTGCCGTGCGAGCTTACCGAGCTGCTGGCACGCCATCATCCGAAATGGCAGGGCGCCGACATCAAGCACAAGATCGAGATCCGGTTTGCCTACATCTCGCCGGTGGACGGCGCCGCGCATGAGTCCAACCTGCAGTTGGCGGCCTATCCAGATAACCGGCAATTGAGCAGCGGCGACATTTTTCCTGTCCAGGCTTCCAGGAAGGAGGCGAACCGGACCCGCGTCAATGACTGGGTCGACCGCTGGCTCGGCCGCCATGCGCCCAAGCATGGCAGCATCTGAACGCGATGAGCTTGGGCGCAGGCTGGTCCTACGCGCCGATAAACCCGCGGCGCAGCAATCCGCCCAGCACACCGCGAAGACTGGCGACGGCGGCGATGTTGCCGTGCGACGCGCTGAACAGCCACACCACCAGACGCTGATACTGTTCGGCGCTCGGCTCAAGCCGCGCCAGCACGGTTTGGCGGGATCGCGAGACCATGGAAATGTCGGTCCACCCCAGCTCCTCCAGGTGAATTCTGTAGCGCCAGCCGGCAAGCTCAAGCCCCTCGCCCGACCGACCCGAGAGCCGCACCGAGTCCGGTGATATCGCGAGCAGGCGGCACGACAGGATTTTTCCTTCGCCGAAGAGCCAGACCAGTTCGTCCGTCTCGAACATGTGACCGGAGCGAGGCAGCTCGAAGCAGACCAGGAACGCGATGAAGGCGATCAGCATCGCGATCGCCGCCCACAGCATGTTGAAGAAATCGAGCGAGGAAATCTCGCTGGCGCCGTACGGGGAGACGTACGCCCACACGATGCTTGCGGCGGAGCTTGCCGCGATCAATCCGAAAATGGCGGCGAGTTTCCAGTGGATGCGCGGCGCCGATCGATCACCTCCCTTGTCGGTGATCTTGAAGGGACGTCCGAACGGCTTGACGATGGCGCTGAGCAGCGTTGCGGTCACCGCAAAGCAGGTGACGGCGTGGGTGGCCTCCATGAACAAGGGCAGCGTCCGCGCGCGCGATATCCAGCTCATGTAGATAATCTGTCCGAGCAGCGCCGGCATGCCATAGCGCAGGAAGGAATGATAATCGGCTTCGAACGCGGGCAGCCCGCCGAACCAATAGATCGTCGGTGCGATCAATAGCAGCACCATGAAGGGTTTGGAGAGCCAGTTCAGCACGCCGTGCACATAGTGCCAGCGCTCGGTGAAGCTGAAGCCGCGGCCGAACAGCGGTCCGTTGCGCAGCAGGGCAACCTGTATGGTGCCAAGGCACCAGCGAGCGCGCTGAGTGACATATTCCGGGATGCCTTCGGCCGAAAGTCCGAAACTGAGCGGCTCGTTCAGCCAGACCGTGCGATAGCCGCGCGCCAGCATGGTGTAAGTGAGGTTGATATCCTCCGAGATCGCCTGTTCGGGAAAGCCGCCGATCTCGTCGAGCCGGTCGCGGCGAACGACGAAGGAGGTGCCGACGCAGAACGCGCAGCCCCACGCATCCTTGGCGGGTTGAAAGACGTCGAAGAAGAAGCGTTGATCGTCGACCCAGCTCTTCTCAGCCAGGAGATTATGCTGGATCGGATCGGCGTTGTAGTAAAACTGCGGGGTCTGCACGATCGCAACCTCCGGATCGGACAGCAGCAGGCCGACCGTGCGTTTCAAGAAGTCACGCCGCGGCACGAAATCCGCATCGAGCACCAGAATGACCGGCGCGGCGGTCGCACGGCCAGCCGCGGCCAACCCGTTGTTGAGGTTGCCGGCCTTGGCACCCCTGTTGTCAGGCCGCGTCAGATGGCGTGCGCCGACCCGCTCGCAATAGTTCCGCAGCCAGTCGCGTCGCGTGTCATCGAGAACCCACACCGTCACATTGGCATAGTCGAGCGCCAGCGCGCCCAGGATCGAGCGCTGGAGGATTTCGAGCGGCTCGTCATAGGTGCAGATGAAGACGTCGACGGCGGGATCGCGATTGTCCGCGGCCAAAAGCTGCTGGGCGGCGTCGGCCTGCGCGGTGCGGTCGGTGCTGCGGAACAGGATGACGATCGAGATCAGCGTGTAGAGGATCGCGAGCAACTCGAACGCAATGAAGAGCCGCGGCCAAAGACTTTGCGCCGATAACTCGAACGGCGGCAGCGTATCGCTCCATCGCCACAGCGCATACATGACGAGAAGGGCCGCCGTGGTCGTCCCGAACAGCGTACGGTGGCTGGCATGCGACGGCTCCAACAGCCGAGCCATGACCAGAAGCCCGAGCAAAATGCCGACGTCGATGGTCAGGACTGACACGATATCCGCGGCGGATGGGAACATTAGCGTATCCTTTTGCCGGTGAACGGATTCCAGCCGGTTTCGGCCAGCGCGGCCCACGCCGTCGCGCCGAGATGCGGGCGGCGGTAGTAGAAAAAGTCGGGATCGCCGCCGCTGGTCGGATCGATCGATAATCCCGTCGTCAGCCGCGCCGGCCGTGACGCATTGAGCAGGCCGGACGACGTCTGGTCCGCCTTCAGGTCTGCCAGCAGTCGATCGCTCTCGTGTAGGTCGCCGCTGATCCGGTAGGCCAAGGCCGCCTGCGCGGTGCCCTCCACCCAGAGGCCGTCGCGATCGCCGTTGAAATCGAAACCGCCGTCGACCCCGAGCCGCGCTTTTGCGAAGCCGAGCGCGCTCTTCCATGCTGCGGGCGATTCAGGCATCGCCATCCACGGCCAAAGCTGCGCGTCGAGCGCGAGCAGGCCCTCGTCCGCGAGGCTGCCGTCAGGCTTCGTCCCAAGCAGGAAGTGATCGCCGCGAAAGGCGCGATCGAGCAGCCGCCGCGCCTGTCCTGCCGCGCTGTCGTATTTCCGTTCGCCAGTCAGGCGGAACAGCCAGCGAGCGGCGGCGTGAACGTCGGCGTTGTGCTCGGTCGACATCCAGGTGAGCCTGACCTGCTTCGGATCGTAGCCGTGAAAGCCGCCGTAAAAGCCATTTTCGGAAGCGGTTGCGCCGATCATCCAATCGACCAGGCGCTCCGCGTCGGCGAGATATCGAGGATCGTGGGTTGCCTGATGCAGCGTCAGCAGTGCCAAGGCAGCCCAGGCGACGTTTCCGGTCGAGGTGCCGTCCTGCGCCGGATCCTCCGCCCAGACCCTGGCATGTCCGTCCCACCAGCCCGGTAGATCGGGAATAGGCTGGTTCACCGCGCCGGCACGATAGGCATTGCGCACACGGCCGTCATCGAAGCTCCGGTCGTTGCCTGCGGCGCGGCTGAGCGCGTTGCTGATTGGCCTTGCATCCGACACGTTGCCGCAGGCAACAAGCGCAATGACGGCGAGCGCATTGTCGTAGACGAACGCCGTCGTGGCGAGACCCGCGGGAAGGGCCGCTTCATCCTCGCCGGGCTCATAGCTGCGGACGAAGACCGCGTCGGCCGCGCTGCTGTGCGGCGCGACCGCCTTTTTCAGCCCGGCGCAGAACGTGCTTGCGGTTTGCGCCGTGTGGCCTGCCGCCGGCGCGCCCACGATCGCCGCGCACAGCATCATCGCGATGGCCGATTTCATTGCGATACGAGGGCACGAGTTCCGGGTGGTGGTTCGTTGTCGTCGGCCTTCGGCTGCGGCGGCTCCGAGGCATGGAAAGCGTCATGCAGACGAGCGATACCGGCGCGCCGGGCATCCGCATCCGGCGGCGTCTTCTGCGCGGTATCGGCGGTGCCTGCGTCGCCGCCGATCCACGACGCAACGTAGTGGCCGAGCCGGTGCCAAGTGACCGACATCGAGGGGACCACACCATTCTCGCGCGTCACCGTCACCCATTGGCCGACCGGACAGGCGGACGCGTCGGCGGTCCCCGCTTGCTGCACCGGTCCGCCGTCGCCTGCCTGGTCCGGCGTGATGATGGCGTAGAGTTCGCGCCGCTCGGTTTGCGGGAACGGAACGGCAAAGCGCTCATCGGCTTTGTCGCTGGTCTTCGGTACGACCGCAGTGACGACGCCGGACCGCAACGAACTCCCGTCGATGCGAACGCGGGTGCCGGGCATCATGCTCTGGCCCTGCCGGTAGGAAAAGATGGCGACGACAAAGCGCTTGTCGCAGTCGATGACGGAGCTGATAGTATCACCGGCGCTGACATGCCGCCCCATCGCGGCGCCGACGCTCGAGACCTTGCCCTGGCCGCGCGCGACGACATCGGCATCCGCCAGCGTCGCCAGCCTGCGCGTTTCGGCGTCGATCAGGTGCTCGAGATCGGCAAGCACTGCGGCTTGCTGCTTTTGCTCGATTTTCATCCGCGTGGCGTCGAGATCGATGTCCCTGCGCTTCTGGGCCAGATTGTTGAGAGCAACCAGTTCCTCGCCGACATAGATACCCCTGCTCAGGGCGTTGAGCTGTGCCATCTTCTGATTCAGCTTGGCGGCCTCTGCGTCCGCACCATGTATGGTCGCGGCATATTGCTGAGTTGTCGGCCGGAGCATGTCGTTACTCGCGGCATTGCGTGTCACCATATTGGTCTGGCGGTCGACCAGGGCCTTCTTTTCACCGCTCGCGGCGTTGGATTGAGCAACACGGGCGCGAAGCTCCTCGATCCGCGACTGTAACTGACCCTTGAGCTGGCTGGTCTGATCAGCAATCTCGCCATCGAGGGACGAAACATAGTTGAAGTCCGATTCGTGCTTTGCGCGCGTCGCATCGAGCTTCTGCCGTGCGTCGGACGCCTTTTCCTGCAACGCGATCAGCGTCCCGCGATCGATCCTTGGATTGCTGATCCGCGCCAGCGTTTCGCCATCGCGGACGTCCCGGCCCGGAAGCACCGTCAACAGGCCGACTTCGCCGCTGATCGGCGCGGTCAAAAGCGTAACGGGGGCGTTGACCACGGCACGATCGGATTGATCCGCAACGATCGGCGGCGTCACCGCGGTGAGCATCAGGACAGAGAGCAATCCGGCGACGCCGATGGCGGATATTCTCAGTATTCCGGGATGTTTCCGCACAGTACCGCGCGTTTCAGATCTATCAATCATCAGTTCTCTCTCGGTTGGGAGGGCCTAAAAGAGCGCGTCTTGGTGATTGGTTGCCTGTTTTTCCCTGCGCATGGCTAGGACTGCAACAACGCAGAGCGCATTTGGTTGCTGCAGAAACCGAGCGGAAAACCTGCAGCAGGAGCGGCGGACGCACGGAGGAACGGGTGAACGGCAGCCCGGATCGCCGGTTCCGGCCGTACGGCGGCGGCTGATGATAGCGGACAGCCCAAGGGGCGTCCGTTGATGGGCCCTGCTGCGATATCGCCCCGCGATCGGAGCGGACATCGGCTGCGCGGACCCCGATAACCCCCGATTCACCAGCACGCGGCCGAATGCGCATTTTTCGCTGCCCCGCGTCGGCTCGCAGGCTTATGATCCTCCGATTCCATCGCGCCGCGGCTGGCCCGTGATCCCGGCCGGAAGAGGCCGGTTGTCCCGGCCGCATGCGTGCAGACCAGTTGCCGAGGAGACCATGACGCAGGCTCCGTTTGCCACCCACGACGTCTTCAACCAGTCGCCGCCGTTCGAAAATGTCGACCTGTTCACGGTGGATGCGCCGCTCGCCGCGGCGGTTGCCGCCAATGGCGGGGCGGCGGCAACGGCTGAGCTGTCGGATTTCGGCAAGCATTGGGGCTCGGACGCGATGGCGGAGCGCGGCCGCATCGCTAACGAGAACACACCGAAGCTGCGCTTGTTCGATGCCAGGGGCAATCGCCGCGACGAGGTCGAGTTTCATCCGGCCTATCACGAGCTGATGGCGCACTCCGCGCATGCAGGCGTGCACAACTCGACCTGGAGCGCCGACGGCAAGCCGGCCGGCGGAGCGGCCGAGGTGGTGCGTGCGGCAAAGTTCTACATCGCTTCCCAGGTCGAGACCGGCCATCTCTGCCCGATCACGATGACGCGCGCCTCGGTCGCGGCGCTGGCCTCGCAGCCGGACATTCTGGCGAAGACGATGCCGGTGATCGGAACGCGCGCCTACGATCCCACCTTTGCGCCGTGGTGGACCAAGCGCGGCATGACCCTCGGCATGGGCATGACGGAAAAGCAGGGCGGCACGGATGTGCGCGCTAACATGACGCGCGCCGAGCGCGCCGGCGAGGCCTGGCGCATCACCGGGCACAAATGGTTCATGTCGGCGCCGATGTGCGACGCCTTCCTGGTGCTGGCGCAGACCATGAATGGGCTGAGCTGCTTCTTCATGCCGCGCTTTGCGTCCGACGGCACGGTCAACGCGATCCACTTCCAGCGCCTGAAGGACAAGCTCGGCAACCGCTCCAATGCCTCGTCGGAGGTCGAATTCCACGGCGCTTATGCCGAGCTGATCGGCGAGGAGGGCAAGGGCATCCGCACCATCATCCAGATGGTGCAGCTGACGCGGCAGGATTGCGCGATCGCATCCGCCGGGCTGATGCGCTCGGGGCTGGCGCATGCGCTCCATCACGCGCGGCACCGCAGCGTGTTCCAGAAGCATCTCGCCGACCAGCCGCTGATGCAGGCGGTGCTGTCGGACATGGCGCTGCATGTCGAGGCGTCGATCGCGCTGGTGATGCGGCTCTGCCGTGCCTTCGATCGCGCGCCGGCCGATGCGGGCGAGGCCGCCTATATGCGGCTGCTGACGCCGGCGATCAAATACTGGACCTGCAAGAGCGCGCCCGGCTTCCTCTATGAGGCGATGGAGTGCCTCGGCGGCAATGGCTATGTCGAGGAAGGCATTTTGGCGCGCCATTACCGGGAGTCGCCGGTCAACGCGATCTGGGAGGGGTCCGGCAACGTGATGTGCCTCGACGTGCTGCGCGCGCTCGGCCGCGAGGCTGACGCCGCACTCGCGGTGCTGCGCGCGCTCGCCGAGGAGACCAGGGGCCTGCCCGGCGCCGCCGAGGCTGTTGCCTCGATCGGGCAGTCGTTCCGGCGGCCGGACAGCGAGCGCGTCGCGCGGCTTGCGGTCGAGCAGCTGGCGCTCCTGGCAGCAACCGCGGCGCTCAACCAGGTCTCGCCGAAAAACGCCGAACTGTTCGCGGTGACACGGCTTGCCGAACGCCACGCCGGCATGTACGGCGCGGTGGACTTATCCGATGCCAATCAGCGCGCGCTGCTGGCGCGGGCGCTGCCATGACCACATTGACCACCGTCATGCCCGGCCTTGTGCCGGGCATCCACGTCTTTGCTTCGACAGGGCAAGGAAAGACGTGGATGGCCGGGACAAGCCCGGCCATGACGAATTGATAGAGCCGAGGTTCGCTGATGGATTCTCTCACGCCGCAAGACGCGACTGCCGCGATCGAACCGCCGCCGCTCCCCCGGCGGGTCTGGAAATTCTGGGGCACCGCGCTGTGGGGCCTGTTGATCTTCGCCGCGATGTTCGTCGGCCAGGTCACGGTCATCGTCTGGCGCATCGTCGCGCAGGGTGGCGAGGTGTCGACGGCCGGCATCACTCATGTGGTCGCCGACGGCCTGACGATCTCGCTCTCGGTCCTCGCCGGCCTGCCGATGGTGCTGCTGGTGCTGTGGTTCGCGATCCGCCGGACCCGGATCCCGTTCGCCGATTACCTCGGGCTGCGCGGGACGTCGTGGAAGAACGTGATCATCGGCATCGTCGCGCTCGTCGTGCTGGTCGGAGCCTGGGACATGGTGTCCCGCGCCGCCGGCCGCGAGGTGTCGCCGGGCTTCATGGGCGACGTGCTGAAATCGGCGCAGGAGCACAGCGCGCTGTGGCTCCTGGTGATCGCCTTCGCCGTGGCCGCGCCGCTCTGGGAGGAACTGTTCGCGCGCGGCTGGCTCTACCGCGGCTGGTTGGAATCCGCGCTCGGACCCTATGGCGCGATCCTGCTGTCGTCGATCGTCTGGACGGTAATGCACCTGCAGTACGACTGGTTCTTCCTCTGCCAGGTGCTGACGATCGGCCTCCTGTTCGGCTATTTGCGCTTCCGCACCGGATCGACCTGGCTGACCATCCTGCTGCACGGGCTGAACAATTTCGCGGCGACGATCCAGACCTGGTGGCTGGCGGGCTGAGAGTTCCCTATGCTAGGTTGAAGCTAGGCCCCCCTTCGCTGCAACGTTGTTGCAGAAGAATCCCATATGTCGAACTTCGAGAATGCCAACGCGCCGGTCCCGGCTTCGGCGAAATCGCCGCGGGTATGGGATTTCCTGGAGACGACGCTTGTTGGCCTTCTCGCCTACGGCGCGTTTCTTCTGACGGGAGGGCTTGGTGTTCTTGTCCTTATGCACGCGCAGTATGGGACAATCCCGATTGCTCAGGTCGGGCTCGAGGGACGCTGGCAGGGTGCAGGTCTGGTGCTCGGAAGTCCAGCCGCTGTTGCGGTGCTTTGGGTCGCCGTCCGCAAGCTCGATCGGGGCTTTTCCGAGTACCTTGCGCTCAATTGGCCCAGTTCAAGAGAGCTTTTTCTCGCATTGGCCATCGCGGCAGTTCTGCTGATTGTGGAGAGCTGTTTTCTAGCTTTCGTAGGAGCAGACACGAGTTGGGCCGCTCCCAATCTGAACGTGCAGGGGCGGGTTGGCTTGCTCACCTTCCTGATCGGCTGCTGCTTGGCCGCGCCGATCATGGAGGAGTTTGTCTTCCGCGGCTTTTTGTTTCGAGGATGGTCGCAGTCCTTCCTCGGACCAGTCGGTGCCATCGTCTTGACATCACTGGTTTGGGCTCTCAACCACACGCAGTACGATTGGTCCTATCGTTTTTGTCTATTCATTTTCGGCCTCGCTCTGGGCTACTTTCGTTGGCGCAGTAATTCGACCTGGCTGACTGTGATCGTTCACTCGGCCTTGAACATAGTCAGCTGCTTCATGATAGGCCCTTACGCTTAACGCCCCATCGCGACGACACGATCGGCAACGTGATGGCCGCCGGAGCCGTCTGCAGCGCGATGATCCGGAACAAGCAGTGGCGCATCGCCGCCCATTGGAAGGTTGACGAAGGGGATGCCAGCATCCCGTCCGAGTGCTATGATCTGGATCAATGAATGAGCGTGGGCCGGACTGAAACCAGGCAGCGGCGGCTGCCGTCGTGCGAGCTCTTCTCATGGCTATCTTGATCCGAGCAATCCTGGCCGGCGTCGTCGCGCTGGCCTCTCTCGGCGCCATCACGCAGCACGTGCGCGACCAGGGCGTTACCGACACCGAAATCCGGATCGGCAATGTCATGCCGTATAGCGGCGCGCTGGAGATTTTCGGCCAGATCGGCAAGGCGGAAGCCGCCTATTTCGAGATGATCAACGAACGCGGCGGCATCAATGGCCGCAAGATCCGCTTCATGTCCTATGACGATCTGTCGGATCCCTCCAACGCCATGGATCTCACGCGAATTCTGGTCGAGACCGACAATGTGCTCTTTATGTTCGGTTCGTTCGGCACGCCGGGGAATCTCGCGGTGCGGAAGTATCTCAACGAACGCAAGATCCCCCAGCTTTTCGTTGCTTCCGGCGATCACGAGCTCAGCGAGCCGTCGCTCTATCCGTGGACCATGGGCTGGCAACCCTCGTACCGCGAGGAGGGACGCATCTACGCGAACTACATCCAGGCTTTCTATCCCGGCAAGAAAATCGTGGCGCTTTGGGAGAATGACCAGTTCGGGCGCGAATTGTTCAAGGGACTGGTGCAAGGGCTGGGCGACGTCGCCCACAACATCAGGGTCGACATCGCCTACGATGTCGACGATCAGCACCTGGACGGCCACGTCTCGATCCTGAAGCAATCTGGCGCCGAGGTCTTCGTGTTTGCCGGAGTACCGGAAAATGCCGCCAAGGTGATCCGCGCGGCGGCCGACCACGGCTGGCGGCCGGTGTTCGTCGTGAACCAGATGGCGTCATCGATCGAGACGGTGCTCAAGCGGGCCGGCACGGAGAATGCGACCGGCGTCATCACCGCCGCGTTCCTGAAGGATGCGAGCGATCCGGCCTGGAGAGCGGAGCAGGGCGCCTGGTACAGCTTCCTGGACAAGTACACCAAAGCCGGCGGCAAGGATGACGCGGCCGCAGTCTACGGCTATGCCGCCGCCGAAACGATGGGCGAGGTGCTCAGGCAATGCGGCAACGACCTGTCGCGCGAGAACGTCATGAAGCAGGCCGCGGCGCTCAGGGATTATCAGGCGTCCGCCTTGCTCCCCGGCATCAAGATCAACACCGCTCAGTTCCGACCGGTCGAGCAATTGCGGTTGCTTCAGTTCGATGGCCGTAGCTGGCAGCCGATCGGGGATGTGCTCGATACGGCGTTCGCCGGTTCGGCCGGGAAATAGCGGCGATCAACATAAGCCTACGAGCCGCGCGCAATTGTTGCGGGCCTTCGCTCTTGCTGAAGCGCAAGGGCGAGTTGTGGTGCTACGTCGCTGGGACCGGCGGGCCGGTCTATTGCGGGAGGGCGCGCGCCGCTCGGCGCCGACGGGGCCTCGAAAGAGACGCAACTTCGAAAGTAATGACTTGTTGCGCGGATGGCACAGGAGGCCGCGGCCAAATCAGGTACATTGATACTGTATTGAAAGACTTTTCATCACCCGGAGCATTGCGTTGGCGTCAGACGCGGTCAGTCTGTCTGATACAACAAGCGTAGCGGACGCGGCGGCTGCTACAGCGCCGTTTCGCGTAAAGATCGTGACGCGCGACGAAATCGCCGGTTGTCCCGCTTGGGAGGCCAGTTTCGCCGACCTGCGCAAGGATCACCGCTACTACGAAATCCTGGAGGATACGCTCCGTGAGCGTGTCGAGTACCGGTACTTCGCGATCATCGACCGGGCAGGCTGTCTCCATGCCGTCCAGCCGTTTTTTCTTCTCGACCAGGACGTTCTCGAAGGACTTGGAGCGCAATGGCAGCCGCTGCTGGCGCGCATCCGAGGCTTCGTTCCCGGGTTTCTCAAAATGCGAACCCTGATGGTCGGATGCTTCGCCGGTGAAGGGCATCTTGCCGGATCAAGCACGGTGCCGTCCGGCAAGATCGCCGAGATTCTTTGCGGCGAAATCGTCACGCTCGCCCGATCGTGCGGGGCGCAACTCATCGTCCTGAAGGAATTTCCTGCGCGCTACCGGCCGGTGCTGTATTGCTTTGTCCGGCGCGGCTTCGCCCGTGCGCCGAGCATGCCGATGACGGCGCTCAATATCGAGCACGACGACTTCGATGCCTACATGCAAAATGCGCTGCCGCGATCGGCACGCTGGCAGCTCCGCAAGAAATTCAAGGCAACCGACGGTGAAACCATAGCTCTTACCGTCACCGACGACGCAAGGGATGCCGTCGACGAGATCTATCCGCTCTACCTGCAGGTCTTCGATCGCTCGAAATTCCGTTTCGAGAAACTGACAGCCGACTATCTCCGCCGGCTCGGCAGTGACATGAAGGACAAGGTCCGCTTCTTCATCTGGCGCCGTGGCGGGAAGGTGATCGCCTTCAGCCTTTGCATGGTCGAAGGCGACAGTCTGTTCTGGGAGTATGTCGGACTCGACTATGCTGTCGCACTCGACCTTCATCTTTATTACTACACCATTCGCGACATGATGAATTGGGCGATCGCCAACGGTTACAGGTGGCTCCGAAGCACGGGTCTCAGCTACGAACCGAAATTCCGGATGCGGCATGATCTCGATCCGCTCGACCTCTATGTGCGGCTTCGCTCTCCGCTTCCGAACGCGATCTTCAGGCTCCTGTTGCCCTGGATCGTACCGGCCCGCTATGACAAGATCTTGCGCAAATTCGCGAACTATCGCGAAGTCTGGTAGCGACCGATTGCGCGGCGATATTCAAGGCCGATCGGGTACGCCTTCTAAAGCCCCACCGCGGCAATCACGATCGGCATCGTGATCGCGGCCAGAATTGTCTGCAGCGTGATGATCTGGGCGAGTAGCGGCGCGTCGCCGCCCATCTGGCGCGCCAGCACATAGGCTGACGGCGAGGTCGGCACCGCGGCGCAGGCCGCGACGATGGCGAGATTGGAGCCGGTGACGCCGAACCACATCGCGAGCGCGACCGTCAGCACCGGCATCAGCACGAGTTTGAGCACCAATGCCGCGCTGGCAGCGAGGCTGGGCCGGAAGATGCCTTCCAGATGCAGCCCGGCCCCGGTGACGAGCAGGCCGATCGCCAGCGACGAGCCGCCGAGCGCGTCGGCGACGTCATACCAGATCTGTGGCAGCGGGATGTGCGCGACATTGATGACGAGCCCGATGACGCAGGCCCAGATCAGCGGGTTCTGCACGACAGTCATCACGATGGCGCCGGTCGAACGCTTCTCGGACGAGGCATATTTCGCCAGCACGGCGACGCTGAACACATTGACCAGCGGGATGATCGCGACCATCGCGACCGAAGCCAGGGCAAGGCCTGTGCTGCCATAGAGATTGCGCGACACCGAAAGCGCGACATAGGTCTGCCAACGGGTCGCGCCCTGGAAGATCGAGGTGAAGGCGGGGCCGTCGACGCCAGCGCGCGCCAGCGGGCCGCGCAGCGCGAGGCAGAATAGCGACATCACCAGCGCCGCGAGCAGCAGCGCGCCGCCGACGCCCGCGACCGGCACCGTGGTCAGGTCGGCCTTCACCAGGGTCTGCACCAGGAGCACCGGGAACAGCACGTAATAGGTCAGCCGCTCCAGCCCGTGCCATTGCGTATCGAGCGGCATCAGCGTGCGCTTGAGGACGAAGCCGAGCACGATCAAGAGGAACACCGGCAGCAGCGCCGCGATCACCACGGCCATGATCAGCGCTCCCCGCGCAGCTTCGCCAGCCGGTCCAGCGCACCCTGCAGGATGAAGATCGCGGCGTGCTCGTCGATCACCTCGGCGCGGCGGGCGCGGCTGACGTCCATCCCGATCAGCTCGCGCTCGACCGCCGCAGTCGACAGCCGCTCGTCCCACAGCCCGATCGCAAGGGGGGTGAGGCCGGCGAAGTTGCGGGCGAATGCCCGGGTCGACTGCGCGCGCGGCCCCTCGCTGCCGTCCATGTTGATCGGCAGCCCGAGCACGAAGCCTGCGGCGTTGCGCTCGGCCGCGATCGCGAGCAGCCGTGCCGCGTCGAGCTTGAACTGCTTGCGCTGGATGGTCTCGACGCCGGTCGCCAGCCGCCGGTCCGGATCGGAGACGGCAACGCCGATGGTCTTGGTCCCGAGGTCGAGGCCGACAAGCGCGCCGCGGTCGGGCCAATGCGGTGCGGCTTCGATCAGGGGAAGGATAAGGGCGGGCATGGCCTTGCGCTTAGCACGCAGTCGCGCGCCGAGGCAAAGCCCGGCGGAGGGCGGGCGTCCATGCGAAAATGCCGATCAGGCGGCGATCACCCGATCGTCGCCGGGAAGGCACGCGGCCAGTCCCTGTAGCGCGCTGTACTGATGCGCGGTGCGGCGCTGGATGAATAGCGTCTCGACACGCGCGTGCTGTGGCTCGAGCTTGTGGATATGGATGTCGCGCTGGACGTGGTCGCGCGCGACGACGGCGCGCGGCAACAGCGTCACGCCCATATCGGCGGCGACGCAGCCGACCATGCCGTCGAGCGTGCCCAACTCGAAGCGCGCGGCCGACGGCCAGCCGAATTCCGTGAACACCTGTTCCAGGCGTTGCCGGTAGGTGCAGCCGGTGCGGAACACCAGCGCGGTCGGGCCCGACTCCGGCGTGCCGGCGCGCAGGGCGGCAAGCGATTTCCAGCGCTGCGCGGTGACGAGCACCAGTTCCTCGGTGAAGGCTGACGTCGCGATGAGTTCGGCATGCTCGATCGGGCCGGCGACGAATGCGCCGTCGAGCGAGCCGTCGAGCACGGCGGCGACGAGATCGGCGGTCGGCGCGGTGCGCAAGGTCAGGCGCACCGCCGGATAACGGCGATGAAACTCGGCGAGTAGCGTCGGCAGCCGCACCGCGGCGGTGGTTTCCATCGAGCCGATCGACAGCGGACCCTTCGGCTCGCCATCGTCGCGCGCGGCGAGCACGGCTTCGCGCGACAGCGCCGCCATCCGCTGCGCGTAGGGCAGCAGCCGGCGGCCGGCGCCGGTCAGCGACATGCCGCGGCTGTGACGTTCAAAGAGCGCGGTGCCGATCTCGGCCTCCAGCGCCTTGATGCGCTGGGTGACGTTGGACTGCACGGTGTTGAGCTCGTCAGCGGCCTTGGTGATGCCGCCGAGGCGGGCGACCGTGGAAAAGGTGAGCAGGTCGGTCAATTCCATCTGGGACCACCGTTTCAAATCAGAGATGGGAGCGTTCTCTAGTATTCATTTTCACAGAATGTTAGCCCGACCTAGTCTGGTTGTCCACAAACCCCGGAGGAACGCCATGTCGATCGACACGCCGCTGACTGCGCTTTTGGGAATCCGACAACCGATCTTGCTCGCACCGATGGATGTGGTCGCGGGCGCGAGGCTCGTGACTGCGGTCAGCGCCGCCGGCGGCCTTGGCATTCTCGGCGGGGGCTATGGCGACCGGCCTTGGCTCGAGCAGGAGACGGCGAAGCTCCGGAAATCGACGACCCCGTTCGGCATCGGCTTCATCACCTGGAGCATGGCGAAGCAGCCGGAGGTGTTGGACGTCGCGCTTGCAGCACAACCGCGCGCGATCATGCTGTCGTTCGGTGATCCGAAGCCGTTCGGACCGCGGATCAAGCAAGCCGGTGCGCGCCTCATTTGCCAGGTGCAGGACGAAGAGATGGCGCAGGACGCACTGGATGCCGGCGCCGACGTCCTCGTCGCGCAGGGGACCGAGGCCGGCGGTCATGGCGCGTCGCGAACCACTCTTGATGTCGTGCCGGCGATCGTTGATCTCGCCGCGGGGCGTGTCCCGGTGGTTGCCGCCGGCGGCATCGCGGACGGCCGCGGTCTTGCCGCCATGCTGATGCTCGGCGCCTCCGGTGTGCTGCTCGGCACACGATTCTACGCGAGCCAGGAAGCCGAGATCGCTGACGAAGCGAAGCGGCGGGTCTGTGCCGCCAAGAGCGGTGAGACGGTGCGTGGCATCGTCTTCGATCTGTCACGCAACAATGTCTGGCCGGCTCCGTTCAACGGGCGCTGTCTCGTCAACGATCATGTCCAGCGCTGGACGGGACGTGAGGTCGAATTGCTCCAGAATGTGAAGAAGGTTGCCGCCGACTATGCGGAGGCCAAGGCGCGCGGCGATTTCGACGTCGCCGCCGTCATCGCGGGCGAAGCGGTTGGGCTGATCCACGACGTTCCGCCGGCGGCCGAGATTGTCGACAGGATCACGTTGGAGGCCGAACAGATTCTGCGTGGACGTCGCAACTCCGTGCTCAACCCTGCGCAGGCGCCGGCTCCTGCCTGAAAAGGCGTGAATCGGAACGCGCATCGCATAAGAGACTTGAATCCGTAGCGATCGGTGATAGTTCCGCTCGCTGGCTTTCGTATCGAACCGACCCTCTCCCTTTTTGCGGAGAGGGTTCAAAACCAACAACAACCAGTTCAAGAGCAAGAAGAATGTGGCCTGATCGACGTCTAACTGATCTCTTCAAAACCGAATTCCCGATCGTACTGGCGCCGATGGCGGGCGTGATGGATGCGGAGCTTGTCATCGCAGCCGCAGAGGGTGGCGCACTCGGCTCATTGCCATGCGCGATGCTATCGGCCGAGAAGACACGCGAGCAGGTCAATATCATCCGTCAGCGCATTTCGGCGCCCGTCAACATGAACTTCTTCTGCCACACGCCGGTCGAGACCGATCGCGCGCATGAAGCGACATGGCGGCAGCTGCTCGCGCCTTACTATCACGAGCTCGGCCTCGATCCGGATGCGCCGATCAACGCGGCGAACCGCGCGCCGTTCGACGCGGCGTTTTGCGCCGTGGTCGAGGAGCTGAAGCCCGAGGTGGTCAGCTTCCATTTCGGCCTGCCGGAGCCGAAGCTGTTGCAGCGGGTGAAGGCGGCCGGCGCGATCGTGATGTCGTCGGCGACCACAGTGAAGGAGGCGATCTGGCTGGAAGAGAACGGCGCCGATGTCGTCATCGCGCAGGGCGCCGACGCCGGCGGCCATCGCGCCATGTTCCTGACCGAGAATATTTCCGAGCAGCCCGGGACGTTCTCGCTGTTGCCGCAGGTGGTCGATGCGGTGAAGGTGCCGGTGGTCGCGGCCGGCGGTATCGCTGACGGGCGCGGGATCGCGGCGGCATTCGCGCTCGGCGCCGCGGCCGTTCAGATCGGCTCGGCCTATCTGCGCTGCCCGGAATCCAAGGTAACCCCGCAGGGCCGTGTCGCGCTGGCGCAAGCGAGCGACGAATCGACCGTCATCACCAATGTGATGACCGGACGCCCGGCGCGCGGCGTCGCCAACCGCGTGATGCGCGAGGTCGGGCCGATCTCGCCGGATGCGCCGGCGTTTCCACACGCCGCGACCGCGCTCGGACCACTGAAGGCGGCTGCCGAGAAACAGGGCAAGGTCGATTTCACCAATCTATGGGCCGGGCAGGCAGTGCGGATGGGCAAGGAGATGCCGGCCGCCGAATTGACCCGCGCGCTCGCCGGCGCCGCGCTGGCGCGGATGGCGGCTCTGTCTCAGGCCTGACGCGCGGCCTCGTTCAGACCAGGCAGGCCACGTAGAGGATCGCGACCCCCAGCGCCGTGCCGATCGACCAGAGGGCGGGGTCCCAGCCCTCCGGGCGGGGGCTGCCGTTGAGCATTGACATGACGCGCTCCGAACTTTTCTGTTTGGTGGAGTAGGCGCCGTGAATGTTTCGGGACGACGTCGCGGTGGCCGCGAACTGGTTTCGTCGTGCGTTTCGCAGCCGGAATGCGTGGCAGGGTGTCTTGCCCGGTCGCCGGATGGGCGCAAAGCCCCGTTGGGCGGGCAAATTCGCGCGGTTGCGGCGCAAAACCGGCCTCTGCTATACGGCAGGCTGACCTTTCAGCCCCGAGGCCCTATATAATGTCCGTAGACGCCACGACCGTCCGCCGCATCGCGCACCTGGCGCGGATCGCGGTCAGCGACGCCGAAGTTCCCCATCTCCAGGGCGAGCTGAACGCGATGCTGGCCTTTGTGGAGCAGCTGTCGGAAGTGAATATCGACGGCGTCGAGCCGATGACCTCGGTGACGCCGATGGAGATGAAGAAGCGCGCCGACGTGGTCAATGACGGCGAGATCGCCGACGTCATTGTCCGCAACGCGCCCGACACCGTGAACGACTTCTTCCTGGTGCCGAAGGTGGTCGAGTAACGCAAGCATCGCGTTTTCGAGCGAAGTGGATACCGGTTCGCGTGAAGAAAACGCGTCAAACAAAAGCGACAAAGTTCAATGTGTCTGCTGTGCGACGATGAGAAGGCCTACAAGGCCTATATGGACTTCCTCGATGCCATGGAGCGCAAGGGGAAGGTCGCCGATCCCAACGCGGCGATGGACGCCGTGCTCGACCATCTCGAGGCGCTTGACGCCGCCCGCGCCAAGGAAAATGCCAAAGCCCGGCATGACGACCCCGCCAACGACAAGACCCTGTCTCCGTTCTTCTGCAGCCCGATCAATAAATGACTGATTTGACATCGCTGACGATCGCCGAGGCCCGCGAGGGCCTGGCGAGCAAGTCTTTCACCGCCGTTGAGCTGACCGACGCACATCTCGCCGCGATCGAAGCCGCGCGCGTGCTCAATGCCTATGTGCTCGAGACGCCCGACCGCGCCCGCGAGATGGCCAAGGCCGCCGACGCGAAAATTGCAAAAGGCGAGGGCGGACCGCTCGCCGGCATCCCGCTCGGCATCAAGGACCTGTTCGCGACCCGCGACATCAGGACCACTGCGTGCTCGAATATCCTCGGCAATTTCATTCCGCCCTACGAGTCGACGGTGACCTCGCAGTTGTGGCGCGACGGTGCAGTGCTGCTCGGCAAACTCAACAATGACGAATTCGCGATGGGCTCGTCGAACGAGACCTCGTGCTTCGGCCCGGTCACCAACCCGTGGCGGCGCGAGGGCTCCAACACCACGCTGGTGCCGGGCGGCTCGTCCGGCGGCTCGGCTTCGGCGGTGGCGGCTGCTCTCTGCATGGGCGCGACCGCGACCGACACCGGCGGCTCGATCCGCCAGCCCGCCGCGTTCACCGCAACCGTCGGCATCAAGCCGACCTATGGCCGCTGCTCGCGCTGGGGCATCGTCGCGTTTGCATCCTCGCTCGACCAGGCCGGCCCGATCGCGCGCTCGACGCGCGATGCCGCGATCCTGATGCGCTCGATGGCGGGGCACGATCCCAAGGACACCACGTCGGTCGACATCGCCGTGCCGGATTACGAGGCCGCGATCGGCAAGTCCGTGAAGGGCATGAAGATCGGCATCCCCAGGGAATATCGGCTCGACGGCATGCCGGCCGAGATCGAAAAGCTCTGGAGCGAGGGCGCGCAGTGGCTGAAGGCCGCCGGCGCCGAACTCGTCGAGGTGTCGCTGCCGCACACCAAATATGCGCTGCCGGCCTATTACATCGTGGCGCCGGCGGAGGCCTCGTCGAACCTCGCGCGCTACGACGGCGTGCGCTACGGGCTGCGCGAACCGGGCAGGAACATCATCGAGATGTACGAGAACACCCGCGCCGATGGTTTTGGCGACGAGGTGCGCCGCCGCGTGCTGATCGGCACCTATGTGCTGTCGGCCGGCTACTACGACGCCTATTATCTGCGCGCGCAGAAGGTAAGGACGCTGATCAAGAAGGACTTCGAGGACTGCTTCGCCAAGGGTGTCAACGCGATCCTGACGCCGGCGACGCCGTCGGCGGCGTTCGGCATCGGCGAGAAGGGCGGCGCCGATCCGGTCGAGATGTATCTCAACGACATCTTCACGGTGACCGTGAACATGGCGGGCCTGCCGGGCATCGCCGTGCCCGCCGGCAAGGACTCGCAAGGCCTGCCGCTCGGCCTGCAACTGATCGGCCGTCCGTTCGATGAGGAGACGCTGTTCTCGCTCGGCGAGGTGATCGAGCAGGCGGCCGGCCGGTTCACGGCGCCTAGATGGTGGTGAGCGATGGCGGATTTCCGCGCCAGTCTCGCTGACACCGCGCCCGATGCGGCGCTGTCGCCGCCGCTCGCCGCGTTGTGGTGGGCGAAGAAGGGCGATTGGGACCAGGCGCACCGCATCGTGCAGGATGAGGGCGACGCCAATTCGGCCTGGGTGCATGCCCATCTGCATCGCGTCGAAGGCGATCTCGGCAATGCCGGCTACTGGTATCGCCAGGCCGGCCAGCCGGCCGCAAAGGACACGCTCGAGGCCGAGTGGGAGCGGATCGTTGCCGCGCTGCTGGCGCAGCGCGGCTAAAGGACGCCGGTGCGGAGGCACCGCGAGCATTAACCCTGTTTCGGCCGCCATGCCGCCGCCCAGATTGGCCGTGATAGGCTAGTGGAACCGGGCGGGGGCCAGCGGCAAAAGAGAGTATTCGTGCGTGGGTCGGGCATAGGGGGATGGCTGTCAGCAATGCTGGTGGCCGTGGTGGCGGCGGGCCTTGCCGGCTGCGCCTCCGTCTACAATCTGCCCGGCAATGTGCCGCTCGGCGCCGCGCTCGCCGACAACAGCAGCGCTCGCGACATTCCGGCCTACGAAGATGATCTGCTGCTCGCGCTGTCGTTCTCCGGCGGCGGCACCCGCGCGGCGGCGTTTTCCTTCGGCGTGCTGGAGGAGCTTGACCACACGCGTTCGAGCGCGGCGGGCACCAAGACGCTGCTCGACCGCGTCGACTTCGTCTCCGGCGTCTCCGGCGGATCGGTCACCGCCGCCTATTTCGGATTGAAGCGCCGCGCGGCGCTCGACGATTTTCGCCAGCGCTTCCTGCTGCGCAACGCCGAGGAGGGACTGAAGACCCGGATCTCGCTCGGCAATATCGGGCGCGCGCTCGGCGGCGGCGTCAACGACAGCCAGTTCACCGACTGGCTCGATCAGAATTTGTTCGACGGCGCGCGGTTCGACGCATTGGCCGACGATCGCCGGCCGCGGGTCTGGATCAACGCGTCTGACATCTACAACCGCACGCCGTTCGTGTTCGGCAAGACGTCGTTCGATGCCTTGTGCAGCGACATCAGATCGTATCGTGTCGCCGAAGCGGTGGCGGCATCGGCCGCGGTGCCGCTGGCATTCGCCCCGATCGTGCTGCAAACCTATCCCGGCGGTTGCGCCGCGCCGCTGCCGGCCTGGCTCGAGCGGGTGCGCAACGATCCGAACGCACAGCCGTTGCTGCGCGCCTACGCCGAGGCCCAGGCGCATTACCGCGACGGCTCGATGCGCTACGTCAAGCTGCTCGATGGCGGCCTCGTCGACAATTACGGCCTGTCGGGGCTGAGCATCGGCTTGCTCGCCGCGCAGCGTCCGTACGAGCCGCTGAACGAACGGCAGGCGGCCAAGCTGAAGCGCATCCTGTTCCTGGTGGTCGACGCCGGCCGCGGCATCTCCGGCGACTTCGTGCAGACGCTCGAAGGGCCGAACGGCGTCGAATTGGTGTCCGCAGCCGCCGACACCGCGATCGATGCCAGCGTGCGCTCCAGCTACGCCGCCTTCACGGCGCTCGCCGAGGACTGGTCCGGCAAGCTAAAGCGCTGGCGCTGCGGGCTGTCGGCGGCGGAGCGCAGCCGGCTCGGCGTCGGCGCCGGCTGGAAATGCGGCGACGTCGCGATCTATGTCGAGCGGCTCGGCTTCGACCGGCTCGGACCGGACCGCGCCGGCATCCTGAACGCCATCCCGACGCGGTTGTCGCTGCCGCCGGAGCAGGTCGACCAACTGATCGCGGGCGGCGCCGACGCGCTGCGCTCGAGCAAGGCCTACCAGCAGTTCCGGCGCGGGCTCTGATCCGCCGCAGGCGACGGCAGCGGGCTGCAAGGGGACTGTAAGGCGGCTTGACTGGCGCGATTGGTTGCGCGAAGCCCAATCCATCCCAGATATCCTTTATCCGGAAACCGAGATCCATGACCGCATCTGCCGCCCCGCACAAACTGATCAAGAGCGCCACCGGCGATTGGGAGGTCGTGATCGGCATGGAGATCCATGCCCAGGTCACCTCGAACGCGAAGCTGTTCTCCGGCGCATCGACCGCGTTCGGCGGCGAGCCCAATTCACATGTCTCGCTCGTCGATGCCGCGATGCCGGGCATGTTGCCCGTGATCAATGAGGAATGCGTCCGCCAGGCGGTGCGCACCGGTCTCGGGCTGAATGCGCAGATCAACCTGCGCTCGGTGTTCGACCGCAAGAACTATTTCTATCCGGACTCGCCGCAGGGCTACCAGATCAGCCAGTACAAGTCGCCGATCGTGGGCGAGGGCGAGGTGTCGCTCGAGCTCGACGGCGGCCGCAGCGTCACGATCGGGATCGAGCGGCTGCACCTGGAGCAGGACGCCGGCAAGTTGCTGCACGATCAGTCGCCGACGATGTCCTATGTCGACCTCAACCGTTGCGGCGTTGCGCTGATGGAGATCGTCTCCAAGCCCGACATCCGCGACGCCGAGCAGGCCAAGGCCTACGTCACCAAGCTGCGCTCGATCCTGCGCTACCTCGGCACCTGCGACGGCGACATGGAGAAGGGCAATCTGCGCGCCGACGTCAACGTCTCGGTGCGCCGTTACGGCGAGACCGCGTTCGGCACCCGCTGCGAAATCAAGAACATGAACTCGGTCAACTTCATCGGCCAGGCGATCGAGTACGAGGCGCGGCGTCAGATCGAGATCATCGAGGACGGCGGCTCGATCGACCAGGAAACCCGGCTGTTCGACCCGAACAAGGGCGAGACCCGCTCGATGCGCTCCAAGGAAGAGGCGCACGACTACCGGTACTTCCCCGATCCCGATCTGTTGCCGCTCGAGTTCAGCCAGGCCTTCGTCGACGATCTCAAGGCGCAGCTGCCGGAACTGCCGGACGAGAAGAAGTCCCGTTTTATTACGGGCTTCGGCCTGTCGCCCTATGATGCGAGCGTGCTGGTCGCCGAGCGCGAGAGCGCGGAGTTCTACGAGACGGTGCTGTCGGGCCTTGCCGACAAGGCACGTGACGGCAAGCTCGCCGCCAACTGGGTGATCAACGAATTGTTCGGTCGTCTCAACAAGGAAGGCGTCGAGATCGCAGCCTCGCCGGTGTCGGCGGAGCAGCTCGCCGCGATCGTCGACCTGATCGGCGAGGGAACGATTTCCGGCAAGATCGCCAAGGACTTGTTCGAGATCGTCTGGCAGGAAGGCGGCGATCCGCGCGCGCTTGTCGAGGCGCGCGGCATGAAGCAGGTCACCGACCTCGGCGCGATCGAGAAGGTGGTCGACGACATCATCGCGGCCAATCCCGACAAGGTCGAGCAAGCGAAGGCGAAGCCGCAATTGGTCGGCTGGTTCGTCGGTCAGGTGATGAAGTCGTCGGGCGGCAAGGCGAACCCGCAGGCGGTCAACGACCTCTTGAAGTCGAAGCTCGGCATCTGAACAACAGGACAATGATGTTGTCCTTGGCGCATGATCCAGCCGGATCATGCTCCCTTGCATGCTCCTTTGCCGTCACCTTCGGTGTCGTCGCGCGCGCGTGAACGTGGCGTGATCCTGCCTCACACCCTCCGTTCGTGGCGCGCCGGCGCCACCGGCGCCGAATCGCAGAAGCCGCGATTCGTTCGCAAATCCGGTTCGGATGACCTCAAACGAGGCAAAAGCCGTCTTTCCCACGAAAATTTTTTCGTTGCCAAAAATTACGACTCGGCGTCGGCGACGTGTCGCTTTTCGTCTTCGCTCGCGACTCAGCGCAACGACGATCTCGCGTCGATCGCTTCAATGCGAATTCAAGAAAAGCCTACAACAGAAGGCATTTCCTGCAACGTTGACAAATGCCGATGTCGGCGGCTGTTGCACTTCTTGCATCGTCGCGTGAATGAAGTGTCGATTTGAACGGCGGCGCGCGCGGTGCGCGTTGCCACCGCTGCGTCAACACTTCCTTAAGCGGGACACTGTTTTTTTCGGTCTGTTGGTGTATTCGGGAAGTAGTGCATATCGATTCCCGAGTGCACGCAGCGAAGTAGAGCCATCTCACATACTGGAGGGCAACATGGCTAAGAAGGCAAAGAAGGCGAAGAAGGCGAAGAAGGCGAAGAGCGCAGTGAAGAAGACTGCGAAGAAGACCCGCAAGGTCGCCAAGAAGAAGTAAGCCTCTCGCCTCGAGAGGATTGCCGGCGGCTTGACGCCGGCACGTCGCGAGAGCCAGCGGACGGACTGCTGAGAGGCACATCCCACCCCCAAGGCTCTGGCTGACGAAAGAGGGTGTCGGCGAGACATCAGGTCAAACGGCTGGATCGAATTTCGGAGAGGGCAACCTTCCCAAAACCGGTCCGGCAGAAGAAACAGAGATTTCTTCGTTCGGTGCGGAGCCCGCTTGGTTCCGCAATTTCACCGGCGAGAATGCCGAGCTGAAATCTGGTCCTGACGTGTTCGCCGACCCCCTCGTTCCGGCGGCCCGCGCAGTCCGCGCCCGGCAGCCACTTTCCCCATCCATCCCCGTTCCGGATCGACGCTGGGCCTGACGGCCTCGCGTTGCTTTTGTCTGTGCACCCGACCGCACGCCGCTCCGCGGCTCGTCCATGGTCGCGCCGCCCCTCCGTCAATTTCGAAACTGATTGCCTGGTGGGACCCGCCGGCGCCGCGGCCAATGTCCGCCATGGTTATCGTTGTCCCAAACACCAGGGTAAACCGGCGTTCACGAATGCAAGGAAGTGCCTGCGGCACAGGCACTTCTGCGATTCCTCGATGCGCCCTCGGCGACGCCGATTTACATCCCGTTCATCGCGATACTTAAACCGCTCTTCAAATTTGATGGGCCATGATCATCCCAACAAGCCGGCAAACGGCACGCGGTGATCCCGAGGATCAAGAGATCAGCCCGGGCATGATCAAAGATCAGCCAGGGAATGACAGGGTAGTTTCAACAGTGGACGGGGGCCGCGCTCGGGGGAGGGCGGCCAGCAACAAAAAGGGGAATGAGAATGTTTCAGGGGGTCATCGATCAGGAAAGCGCTGTCCCGGTTGCCGCAACGGCGATCCAGGACGTGCTGTTCGAACGTGGTATGTATTGGGCGAGCGGCCGCTCCGGTGTGGTCAACCTCGTCGCGGCGCACAAATGGTTCAACCTGGCGGCGCTCAAGGGACGTACTGACGCGATCGCGCACCGCCGCGAAGTCGCCGAGCAGATGTCCGATGTCGAGATCGCGGTCGCCCAGCGTGAAGCCCGCGCCTGGATGACGACGCACTAAGCCAACCGATATCGATGGAGCCTCGGCTCCCTCGCTCCACCTAGAACCAGTATCGCGCCGCGTAGACCACCGTCATCAGCGCTCCGGCCACGATGACGAACTGCCGGACGATGTGGCCGGGAAGGATCCGGATCAGGAAACCGCCGGCATAGCCGCCGACCATGGCGCCGAGCAGCATCGCCAGGGTCTCCGGCCATCGCACTGCTCCCTGCAAGACAAAGATCAATGTGGCAGCGAGCGACACGCAGGTCGCGAGCAGGTTCTTCAACGCCTTGATCGCCCTGATGTCGCCGGGCTCGGTGATCGACAGCACCGCGGTCAGGATGACGCCGAGACCGGCGCCGAAGAAGCCTCCATAGATGCACGACAATCCCAGGACAGCACCGCTCGCGCTGGTCGAGGGCAAGGCCGCGGCCTTGTGGCGCTCGACGGTCCATCCCTGGATCTGCGGCGCGAAGCCGAACAACAGCGTTGCAAATGCGATCAAGGCCGGCACCGGCAGCAGAAACAGCCGCTCGGGAAGCAGCGACAGCACGCCGGCGCCGACCGCGCCGCCCACCGTGGCGATCACGACGAAGCTGATCGTGCGCCGCGTCGGCGGCGGCAGCTTGCCGCGATCGGCGAGCGCCGCGATCAAATGCCCCGGCGAGATCGCCACCGCATTCGACGCGTTGGCGATGACGGCCGGCAGGCCCGCAGCGAGCATCGCCGGAAAGGTGATGAGTGTGGCGCCGCCCGCCAGTGCATTGATGATCCCTCCGGCGACCCCGGCCGCCAGCAGCAGAAGACTTGTCTGGGTATCCATCCTTCACCCTCTTGAGGGTGAGCAGGCTAGCGGGCGGCGCGCCAATCGGTCTGGAACGTCTGTGACGTCACTTCAGCCGCGCCAGTAGACGCCCGGCGTCGTGCCAAAGGTGCGGCGGAACAGCCGGGTGAGGTGGCTCTGGTCAGAAAAGCCCGCATCGGCCGCGATTGCTGCGATTGGGGCGCCGGCGCGCAGCAATTGCCGGGCAAGATTGAGCCGGGCCAGCAGACGGAAGGTATGCGGCGGGATGCCGAGCTCGCGGCTGACCATGCGGCTGAAGCCTTCGCGGCTTCGCCCGAAGCCGGCGGCAATCGCTCCGATCGGCGCGACGCTCTCGGTCAGCGTGATGCCGAGCTTCGTCTTGTCGGTGCACCCGGCGGGGTGGGACGGCGCGCACGACAGGATGTCGTCGGCGATCTCGCTGACGTGCCCAGGCGAGATCTCGTCGACGTTCCGCCAACGCTGCCCGAAACGGATGATCCGCACCGATGAGCAGACGCGGCCGGCAGGAACGTAGGCGTTCAGGCAGACCGTTTCCTCGTCCGACATCGTCATCGGCGCATGCAGCATTCCGGCCGGAATCAGCGCGGCATGGCCGGCGCGCACGGTGACGGTCGCGCCGCCGATGCGAAAGGCGCGCGACCCTGACAGCACCAGCACGATCTGGTTCTCGTCATGGAAGTGCGGCTTGAGGCCAAGCGAGCCGGCGCCGCGCCACGATGCCAGCTCAACGATGTCTTCCCTGTCGGCTCGCCGATAAGTCCAGGCATTGGTCATGGCGAGGCGAGCGATCACGGAGGTCTCGAAACGATGGGGCGGTGATCTCCGAGCGTAGCACGGGGGTCACCGACCGTCATGAGGGCCTCACGCCTGCTCAACCGAGGCGATCGGCGAGGCCGTTCGCATGGTCGCCATTGCAATGAGGGCGGCGACGAGGTTGGCGGCCGCGCTGATCGCCACCGGAATGAAGTAGCTGTGGCTGATGTCGTAGGCGAAGCCGGCGGCGCTCGGGCCCAGCAGCGTGCCAACCGCGACGCTGGTGTAGAGGATGCCGATGATGCCGCCGACATTGCGGCCGCCGAAATGGTCGGTGACGACAGCGGGCAGGATCGCGACCCAGCCGCCATAGAACAGGCCGAACAGCAGCGCGAAGACCGTGAGCGACCAGAAGGTGCCGGCGATCGCCCAAATCGCCAGCGAGACGGCCATGCCGAGATACATCGCGACCAGGAATGCATCGCGGCCGACGCGGTCGGCGATGCCGCCGAGGAAGAACCGGCCGGCCGTGCTGCCAACCCCGATCATCCCGAGCAACAGCACGGCCAGCGTCGGCGCCACCTGATGATCGACCGCAAACGGCACGAGGTGCACGAAGGGCACGAATACGCCGAACGCGCTGATCAGGCAGGCGGCATAGAGCCCGGCGAAGCGCGCGCTCCGTACCGCAGCGCGGATCGAGACGCCCTGGCGGAGCGGCGCGCCCGATACCGTCTCGAGCGGATCGCCGTCCGGTCCGGTGCCGTAGCGGCGCGGATCGTCCGCGATCAGCAGCGATGCACCGATCCCGGCGACGGCGGCGACAACGCCCAGCACGACATAGGCATCGCGCCAGCCGAGGCTCGTGATCAGCCAGGTCGCGAGCGGCGGCATCACCAGTGTGCCGACCCCGATCCCGCTGACGGCGAGGCCCGACGCAAAACCGCGCCGCCTGACGAACCAGCGCTGCACGGCGCCCAAGGTCGGCACGTAGGCGCAACCGACACCGGCGCCGATCCCGATGCTGTAGGCGGCATAGACCTGGAGGATGGTCTGGGCCTGTCCCGCCAGCACCATGCCGAGACCGACCAGCGCCATTCCGAGGCCAGCGAGCCTGCGTGCGCCCCAGCGATCGGCAAGGGGACCGGAGATCATCCCCAGGCCGAAATACAGGAAGCCAGCGAAGGAGAACACCAGCGACACCGAGCCGCGCGAGGCGCCGAACTCCCGCTGCAGGGACTCGACGAAGGACGAGAATGTGTAGGCGCTGCCGAAGCCGATCAGCGTCACGACGAAGGCTGCTGCGACGACGTACCAGCCGTAGAACGGCTTGGCGCGTTGATAACCGGCGTGCATGACGGCATTCCTCATGATCGTTCTCCCTGTGCCGCATGACCACCGGCCTTGCTCGGCGGGTAGAGCAGCATCTGTGTGCAGCGAAACAGCGCGATGGTCTTGCCCGTCGCCTCGGTGCGGATCTCGGCGTCCCACACCTGGGTGGTGCGCCCGGCGTGAACGAGGCGCGCCTCGCAGCTCATGCCGCCTTCGCGCGCGGCGCCGATGAAGTTGGTCTTCAACTCTCCGGTGGCGAAGCCGATGGCGCCGTCCGGCAACGACGCGAGGCAGCCGAACCCGCATGCGGTATCGGCCAATGCGACGATGCTTGCGCCGTGCAGCAGCCCGTGCGGCGAGAAGTGTTTTGCGGCAATCTCGAAGCGGCCGCGGATGTGGCCGCGTCCGGCTTCGAGCCACTGAAAGTCCAGCAGGCCGGGCAGGCTGCCGGCTTGCGACGCGTTGATGCGCTCGACGAGCGGGCCGGTCTGGCCGCCGGCAGCGATCTCGCGGAGGCCGAGCTTGCTTGCGACCTCAGTCATGGCTTGGCTCCATCAAGAAAACGGAGCCGTCGGGAGCGGCAAAGAAGGTTAGAAAATCTAAGTTCCATGATTTCGACTTTCTCTGCGTTGACGCGGCTTTCAGCATCGGATTAAGCTGATAAGGCGCCCGGGACGCCGAGTTGGCAAACCAGATTTGCTGGGCAATTCAGATTAGAAAATCTAAATCATGGAAAGCCGGCTTCCACCCCTGAACGCGCTCAAGGCGTTTGAATCCGCTGCTCGCCATCTCTCGGTGAAGCTCGCGGCCGAGGAGCTATGCGTGACGCCGGGCGCGGTCAGTCAGATGCTCAAGACGCTCGAAGCCGATCTCGGCGTGAAGCTGTTCGAGCGGGTTCCGCGCGGCATCTATCTCACCGACGCCGGCCGCGACTATCTGCCGTCGATCCGCAACGCGTTTCGCCAGATCGCGGATGCCTCGCGCCGCGTCGCGGCATCGGTCGATGTCGGCACGCTCACGGTGAGCGTCACGCCGTTCTTTGCGTCGGCCTGGCTGGTGCCCCGCATGGCCTCGTTCCAGGATGCGCATCCCGAGATCGATCTGCAGATCGTCACCAGCAACACAGTGGTCGATTTCTCGCGCAGCGGCGTTGACGTCGCGGTGCGCCACGGCCTTGGCCGCTATCCGGGGCTGCGCAGCGACCGCGTCGTCACCGTGGAGATGGTGGCGGTGGCATCGCCGTCGCTGGTTGAGCGACTTGGCCGGCCGGCATCTCCGGGCGAACTCGCGGGCTGGCCGCAGGTGCATGACGCCGATCGCAAGGGGTGGAGCCTGTGGTTTCAGGCCAACGGCATCGCGGAGGTTCGCACGCCGCGCGGACCCTCGTTCGATGACAGCGGCCTTCTGCTGAAGGCCGTGCTGACGGGGCAAGGCGCGGGCCTGCTGCCGGCCGCGATGGTGGCAAATGAGATCGCGAGCGGTGAACTGGTCCAGCTGCTCGAGACTGCGCATCTGGAGGAGTTCGCCTACTATCTCGTCTGTCCCGACAACCGGCAGTCGCTTCCGAAGATCGCGGCGTTAAGGGAATGGATCCTGGGACCGGAGGCCCAGTCGGCGGCGGAGCACTAAACGCGACGAGATTATGCCAGGTCGAGCAACGGACTCTGCTTCACCTCGCCCCGTGTGCGGGGAGAGGCCGGATCGCATGGAGCGAAGCGCAATGTGATCCGGGTGAGGGGGAATCTCCACAAGTCTAACTCGAAGTTGTTTTGCGGATGCAGCCCTCACCCCAACCCTCTTCCCGTAAGAACGGGGAGACGGAGCACAGCGGCAGTGGACGGCTTACCGATAGAACGCGTTGGGCGGCAGGCCAAAATGCTTGCGGAACATCGCGGTGAAGGCGCTCTGGCTGGCATAGCCGGCATCGAGCGCGACATCGATCACGCGGGCGCCGCGCGCGAGGCGTTCGAGCGCGAACAGCAGGCGGGCCTGCTGACGCCATTCGCCGAACGTCATGCCGGTTTCCCTGGCGAACAGACGATGGATGGTCTTCGACGTCAGCTTCAGCCGGCGCGCCCATTGCTCCGCCGTGGAGCCATCGTCCGGGTGGGCCACCAGCGCGGCGCAGATCCGCGCGAGCCTTTCGTCGCGCGGCATCGGCAGGTGCAGCGGCAGCACATCGACTTCGCGCAGCTGGTCGAGCAGCACGCGCATCAGGCGCTCGTCGGAGGTCGCGGGCGCATAGTCCAGCGGGACGCGCATCGCGGCGACGAACAATTCGCGCAGCAGCGGCGAGACCGCGAACACGCAGCTGGCCCGCGGCAGATTGGGAGCCGCGTCGGCGTCCACGAACACGGTGCGGATCTTGACCGCGCCGCACATCCGGACCTCGTGCGCGAGATCGGCCACGAGCCACACCGCCCGGTTGGGCGGCACCACCCAGGTGCCTTCAGCGCAGCGCACGACCATCACGCCCTCGATCGCATAGAGCAGCTGGCCGCGCGGATGCGCGTGCAGGCCGGTCGACGCGCCGCTCGGATACTCGATCTCCATCGCCGCCATCGGCCGCGCCGTGGCGTGATAGTCGAGGTGCCGTGTGGTCAGCTCGTCCAACACGTCTTCATCTCGCATGTCCCAATCTCACTAGGTGAGGTCATTCTAGCGTGAGACGGACGTTAGCGCGACAGGTAGTTGCTGGAGCGTCCTTCACCAACGCGCTGCCGGGTCATGTTCAAGCAGAAAGTCGCACTTCTCTATCCCTTCGTTGCCATCGTGCTGTGGGCAGGCAACGTCATCGTTTCTCGCCTCTCGGCGCACACGATCGGTCCGCAGGCGATCACCTTCTATCGCCTGCTGGTCGCGGTGCTCTTGATGTCTCCGTTTGTGGCGCGCGGCGCCTGGCGCAATCGCCGTGCGATCTGGCCGCATCTTGGTCCGCTCGCGATCCTCGGCTTTCTTGCGATGTGCCTGTTCCAGAGCCTGTCGTATCTGGCGGCCGAGACCACCACCGCGACCAACATGGCGGTGTTCACCGCGCTGACGCCGCTCTTGACGGTCGCCCTCAGTGCCGCGCTGCTCGGCGAACCGCCGACGCTTGGCATGATCTGGGGCGCGCCGCTGTCGTTTGCGGGCCTCGTCTATCTCGTCAGCGGCGGCCACTTGTCGTCGTTATTGCAGAACGGCGTGCATGCGGGCGACGCGCTGATGCTGCTGGCCGCGATCGTCTATGCGCTGTACGGCGTGCTGCTGAAACGCTGGAATCTCCCGATCACTGGATGGCAATCCACCTACATGCAGGCGCTGTGCGCGCTGGCCGTGATGTTTCCCGCGTTCCTCGCGACGCCGGCGCCGCTGCGTCAGGTCAACGCCGAGACTTTGCCGCTGATCGTCTATGCCGGCGCGCTCGCCTCGGTCGTGCTGCCGTTCCTCTGGATCCGCGGCGTCGCGCAGCTCGGCCCGAACCGCTGCGCGATCTTCATGAATCTCTTGCCGGTGCTGACGGCCGCGGCCGCGATCGTGATGCTCGGCGAGCCGGTCAGGCCGTTCCACGTCATCGGCGGCGGCCTCGCGCTGCTCGGTGTCGCCTGCGCGCAAGCCTTGCCGCGGCCGCTAAAGATCACGATCGGTGCGCGATAACGAAGTGACGGATCGCCGATCTCGCTGTTTTGATCGCATGTGAGAAGCCAGGGCAGAATACAGCGCTACGCTCGGCGATCACCTGTTCGGTGAAACGGAGTGATCGTGATGCGTGTTGCCTTGCGTGTTTGCTTGCCTGTTGCCTTAGCCCTGACGTTGCCCCTTGTGGTCCTGTGGAGTGCGGATGCTGACGCCGCAAAGGCGCATCATCGTCGCGGGCGACAGCACCTCATCATCCGTCCAAGTGAACAGGTCGTGTCTCCGGACCGGTACGTATATCCGGGCTTTGGCCCGATCCCGCCCGGCGAGAACCGAAACCTCGATCCATCCACCCGCGGCAGCGGCTGACGTCGTCGCCGCCGCACTGATGCTTCATCGCATCGATCGCTCTGCCCGCGTGCAAGGAGCTGGTCAAAAGACCGAGCTATGCTGCGTCGGTCACCAGCTTGTGCTGAGATCTCTCGGCGACGCGCTTTTCGAGCGTGGCAATCGTTCCCTTGAGATTGGCGTGCCGCTCATTGAGCGACCTTGCCAAAATCGGATACCTCGCGTCCGATCGGTCATAAATTCCCACGCGCGCTTCTTCGGTCGCGATGTCGGCTTCGATCTGCCGGCAGGCCAGGACGAGATCGGACAGCATCTTGCTGACCGTCGACTCGCGTCCGCTACGTCCGCCAGCTGTCTCAAAACGATGATGCATGTTCATTTGCGTGCTCCGAATGTCTGAGTTCGGCACACCGAGAACAGCTGGCGCCGAACTATTCACGGATACATCGCAAGTTCCCTGCCAGTTGGGGGTCCGTAAGAACACTGTCGGGGCGGTGCGGCGCGGCGTGTGCCGCCAGGGGGGGCGACAGTTTGATGGCTCGGACTAGTCTCGCCGCCACGCCGGAACGCAAGCACCCAGCGTGATGCGCTTGTAGTCTCGCGCGGCGTCCTGATCTCCCGCCTGTTCGGCAAACCTGACCGCTGCTTCCATGTCTTGAGCGGCGGACGCGCTGTCGCAGAATTGGCTGCGAATTTCAGCCCGGTATCGATATGCCCTGTAGTTCATCGGGTTGTACTGAAGCGCAAGGTTGTAGCTGCTTTGCTCCTCAGTGGCGCCTCGGCGCGCTTCATCCGACTGACTGCCGAAATTGGTTTGGCGATTGAGCGCCTGGAGTGTCCCGAGCTCCGTGTAACGCAGAGACATCGCACCGAGACTGGCAGGAAGTGCGTCACCCGACGAAGAAGGTTGCCTCGCCGAGGTACGTTCAATTTCGATCTTCTTGTACTTGATTGCGTTGCCGTAGTCCCGCAAGCCTTGGAAGGTGCTCGATATTTCGCCGGTGATCGACGCAAGATAAGCGGTCGAGAGGCGTCGATCGCTCAGCAGGTTGAGGCACGCCCGTATCTTTGCCTGCGCAGGCAAGACGTCGCGGCATTCCTTGTCAACCACACGCCACTCGTCCCGCGAATGCAGCGTCGGCGGCGTCTGCGCAGCAGGCAGAACGAGAACCAGCGCGAAACAGATCGCTGACCTGAGACCGCGACTTGGGCCATCCATCTATTTCTTCGCCTTCAGCTCGAGCTCGACCGGCCGGCGGATTCTTCGCGCGGGCGCCTTGATCATTTGATGCCAAATAATCAAGCCGAGGGAAAGCTGACGCGGTTCATGGATGGGCCTAAAAGTGGGGCCGTTCGTGACTGGGAAAGACCGAACGGCCCCAGCCGGCCCGTAGTGCCAAAATGGAAGAAATAGGCCGGCGCTCCAGTTACGGAGCCGCCGGACAAATGGTTTCACCAGAGCCAATTGACGTCGCTACCGTACGTCCCAATGCGGCTGCTTGCTATGAACGGGCGGGGTCGGCTTGACGGCAGGTCGTCAGGACAAACGCTGCCTTGCTACATTGCCACTCGCTGCCAAGCGCAGCGCTCGAGACCGGCCGCGGGGCAGCAGCGATCGCCAGCACAACAACCATGCAAGCCAGCGAAGTTGCGACCACGAGCCTGCCTGCCTTGGATGAGAAGCGCTGCCGTAACCAGGGACCCAAGTCGGCGGATCGGCGAAGCTGGGCGTTACGCAGAACCAAGTCGGAGGCCAAGCGGTCTTAGGAAGACAACTATAACACTCAACTCCTTGGCTCACAGAACGACATGGCTACGATCCGACTTTGGGCGCGGTTTGTTGCGTGCTCGCTTCGCGGAGCCGGGAATGATGTTTCATTCACGCGGAGGTGACAACCGGTCCAGGCCAGGGGCCGATGCCGGCATTCCTCCAGGACGACCCTCTTAGGACCGCCGCTCAAGAGTGAGTAAAGGGCTGCTTTTTCTGCGGCTTATGGACAATACCGGGCGAACAAGAGAACTGGAAAATACTTTCGAAGTCACAGTCAGCGGTCGCACGCCAACACCGTTTTGGATATGGGCGATTGCCTCGGCGGTCCCCCATTTCGGATGGAGCAACGGCGAAGGCGCCATCAAAGGTGCGGCGCTCGCCGTGTTGTTCGCTGGCCTGCTCGATAGGCCGCTTCCGCGTCGTCTGCCCGGCTGGGCAACCGACTGGATCTGATCGAATCCCCAAAAAGTACGCCGCCGGTCTCAAAAATACACGCCCGGCGGCGTTTCCTTCCTGAACTGGGACACTGAAATCCCCAGCACGGTCCAGAGTGCAGGCACTATGCCATCGCGGTTCGCGCCGGGGCAGCTAAGTACCCATGTCGCGTCGCTGGATTGCTTGACCTAGATCAAACCCCACGACCGAAAAACAGCCTCGCATGCGCTCCTCCTGTAATTTCAATGGAGGGTAGCATGGCAGTAGTCGTGCAGTACGTGGTCAAGCCGAATCCAGGCGGTGACCTCGCAGGAATACTCGAATTGGCAAAGGAGAGTGCCGGGCTTTGGCGCAAGCATGGTGGCAAACCAAGGTTCTGGTCTGTCGCCGTCGGTGAAGCCGGCAATTTCGTTTTCTCAGTAAATTTTGAGACGTTTTCGGCTTATGGCGCGGCGGTTGACAAGCTGAACGCCGATCCAGCTTTCCAGACCTGGCAAGCGAAGAGATTGAAAGCGGGCTTGACCACCCTTGTGCGCGCGAACATGGCAATCGAGATTGAACTTTAAGGGAGCGCCGTTCAGCACGCCAAAAGTACGTCGCCGGGCTCGAAATGGCATTGTCCCGGCGGCGCTTCTTTATCCAGCCTTGGTCATATTTGCAGTAACGGTCGAACTGATCGCCGTCTCAAGTTTCGGAAAATGGGCGCGATTCTGAGAGATGAATTTGACCATGCTCTCGCACGAGGTTGTCACCATGTCTTAGGCACGACCTGTTACCCATGTCTCCGGGCTGGACAAATAGTTGGCTGGCGGAGACGGAGGGATTCGAACCCTCGATAGGCCTTTACAAGCCTATAACGGTTTAGCAAACCGCCGCCTTCAGCCACTCGGCCACGTCTCCAATGGCGCCGATATGCCCGAGAGGGCGCTGAGCCGCAAGCGGCAGATTCAGATTGCGCCAAGGTGATTTGAGGGCAGCTCGGCCGCCGGCCGTCCCCAAGCCTTTATAAACCGCGCCGATCGGCTCGTATCGGAGCGCGCGGTTGCTTAAAATGCAAGATATAACAATAGATTAGCTGGATCTTTGGTCGAGGCTGGAAGCTGCGGTCGCCCAGCCTGTTGAAAACCGGTTGCGCCGGCTCATTCCACGCTGGCGCCGCGTCGCAAATCGGCCTCGATCTGCAATTTGGTGCCGCCGCCGAACCGGGCGCGATAGACCTGCAGGTTTTCCATGATCCGCTGGACGTAGTTCCGCGTCTCCGAGAACGGAATCAGCTCGACCCAGTCGACCGCGTCGACCTTGGGATCGCGCGGATCGCCATAGCGCTCGATCCACTTCCGCACGCTGCCGCGGCCGGCATTGTAGGCGGCGAAGGTCAGGATGTAGGAGCCGCGATAGTCCTCGAGCAGGCCGCCGAGCTCGGCGGCGCCGAGCATCGCGTTGTAGACCGGATCGGTCTTCATCCGGTTGAGGTCGAAGCCGATGCCGGCGCGCTTGCAGACGTAACGTCCGGCGTCCGGCGTCACCTGCATCAGGCCGTAGGCCTGGGCCGGCGACACCACCGCAGGATTGAACGCGCTCTCCTGGCGCGCGATCGCGTAGACGACGCTTTGCTCGACCTCCGGCCCGACCTGGCGGAACGAGGGGATGCCGTTGACCGGATAGGCGTAATGATCGAACGGCAGTCCGCGGTTGAGCGCGGCCTTGCCCATCAGCAGCATGCCGCGGGCATCGCCGTGGCGCGCGGTGAGCTCGCCGAGGCCGGCAAGGGCTTCCGGATCGCCATTGTCGCCCATGTCGCCGAAGATCGGGATCGCGAGCTCGCGCGCGTCGATTTCGTAGAGCAGCGCCACCGCGCGCACGATCTCCAGCCGCTCGGCGCCGCGGCCGCGCGGCGCGCTGTTCAGCTCGATCTGCGGCAGGCCGAGCTTGGCACGCGCGAGCTGGCCGTAATAGCTGGTGGACTGCTCGGCCGCGCGTCCGTAGGCGGCGCGCGCCTCCTGGCCGCGGCCGGCGGCCTCGGCGGCGCGGCCCTGCCAATAGCCGGCACGCGCCAGCGCGGTCGGATTGGCGCTGCCGACGCCGATCCGCGCGAAATGCTGGGCGGCGAGGGCGGGATCGTTGAGGAAGCGCAGCGCGATCCAGCCCGAGGTGAATTCCTGCTCGGTCTTGTAGATGTCGCGGGCCGGCAGCGCCGCGTCGCGCGCGATCAGATAGGCGGTACGAAACTCGTTGGTGTCGATCATCTTGCGCGCCAGCAGCCGGCGCTCGATCCACCATTCGTCGACATTGTAGAGGCGGGAAGCTTCCTTCGGTGCGCTCAGCATCAGCCGCGCGGCTTCGGAGAATTTCTCCTCGCGGCGGAGCAACTGGATCCTGGCGAACAAGTAGCCGGTGTCGCCGGAGAGTTCGCTCGGCACGGCTTCCAGCAGCGCGCGCAGGTTCGAACCCTTGCGGGTGGCGGCGATGCGTGCTTTCGCGAGCGCCACGTAGCCGGAGCCAAGGCGCTTGGCTTCGCGCATGCCGGCGGCCTCGTTGTCGGTGCCGTACAGCATGGTGTCCATGCGTGCCTTGTGGTCGCCGGCAGTCAGGAAGGAGCCGAACAGCTCAAGCGCGGTGTTTTCGGTATCCTCGCTCATCCCGTCGTTGCGCCAGGCCTCGCGGACCAGCCGCTCGGCATTGCCGCGGTCGCCGCGTCCGATCATCACCTTGGCGAGCGCGAGCCGGCCCTTGGCCGAGACCGGCGATTCATTCTGGAACCAGGCCCAGACCGCGGAGTCGTCGCGGTGGTCGTCCCACAGCGACGCCTCGATGCGGCGACGCAGGAAGGTCTGCGACGGCCAGCTCGGATTGGCATCGAGGAAGGCGCGGTAGCGCTCGACCGAGGCGCCGTTGTCCTCGCTGCGCAGGATCAGCCATTCGGCAAGCTTGCGCGCGACCGGATCTGAGATCGAGGCCTCGGCCTCGGTGACGTCCGCCGGCTTGCGCTTGCGCAGCAGCTCGACGACGCTTGCAAGCGCTTCCTTGTCCGACTGCGACGTCGAGGATGTCGCGGCCACGGCCGCAGGCAGCACCGGCTTGCGCGCGATCGGCGCGGCATGCTGGCGGGTTGCCGGAACCAGTGCGGGCGCGGGCACCGACCTGTTCGATACAGTTCCCGTTGCAGCCGGAGCGGCGGGCTTGGCCGCGGTGGTCTTGGATGTGTTGGTCTTGGACGTGGTGCCCTTGGATTCCGTGGGCTTCGGAGCCGTTGCCTTGTGAGCTTCGGTCTTGGCGGGAGCGGCCTTGGCTCCGTCTGTCTTGACCGCGCCGGACTTGGACGACGTTGTCTTGTGAGCCTCGGTCTTGTGAGTGTCAGTCTTTTCAGCGTTGGTCTTGGCAGCGTCAGTCTTGGCGGCGCCGGGTTTGATTGCCGCTGGCTTTGAAGCCGCCGCCTTCGGAGCCGTGGACTTCGGCGTGGTCTTGGAGGCGGCGCCCTTGGAAGCCGCGTCTTGGGCAGCCGGCTTCGCGGTTGGAGCATCCTCGGCGGCCCAGGCATCGGCCGTGATGGCGGCAAGGCCGACAACGAGCGCCAGGCTCGTCGCCAGCGCCGTCGACCGCAATGTGCCTGCACGAACGGAACGGATCACAGAAGTCCTCTGCGGCCCCGAATCATCTGGTCGTTTGGGCCATGGGTTCTTATTTGATTGAAAACGTACACAAAATACTAAGAAGCCTGCCGGTGCGGCTGTTTGCGCCAGCACAACGGCAAAATCGCGGCTGGAAACGATTTCGCGCGCCGCAGATTACCGCTGGGAATAGGTACGGTACGGCCCTTTCGCCTGTCCGCCAGACCCGATATGAATTGCCTTTCATGGCGTTTCGCAACAACCGGGTGCCGGTCGCACGGACGTGAAGCGCGCCAACAACAAAGGTCCGTCGACCTAGCCTTTAGCCTGAAGCGTTTGGAGGAAGTCCATGGCAGCCAAGACAAAATTCCGGGGATCATTCACTGCCTTGGTGACGCCCTTCAAAAACGGCTCGGTGGACGAAGCCGCCTTCCGCGGCCTTGTGAACTGGCAGATCGCCGAGGGCACCCACGGCCTGGTGCCGGTCGGCACCACCGGCGAGAGCCCGACGCTGAGCCACGACGAGCATAAGCGGGTGGTCGAGTGGTGCATCGAGGAGGCCAAGGGCCGGGTGCCCGTGATCGCCGGCGCCGGTTCGAATTCGACCAAGGAGGCGATCGAGCTCGCCGAGCACGCCGAGAAGGCCGGCGCCACCGCGGTGCTGGTCGTGACGCCGTACTACAACAAGCCGACGCAGGAAGGCATGTATCAGCACTTCAAGGCGATCAACGATGCGATCGGCATTCCGATCATCATCTACAACATCCCGCCGCGCTCGGTGATCGACATGTCGGTCGACACCATGAAGCGGCTGTTCGAGCTGAAGAACATCGCCGGCGTCAAGGACGCCACCGCGAGCATGGTGCGGGTCTCGCAGCAGCGCGCCGCGATGGGCGAGGATTTCAACCAGCTCTCCGGCGAGGACGCCACCATCATCGGCTACATGGCCCATGGCGGCCACGGCTGCATCTCGGTGACCTCGAACGTCGCGCCGCGGCTGTGCTCGGAGTTCCAGACCGCCTGGCAGAAGGGCGACGTCACCACGGCACTGAAGATCCATGACAAGCTGATGCCGCTGCACACCAACCTGTTCATCGAGAGCAATCCGGCGCCGGTGAAATACGCGATGTCGCTGCTCGGCAAGCTCGACGAGAAGCTGCGCCTGCCGATGGTGCCGGTCACCGAAGCGACCCGCCAGGCGGTCCGCAGCGCCATGGTCCATGCCGGCCTGATCAACTGAGCCGGACCGCGACCGCCGTGAACAGTGCCGTGCGCAATGTCGAGCAGAAGGGGATGGGCATGCTGAAGGAATTCCGCGAATTCGCCATGAAGGGCAATGTCGTCGACCTCGCCGTCGCCGTCATCATCGGTGCAGCCTTCGGCGCGATCGTCACCTCGCTGGTCGGCGACATCATCATGCCGATCATCGGCGCGATCACGGGCGGACTCGACTTCTCCAACTATTTCACCGGGCTTTCCAAGGCCGTGAACGCGACCAACCTCGCCGACGCCAAGAAGCAGGGCGCGGTGCTGGCCTGGGGCAGCTTCCTGACGCTGACGCTCAATTTCCTGATCGTCGCTTTCGTGCTGTTCATGGTCGTCCGCTTCATGAATCAGTTCAAACGCAAGGATGAGGCCAAGCCCGCCGAACCGCCGAAGCCGTCCGACGAAGTCGTGCTACTGACGGAAATCCGCGACCTCCTCAAGAAGAGCTAAAGTGGCCGAGAAGAACGAACGCCCGATCAAGGTTGTTGCCGAAAACCGAAAGGCCCGCTTCAACTACGCAATCGAGGACACGATCGAGGCCGGCATTTCGCTGACCGGCACCGAGGTGAAATCAATCCGCAACGGCAAGAGCACGATCGCGGAATCCTATGCGGATTCCAAGAACGGCGAGATCTGGCTGATCAACGCCAATATTCCTGAATATCTGCAGGCCAACCGCTTCAACCACGAGCCGAAGCGGCCGCGGAAGCTGCTGCTGCATCGCAAGCAGATCAACAAGCTGCTCGGAGCGGTCGACCGCGAGGGCATGACGCTCATTCCGCTGAAGCTGTATTTCAACGAGCGCGGCCGTGCCAAACTGCTGCTTGCGGTCGCCAAGGGCAAGAAGCTGCACGACAAGCGCGAGACCGAGAAGAAGCGCGACTGGAGCCGCGAGAAGGGCCGCCTGATGCGGGCGCGGGGATAGCGTTCAAGTCGTCATTGCGAGGAGCGAAGCGACGAAGCAATCCATCTGTCCAGTGCGCGTCTCTATGGATTGCTTCGCTTCGCTCGCAATGACGACCGAGGGAGATTTGGGTCATGAGCCAATCGAGCCTTACTGACGTCGACTGGAGCAAGATTCCGGCGCCGACGGATGACGGCGGCGCGGGGCATCTGACCGGCATGACGATCCCGCCGGTCAGGCTGCGTGCCACCGACGACACCGCGGTGGCGCTGTCGGCGCTCAAGGGCCGCACCGTGGTGTTCGCCTATCCGCGAACCGGCGAGCTCGGCAAGATCGGGCTGGTCGACGATTGGGATATGATCCCCGGCGCCCGCGGCTGCACCCCGCAGACCTGCGCATTCCGTGATCTGTTCGCCGAGCTGAAGGCGGCCGGTGCCGCCCAGGTGTTCGGGCTGTCGACGCAAAGCAACGCTTACCAGACCGAGATGGCCTCGCGCCTGCATCTGCCGTTCCCGGTGCTGTCCGACGAAGCGCTGGAACTGACGCACACGTTGAAGTTGCCGACGATGTCGGTGGCGGGCCTGACGCTGATCAAGCGGCTCGCGCTGGTGATCGACGACGCGCGCATCACGCATGTGTTCTATCCGGTGTTCCCGCCCGACCGGAACGCCGGAGATGTGCTGGAATGGCTGAAGGCCAATCCGCGGTCGGACTAGCTAGACTAGAGCAATACGAAGTTATGGGGCCGTCGCAGGTCGCGCTGCCAGAATATCGAAAACAACCCCATGCAAAGTAGCCGGCGGCGGCCGGCGTTCACCCAGGCAACTTGACACGTCGGGCAATTCAGGGGTATTTTCTATTATTCCGAAGTCGCGCGAGCGTCCAGCATTTGCATGCTTTGGATAGCGGTTCGCAAAGCGGATACCGGAAGGGGCGCTAGCCGAGCTCCTTGCGCACGGTCGCGAAGACCTTGCGGAACATATCGGTCGTCAACACGCCCGTGTTCGTGTTGTAGCGCGAGCAGTGGTAGCTGTCGTAGAGCTTGAATTTGCCCGCACTATGCACGGCACCGTGCACAAAGGGCGCGGCAGCCAAACGAACATCCAGTGCCTTGAGAGTCGATTCGTGGGCGATTCGCCCGAGCAGCACGATCGCGCGCAGCTTCGGCATCGCGGCGATGGTGGCGCGGAGGAATTGCCGGCAGGTGTTGATCTCGGCCGGCAGCGGCTTGTTCTGCGGCGGCACGCAGCGCACCGCATTGCTGATCCGGGCGTCGACCAGCTTCAGGCCGTCGTCCGGCCGCGCCTGATAGACGCCGCTGGCAAAACCATATTCGAGCAAGGTCGCGTAGAGCAGATCACCGGCGTAGTCGCCGGTGAAGGGACGGCCGGTGCGGTTGGCGCCCTGCAGGCCCGGCGCGAGCCCCACGATCAACAACCGCGCATTCGGATCGCCGAACGATTCCACCGGCGAGTTGAACCAGTCCGGATGCAGTGCGCGCGCCTGCGCGCGGAAGTCGGCCAGCCTGACACAAAGCTGACAGTTGCTGTCGGGGCGCGTAGCAGCAGCGACGAGATTACTCGTCGAAATCGTCATCGGCTCCCCGTGGGGCCATGGTGGTCGCGCGCTGCAGGAATTGCGGGGAGTGGTGGCGCGGTTCGCGCGGGGCCGGGCGTTCGGACGGATCACGGCCAAGCTTGGATTGCAACTCGACGAGGTCGGTGAAGACGTCGGCCTGGCGGCGCAGCTCGTCAGCGATCATCGGCGGCTGGCTGGCGATGGTGGAGATGACCGTGACGCGAACGCCGCGGCGCTGCACTGCTTCCACCAGCGAACGGAAGTCGCCATCGCCGGAAAACAGAATCATCTGGTCGATGTGCTCGGCGAGTTCCATGGCATCGACGGCGAGCTCGATGTCCATGTTGCCCTTCACCTTGCGGCGGCCGCTGGCGTCGATGAATTCCTTGGTCGCCTTGGTGACGACGGTGTAGCCGTTGTAATCGAGCCAGTCGATCAACGGGCGGATCGACGAATACTCCTGATCCTCGATGATCGCCGTGTAGTAGAACGCACGGAGCAGGGTGCCGCGACTCTGGAACTCCTTGAGGAGGCGCTTGTAGTCGATGTCGAAGCCCAGCGTCTTTGCGGTGGCGTAAAGATTCGCTCCGTCGATGAAGAGCGCGATCTTGTTGGAAACAGGTGACGACATCAAAGTGTTCTCGCGTGGTTGTTAGTGTTCTTAGCGCGGCGGTGATCAACCGCGCGCAATTTCCGGCGTTGCTGCCTAAAGTTCTGTGAATCTTTCCCCACGACAGTCACCACCGCAATTATGGTGAGGCGAGGGCAAAAAGCCTAGACCCTTGACATTGCAATGAAGAGATTTACTCGCCTGGGACAGCAACCTGGCCATGTCGTCAGACGCTCCGGCCCTTCTGGCCCCCGTCAGACCGGGTTATCAGAGCCTGTTCGGAAGGCAAATCACAAATTTTACCTTGCGAAACCGGGGCTAGGCCTATAACTAACCCTCATAACCTACATGTTCGGTCCCTTTTACCACGGAGCGCCTCGAGATGGCTCGCGTCACCGTCGAAGATTGCATTGACAAGGTCGACAATCGTTTCGACCTCGTCCTGTTGGCCGCGCATCGCGCCCGGATGATCTCCTCGGGGTCGCAACTCACGGTTGATCGCGACAACGACAAGAATCCGGTCGTCTCGCTGCGCGAGATTGCCGATTCGACGATCTCGCCGGAAGACCTGAAAGAGGAACTCGTTCACTCCCTGCAGAAGTTCGTCGAGGTCGACGAGCCCGAGCCCGACACCGTGCCGCTGATCGGTTCCGCCGGTGCCAGCGTCGACGCCGACGACACCGAGGTGGCGGTCGAGCGGATGACCGAGGAAGAGCTGCTGAAGGGCCTCGAGGGTCTGGCGCCCCCGGAGGAGCAGCCCGAGGAAGACGAGTAAGCTCGCCGTCGTTTCGAACAGATTTGCCGAAGGCCCGGACATTGCTCCGGGCCTTTGCTTTTGTTGACAATTTTGCTGTTACGGTGCGTCCTACGCGGACGCGGGAAATTGAATGGTTCCAGGGCCCGCGCGGGGTGCTGCTTCATTGGAAAGCGCACTAGATTGAGGAAAGGTGGGACGTTCCGGTCCCGCGCGAGAGGCAGCGAGTTCATGGCGTATCGACGCCGCAGTTCCATCCAGATGCAAGCTGCAACCGAAATGGTCGCGGTGGCGCCGACGTCGTCCACGGCGGAGAGGCCGGCCAAGCCGCGGACGCGAATGATGCGACAATATGACCTTGTCGAGCGCGTCCGCTCCTACAACCCCGACACCAACGAAGACCTGCTCAACCGCGCCTATGTCTACGCCATGAAGGCGCACGGCACGCAGACCCGTGCTTCCGGCGATCCCTATTTCTCGCATCCGCTCGAGGTCGCCGCGATCCTCACCAACCTCAAGCTCGACGACGCCACGATCGTGGCAGCGCTGCTGCACGACACGATCGAGGACACCGAGGCGACGCGGGCCGAGATCGACAATGTGTTCGGCCACGAGATTGGCGCACTGGTCGAAGGCCTGACCAAGCTGAAGCGGCTGGAACTGGTATCGCGCGAGGCCAAGCAGGCCGAGAATTTGCGCAAGCTGCTGCTTGCGATCGCCGACGACGTCCGCGTGCTGCTGATCAAGCTCGCCGACCGGCTGCACAACATGCGCACGCTGGAATTCGTGCCGCCGGCCTCGCGCCGCCGCATCGCCGAGGAGACGCTGGATATCTATGCGCCGCTGGCCGGTCGCATGGGTATGCACGAGATGCGCGAGGAACTCGAGGACCTTTCGTTCTTCGTGCTCGATCCAGAGGCCTATGCGGTGGTCAAGCAGCGGCTCGACTCGCTGGCCGAGCGCAACCGCAATTTGATCGGCGAGATCGAAACCCAGCTCTCCAAGAACCTGCAGAAGAACGGCATCACCGCGCGGGTATTCGGCCGCCGCAAGCAGCCGTTTTCGATCTGGACCAAGATGGAGCGCAAGTCGGTCGGCTTCGAGCAGCTGTCCGATATCTACGGCTTCCGCATCATCCTCGACGATGTCGGCGCCTGCTACCGCGCGCTCGGCATCGTCCACACCACCTGGCCGGTGGTGCCGGGCCGCTTCAAGGACTACATCTCGACCCCGAAGCAGAACGACTACCGCTCGATCCACACCACGGTGATCGGGCCGGGCAAGCAGCGCGTCGAGCTGCAGATCCGCACCGAGGACATGAACCAGATCGCCGAGTTCGGTATCGCCGCGCATGCCTTCTACAAGGAGGGCGCGGGCTCGCCGCACGAGCGGCTGAAGCACGAGTCCAACGCCTTCGCCTGGCTGCGCCACACCATCGGCATCCTCTCGGAAAGCGCCAATCCGGAAGAATTCCTCGAGCACACCAAGCTCGAGCTGTTCCACGACCAGGTGTTCTGCTTCACGCCGAAGGGCAAGCTGATCGCGCTGCCGCGCAACGCCAACGTGATCGATTTCGCCTATGCCGTTCACACCGGTGTCGGCAACAGCGCGGTCGGCTGCAAGATCAACGGCAAGTTCGCGCCGCTGTCCTCCGAGCTGCAGAACGGCGACGAGGTCGAGGTGCTGACCTCGAAGGCACAGTCGGCGCCGCCGTCGGCCTGGGAGGCGCTCGCCCGCACCGGCAAGGCGCGGGCTGCGATCCGCCGTGCCACCCGCGACGCGGTGCGCGACCAGTATGCCGGCCTCGGCCGCCGCATCGTCGACCGCCTGTTTGCCCGTGCCAAGATCGAATACGCCGACGACAAGCTGAAGGGTGCGTTGCCGCGGCTCGCGCGCGGCTCGATCGAGGACGTGATGGCTTCGGTCGGGCGCGGCGAGATCAAGGCCTCCGACGTCGCACGCGCGATGTATCCCGATTACAAGGAAGAGCGGCTGGTGCGCTACGGTGCCAAGAAGGGTCTCGCCGCCAAGCTGAAGACGCAGAACCCGCCGCACCCGGCGCGCGCAACCTCGGTGATCCCGGTGCGCGGCATCAATTCCGACCTGCCGGTGAAGTTCGCGCCGAACGGCGGTGCGGTGCCGGGCGACCGGATCGTCGGCATCGTCACGCCGGGCGAGGGGATCACGATCTATCCGATCCAGTCGCCGGCGCTGAAAGATTTCGAGGAGGAGCCGGAGCGCTGGCTCGACGTGCGCTGGGATATCGACGAGACCATGCCGCAGCGCTTCCCGGCCCGTATCCTGGTCCACAATGTCAACGAGCCCGGCAGCCTCGCCCAGATCGCGACCGTGATCGCCGAGCACGACGGCAATATCGACAACATCCACATGTCGCGCCAATCGCCCGATTTCACGGAGCTGACCATCGATCTTGAGGTCTATGACCTCAAGCATCTCAGCGCTATCATCGCCCAGTTGCGCGCCAAGGCCGTCGTCGCTCGGGTCGAGCGCGTCAATGGGTAACGTCTCGTCGTTGCCGGGCTTGACCCGGCAACCCATCTTTCCAAAAGGATGGATGCGCGGGTCAAGCCCGCACATGACGGGCTAGATTGCAGGTCAAAGAGATGTCCAAAACTCCGCCGCTGCGTCTCGGTATCAATGTTGATCACGTCGCCACCCTTCGCAACGCCCGGGGCGGAGCGCGGCCCGATCCGGTGCGGCTGGCGCTTGCCGCGATCGCGGCCGGCGCCGACGGCATCACCGCGCATTTGCGCGAGGATCGCCGCCACATCCGCGATGAGGACATGGCGCGGCTCAAGGCCGAGATCTCCAAGCCGCTGAATTTCGAGATGGCGGCGACCGACGACATGCTGCGGATCTCGCTCGCCACCAAGCCGCACGCGGTTTGCCTGGTGCCGGAACGGCGCCAGGAGCTCACCACCGAAGGCGGCCTCGACGTGGTCGGCCAGCACAACGCACTGGCGCCGTTCATCGCGCGGCTGGGTGACGCCGGCATCCGCGTCTCGCTGTTCATTGCCGCCGATCCCAGGCAGATCGAGATGGCCGCGAAGCTGAAGGCGCCCGTGATCGAGATCCACACCGGCGGCTGGTGCGACGCTGTGGTCGACGGCCACCAGGACAAGGCGGAGGCCGAATGGAAGCGCATCGTCGCCGGTGCCAGGCTGGCGCAGGCGGCCGGGCTCGAGGTCCATGCCGGCCACGGGCTCGACTATGACACCGCGGAGACGATTTCCGCGCTGCCCGAAATCCGGGAGTTGAACATCGGTTATTTCATGATGGGCGAGGCACTGTTCGTCGGCATCGCCGGGACGGTGCGTGAGATGCGTGCGGCGATGGACCGCGGCCGCGCCAGGGCGCAGGGTGGCGTCAGCGCATGATCATCGGCATCGGCTCCGACCTGATCGACATCACCCGGGTGGCCAAGGTGATCGAGCGCCATGGCGAGCGATTCCTCGATCGCATCTTCACCGACGCCGAGCGCGCCAAGGCGATGCGCCGTGCCAACAACGAGAAGATGGTGGTCGCAACCTACGCCAAGCGCTTTGCCGCCAAGGAAGCTTGCTCCAAGGCGCTCGGCACCGGTATCCGGCGCGGGGTGTGGTGGAAGGACATGGGCGTCGTGAACCTGCCGGGCGGGCGGCCGTCGATGCGGCTGACCGGCGGGGCGCTGGCCCGGCTGCAGGAACTGACGCCCGAGGGCATGCAGGCGCAGATCGACCTTTCGATCACCGACGATTGGCCGTTGGCCCAGGCCTTCGTCATAATTTCGGCGGTTGCCCCCGCCAGATGATCCCGCGGTGCCGGATTCTGCCGGAAAACTTCAGCAAACTAAAAAATCATTGATATTTCAATGAATTGCGAAGTTTTGAGGCGGCGATTGATTGCACCCCTGCGAACAACCGTCTAAAACGCCGCAGGGTTATATCGAGCGAGACGCTGATTCCGGGTTTAGGCCGGAATTTGCCCTCAAGATCAGAATCAAGGCCATTTTCCTCACGCGAAGGCCGAACGCTTCGCGCGAAGAGAACGTTCTGCCACCGCGTGGACATCATGTCCACGGGAATTGAGAAAGCAATGAGCGTGACCACCGGGACCAAATCTGAAAGCGGCTTGGGCGAGACCATCCGCGTCGTCATCCATGCTCTTCTGATCGCGCTCGTCATCCGCACCTTCCTGTTCCAGCCGTTCAACATCCCCTCCGGGTCGATGAAGGCGACGCTCCTGGTCGGCGACTACCTGTTCGTCTCGAAATATTCCTATGGCTACAGCCACTATTCGATCCCGTTCTCGCCGAACATTTTCTCGGGCCGCATCTTCGGCTCGGAGCCGAACCGCGGCGACATCGTGGTGTTTCGCCTGCCGCGGGATGACTCCACCGACTACATCAAGCGCGTCATCGGGCTGCCCGGCGACCGCATCGAGGTGAAGAGCGGGCTGCTCTACATCAACGATGAGCCGATCAAGCGGGAGCGGCTGAGCGATTTCGTCGGCGAGGATCCCTGCGGCTCGGCGGATGCGACCGCCCGCGTCAAGCGCTGGAAGGAGACGCTGCCGAACGGCGTCAGCTATGAGACGCTGGACTGCACCGACAACAGCTACATGGACAACACCATCGTCTACACCGTTCCGCCCGGGCATTTCTTCATGATGGGCGACAACCGCGACAACTCCACCGACAGCCGCTTCCTGTCGCAGGTCGGCTACGTGCCGTTCGAGAACATCATCGGGCGAGCCCAGATGATCTTCTTCTCGATCGCCGAGGGCGAGCAGGCCTGGATGATCTGGCGCTGGCCGCTTGCCGTGCGGTGGAATCGCCTATTCTCTATCGTGCGATGAACGACGATACCGCATCCATCAACGATCCAGCGCCGACCGGCGAGCCGAGCCAGACGCCTGCCGCCGACGGCACAGCCGCGCCGAAGAAGCGGCGCAGCAAGGCGGCCAAGGCCGCTGAGGAGAAGGCCGCGATCGCCGGCACCGAGGCGCGGATCGGGTACACGTTCCAGGATCCCGCGCTGCTGACCACCGCGTTCACCCACGTCTCCGCGCTGAAGCCCGCCACCCGCAACCGCGCCGACAGCTACCAGCGGCTGGAGTTCCTCGGCGACCACGTGCTCGGGCTGATCGTGTCGGACATGCTGTTCCGGTCGTTCCCCAAGGCCGACGAGGGCGAATTGTCGAAGCGGCTCGCCGACCTCGTGCGCAAGGAGAGCTGCGCCGACGTCGCCAAGGCGCTCGGGCTGCTCGAGGACATCAAGCTCGGCATGGTGAAGGCGGTCGAGGGCGCCCGGCTGCGCAAGTCCGTGCTCGGCGATATCTGCGAAGCGGTGATCGGGGCGATCTTCCTCGACGGCGGCTACGAGGCTGCGCGCCAGTTCGTCGAGCGCAACTGGACCGAACGGATGCACAAGCTGCGCCGGCCGCTGCGCGATCCCAAGACCGTGTTGCAGGAATGGGCCCAGGGCAAGGGGCTGCCGACGCCGGTCTATCGCGAGGTCGAACGCACCGGTCCGCATCACGATCCACAATTCCGCGTTGCGGTCGACCTGCCGGGCCTGGCCTCCGCCGAGGGCCTCGGTGGCAACAAGCGCGCGGCCGAGAAGGCGGCGGCATCCGCGATGATCGAGCGCGAAGGCGTCGGCACCAATGACTGACGAGGCCAAAGGGCAAGGGGACGCGACGCGCTGTGGCTTCGTCGCGCTGATCGGTGCGCCCAATGTCGGCAAGTCGACGCTGGTCAACGCGCTGGTGGGCTCCAAGGTCACGATCGTCTCGCGCAAGGTGCAGACCACGCGCGCGCTGATCCGCGGCATCGTGATCGAAGGCAACGCGCAGATCATCCTGGTCGACACGCCCGGCATCTTCGCGCCGCGGCGCCGGCTTGACCGCGCCATGGTATCGACCGCCTGGAGCGGCGCGCACGACGCCGATCTCGTCTGCGTGCTGCTCGATGCGAAGTCGGGCCTCGACGAAGAGGCCAACGCGATCCTGGCCAAGCTCGAAACCGTCGCGCATCCGAAGATCCTGGTGCTGAACAAGGTCGATCTCGTGCAGCGCGAAAAGCTGCTGGCGCTGGCGCAGGCCGCCAACGAGCGGATGCGCTTCGAGCACACCTTCATGATTTCGGCGCTATCCGGCGACGGCGTTGCCGATTTGCGCCAGACGCTCGCCAAGCTGGTGCCGGCGGGGCCGTTCCTCTATCCCGAGGACCAGATGTCGGATGCGCCGATGCGGCATCTGGCGGCCGAGATCACGCGCGAGAAGATCTACAGCCATCTGCATCAGGAACTGCCGTACCAGTCGACGGTCGAGACCGACAGCTGGACCGACCGCAAGGACAAGTCGATCCGCATCGAGCAGACGATTTTTGTCGAGCGCGAGAGCCAGCGCAAGATCGTGCTCGGCAAGGGCGGCGCCACCATCAAGTCGATCGGCGCGCAGGCGCGTGCCGAGATCGCCGAGATCATGGGCGTCCCCGTGCATCTGTTCCTGTTCGTCAAGGTGCGCGAGAACTGGGGTGACGATCCCGACCGCTACAAGGAAATGGGACTGGAATTCCCCAAGGAATAAGAGTCGACGCTTGCATGAACGTGCCCAGAAATGTGCTGTGGTTTGAGGTTCTGCTCTATATGTCGCTGACGCTGGATGCGCTGTCGGTGGCGTTCCAGGACCGCACGCCGACCGTCCTGAAGACCGAGCAGGTGATCATGGGCGAGACCCTGACGGCCGGCTGCATGATCCTGCTCCTGATGTATTTCGTCCGGCTTGCCGCGCAGCACCGCAAGAACTGGCCGCGCTGGGCGCTGCTCGCGGTGCTTGTCTTGTCGGTGATGTCCCTGGTGCAGGTCATCGGCGCAAGGGGCATGGAGATCGACAGCGCCATCGAGGTGGTGTCATGCATCCTGACCACGGCCGGGCTGTATTATTCCTTCACCGGCGACGCGCGGGGCTGGTTCAACGCGTAGCGAATGACGCGTGCGGAAAGCTGCGTTCATCCGCGGAATCCTGCTAGACTCCGCACATGGAATGGACCGACGAAGGCATCGTGCTGGGCGTGCGGCGGCATGGCGAATCCTCCGCCATCGTCGAGCTGTTGACGCGCGAGCACGGCCGCCATCTCGGCCTGGTGCGCGGCGGCGCCAGCTCGCGGATGCGGCCGCTGCTGCAGCCCGGCAACAGCGTCACCGCGGTGTGGCGGGCGCGGCTCGACGAGCATCTCGGCATGTATGCGCTGGAAGGCACGCGGCTGCGCGCTGCGACGCTGCTCGGCTCGTCGCATGCGGTCTATGGTGTCACGCATCTGGCGGCGCTGGCCCGGCTACTGCCCGAGCGCGATCCGCATGAGGACATCTACGAGATGCTGGAGGGGACGCTCGACGATTTCGAGGACGCAGGCGTTGCCGCCGTGCATCTGATCCGGTTCGAGCTCGCGATGCTGACCGAGCTCGGCTTCGGGCTCGACCTGGAAAACTGCGCAGCCACCGGGGAGACCACCGACCTGATCTATGTGTCGCCGAAATCCGGCGGCGCGGTGTCGCGCGCCGCCGGCGAGCCATGGCGCGACCGGCTGTTGCCGCTGCCGGCGTTCCTGCGCGAAGGCGAGGGCGGCGCCAACAGCTGGTCGGACCAGGACCTGCTCGACGGCTTCCAGATCACCGGCCTGTTCCTGCTCCGCCACGTGCTGGAGCCCCGCGGCCAGGGCCATTCCGACGCCCGCGACGGATTTATCAACGCCGTGACGCGGCGGCGGGGCCGGAGCGCGGTTCCGTAAGGCCGATTCGGGCCTTAAATTCCCGCTGATTCGCGGCTTGCCCGATTCAGCGCTAAGGTTTAACGCCTCCCCATGGGAAAACGACAGATACCGCCGGAAGAGCCGGCCGAAATTCACGAGGTGCCGCTGCGTGATGCGCTCGAGGAGCGCTATCTCGCCTATGCGCTCTCGACCATCATGCATCGCGCGCTGCCGGACGCCCGCGACGGGTTGAAGCCGGTGCATCGGCGCATCCTCTACGGCATGGACCTGCTCGGGCTCGACCCGCGCGCCGCGTTCAAGAAGTCGGCCAAGATCGTCGGCGACGTGATGGGCTCGTTCCATCCTCACGGCGACCAGGCGATCTACGACGCCATGGTGCGCCTGGCGCAGGATTTCTCCTCGCGCTACCCGCTGGTCGACGGCCAGGGCAATTTCGGCAATATCGACGGCGACAACCCGGCCGCCTACCGCTACACCGAAGCGCGCATGACCGAGGTCGCGCGCCTCTTGCTCGAAGGCATCGACGAGGACGGCGTCGAGTTTCGTCTCAACTATGACGGCCAGTCGAAAGAGCCGGTGGTGCTGCCGGGCGGCTTCCCGAACCTGCTCGCCAACGGCGCGCAGGGCATCGCGGTCGGCATGGCGACCTCGATTCCGCCGCACAACGCCGCCGAGCTCTGCGACGCCGCGCTGCATCTGATCGAGAAGCCCGACGCCAAGTCGAAGGCGCTGCTGAAATGGGTCAAGGGCCCGGACTTCCCGACCGGCGGCATCGTGGTCGATTCCAAGGAAGCGATCGTCGAGGCCTACACCACGGGGCAAGTCGGATCGTAGCCATGTCGTTCTGTGAGCCAAGGAGTTGAGTGTTATAGTTGTCTTCCTAAGACCGCTTGGCCTCCGACTTGCGGATCGTCGAGAAGATCGCCGAGCTCATCAACGAGAAGAAGCTGCCACTGGTCGCCGACGTCCGCGACGAGTCGGCCGAGGACGTCCGGCTCGTGATCGAGCCGAAATCGCGCACCGTCGATCCGGCGCTGATGATGGAGTCGCTGTTCCGGCTGACCGAGCTGGAAAGCAAGATCTCGCTGAACCTCAACGTGCTGATCAAGGGCCGCATCCCCAAGGTGGTCGGCCTTGCCGAGTGCCTGCGTGAATGGCTCGACCACCTGCGCGACGTGCTGGTCCGGCGGACCAAATTCCGCAAGACCCAGATCGAGCACCGCCTGGAAGTGCTGGGCGGCCACCTCGTCGCCTATCTGAACCTCGACAAGGTGATCAAGATCATCCGGACCGAGGACGAGCCGAAGCCGGTCTTGATGAAGACCTTCAAGCTCACGGAGATCCAGGCCGATGCCATCCTCAACATGCGCCTGCGCAATCTGCGCCGCCTGGAGGAGATGGAGATCCGCACCGAGGACAAAGATCTTCGCAAGGAGCTGAAGGGCATCGAGGGCCTGCTCGGTTCCGAGACGGAGCAATGGGCCAAGGTCAGCGATCAGGTGCGCAAGGTCCGCGATATCTTCGGGCCGAAGACGCCGCTCGGCAAGCGCCGCACCACCTTCGCCGATGCGCCCGAGCATGACCTCGCCGCGATCGAGGAAGCGCTGGTCGAGCGCGAGCCGTGCACCGTCGTGATCTCAGAGAAGGGCTGGGTACGGACGCTGAAGGGCCATGTCGAGGACCTCTCGGGGCTTGCCTTCAAGACCGACGACAAGCTCGAGCACTCGTTCTTTGCCGAGACCACCTCGAAGCTGTTGCTGTTCGCGACCAACGGCAAGTTCTACTCGCTCGACGTGGCAAAGCTGCCGGGCGGCCGCGGCCATGGCGAGCCGATCCGCATGTTCATCGACCTCGAGCAGGACGCCGCGATCATCTCGCTGTTCGTCAACAAGGGCGAGCGCAAGTTCCTGATCGCGAGCAGCGAGGGGCAGGGTTTTGTCGTCAAGGAAGAGGACTGCGTCGGCAACACCCGCAAGGGCAAGCAGGTGCTCAATGTCGAGATGCCGAACGAGGCCCGCGCGATCACGACCGTGAACGGCGACACCGTTGCGGTGATCGGCACCAACCACAAGATGGTGCTGTTCGGCCTCGACCAGGTGCCGGAGATGGCGCGCGGCCGCGGCGTGCGCCTGCAGAAATACACCAGCGCGTCGCTGTCTGACGTTGCGGTGTTCGACGCCAAGGCCGGCTTGAGCTGGAAGGATTCCGCCGGCCGCGAGCACAGCATGACCATGAAGGAACTGGCCGACTGGCGCGGCAACCGCGCCGACGCCGGCCGGCTCGCCCACGGCCTGCCGAAGTCGAATAAGTTCAATCGCGGCGTGGAGTAACGGTGTTGTAGCCCGGATGAAGCGAAGCGAAATCCGGGAGCTCGCGCCGGATCACCAGTGATCCCGGATTGCGCTGCGCTCCATCCGGGCTACGGGGGCTCAGTGCGCGGTGTGATAGTATCCACATTTCACCGCGCTATAACCGTCGCCGACGACATTGGGCGACGGTTGCCATGGCGCACAATCACGACCACGACCACAGCGGTCATTCTCACGGACATGCCGGGCATTCCCATGCCGGGCACAGCCACGCGCCCGACAGTTTCGGCACGGCCTTTGCGGTCGGCGCGTCGCTGAACACCGCTTTCGTCGTCGCGGAGCTGATCTTCGGCTATTCCGCCAACTCGTTGGCGCTGGTCTCCGACGCGGTTCACAATCTCTCCGACGTCATCGCGCTGCTGTTGGCCTGGGGCGGGGCATGGCTCGCCGGCAGGCGGCCGACCGATACTCACACCTATGGCTACCGTCGCGCCTCGATCCTGGCGGCGCTGTTCAATGCCGGGTTGCTCCTGATCGCGGTCGGCGGCATCGCGGTCGAGGCGATCAATCGCTTGCGCGAGCCGGCGGAGGTCGCAAGCTGGACCGTGGTCTGGGTCGCGGCGCTCGGCATCCTGATCAATGGCGGCACCGCGCTGCTGTTCATGCGCGGCCGCGACAGCGACCTCAATGTCCGCGGCGCCTATCTGCACATGGCGGCGGATGCCGGTGTCTCGCTCGGCGTCGTGATCGCCGCGCTCCTGATCATGGCGACCGGCTGGCAGTGGCTCGATCCGGCGATCAGCCTGGTGATCGCCGTGATGGTGCTGCTGAGTGGCTGGGAGCTCGCCCACGACAGCGTCAACCTCGCGCTCGACGCGGTGCCGAGGGGGATCGATCTCAAGCAGGTGCGGGATTATCTCATCGCGCTCGAAGGCGTCACCGAGGTGCACGACCTGCACATCTGGGCGATGAGCACCAGCGAGACCGCGCTGACCGCGCATCTGGTGCGGCCCGGCGGACACGACGATGTCTTCCTGCATCACGTCTGCGCCGAGCTCTCGGAGCGGTTCAGCATCCACCACGCGACACTGCAGGTCGAGATCAGCAGCGAGACCTGCCGGCTGGCGCCGGCGGAAATGGTCTAGCCGACGCGGCCGCCACGCACTCGCATTCAATTGATCGATCGACCCATGTCCACGGCTTCCACGGGCGGCGACGACACGGCACATTGCGACCGCGCGAATGGCTGGCGTAATCAACGGAGGGCGACGTGAAGAAGGCAATCGGTCTTGCAATGTTGTTCTTCGCCGTGGGCGCGCTGCCGCATGCGCATGCCGAGCCGGCGAAAGCAGGCGTCGAGAAGCTCTACATCCTCAACTGCGGTGAAGGCGTTGCAGGTGACATTTCACGCTGGTCGCCCGGCGTCAACGAAGGCAAGTCGATGGACTTCGTCGACAATTGCTACCTGATCAAGCATGCCCAGGGCTGGTTCCTGTGGGACACCGGGATTCCCGACGCGGTGGCGGCGATGCCGGACGGCCTTGCGCCGGCTGATCCGAAGGCGATCACCTGGCGGCGGCCGAAGACGCTCGCCGCGCAGCTCGACCAGCTCGGCGTCAAGCCGACGGACATCAAGGCGATCGCCGTGTCGCACACCCATCCCGATCACATCGGCAATGTCGAGCTGTTCCCGGCGGCGATGCTGTATGTGCAGAAGGCGGAATATGAATGGCCCGGCACCAACAACGCGCCGCGCTTCAAGCCCGAGCATCCCGTGACGAAGCTGGAAGGCGACCGCGACGTATTCGGCGACGGCAGCGTCACCATCCTGTCGACGCCGGGCCATACGCCCGGCCACCAGTCGCTGCTGGTGAAGCTGCCGAACACAGGTGCGATCGTGCTGACCGGCGATGCCGTTCACTTCAGGGATAATTGGGACAATCGGCGCGCGCCGAGCATGAACGCCAGCAAGGAGCAGACGCTGGCCTCGATGCAGAAGATCGCCGATACGCTGACGAAAGAGAAGGCGCAGCTCTGGATCAACCACGACAAGGCGCAGCGCGACGGGCTGAAGCTGTCGCCGGAATTCTACGACTGAGCCGCCGTGGCGGTGTTCGCTTTCGACCAGTTTCGAAAAATCTGCGCGGTCTCCTCGTCCATCGGAAAGAAGCTCTCGATGCGCAGCTCCTGCAGCGTGACGTCCTGCGGCGTCCCCAGCGTCGCGATCGTGGTGAACAGCTGCAGGCTGACGTCGCCCTTGCGGAACAGCATCGGCAGCACCGGTCCGGATGCGGGACTTGCCGGCGCGGCCAACGCGGCCTCGACACCGTCATAGGCCAGCAGGCGCTTGAGCAATTCCGCCGTCGCAGTGGTGCCGTCGGCGGCGGCATCGGCCTCGACGCTGCGGACGAAGTAGCCGGCAACCTCGGTCCAGTTGGTGAGATAGGGGCGCAACACACCGGGCGCGACCAGCGCATCGGCGAGGTTGACCGCCGTGCCTGGCGCCAGCGGCCCGACCAGGAATTCCACCAGTTGGCTTGCGCCTGCATTGGCGAGCAGCAGATTCCAGTGCCGGTCGACCACGACCGCCGGGAAGGGCTCCTGCTGTGCCAGGATGAAATCGAGCGCGTAGCGGATCTGGGCGAGCTCCGGCGCGGCGAGGTCGGTTTGCCGCCAGACCGGCGCGAAGCCGGCCGCCACCAAGAGCGCGTTCTGCTGGCGCAACGGCACGTCGAGCGCCGCGGCAAGCCGGATCACCATGTCGCGGCTCGGCGCGGCGCGGCCGAGCTCGAGAAAGCTGAGATGCCGCTGGGAGATATCCGCGCGCCCGGCGAGCTCGAGTTGCGAGTGCCCCTTGCGCTGCCGCCACCAGCGCAGGCTGGCCGAAAAATCGCGCTGCTGCGACATGAATACCTGTGAAGTAGTTGCCGGAATGATCTCGCCGGGCAAGATGCCACAAGCGAACCGAAAACGCATGGGGATCGGGATGGGCGAATGGATCGGCGTTGCGATTGCACTGGTCTCGAGCTGCCTCGGCGGCACCGCCGCGGCGATCACCCGTTACCTGGCGGGCAATGCCGACCCGATCACGCTGGCGATCCTGCGCTGGGTGATCGGCTTTCTCTGTGTGCTGCCCGCCGCGGTCCTGCTCGGGGCGAAGTGGCCGCGGCGTGACGACTTGCCGGCGGTCGCGGCGCTCGGCGTCGCCTTCTTCGGCGTGTTCTTCGTGCTTTATAATCTCGCGATGTCCTACACGACGGCGGCGCGCGCCAGCCTGGCGCTGGCGACCTTGCCGCTCTCGACGATGGTGGTCGGCGCCTTGCTCGGCTTCGAGCCGCTGACGATGCGCAAATCGATCGGGGTCTCGATCGCGGTGCTCGGCGCGGCGGCGGCGCTGGCATCCGGGCTGGCGGCGGCGCCAGTGGGCGCATGGCGCGGCGAACTGATCATGGCCGCCGCAGTGCTCTGCATGGCCTTCTACAACGTGCTGTCGCGGCCGTTCATCCGCCGCTCCAGCGCGCTCGGCTTCCTTGCCGTCGGCATGGGCGCCGGCGCGGCCGCGCTGGTGGCGGTGGGATCGTTCACCGGCAGCCTGGCGACGCTGCGCGAGTTCGGCACGTCGCAATGGATCGCGGGGCTCTATCTCGGCATAGCCGGCGGCGCGCTGGCTTTCATCCTGTGGGTGCTGGCGCTCGAGCGGGCCTCGCCGACCCGCGTCGCCAACACCATGACGGTCAATCCGATCGCCGCCGCGCTGCTTGCGAAGCAATTGGTCGGCGAGCCGATCACGGCCAATCTGGTCGTCGGCCTGATCGCGGTCTTCGCCGGGATCTGGATCGCGACGTCGGAAACCAAATCGGTCTGATCAGCCGCGCGGCGCGGCAGGCGCGGCCGCCGGCGGGGCAGGCGAGTGCGTCGGCTTCAGCGTGCCGGCGTAGAACGACAGGACGAACACCAGGATAAGGCCGACAAGATAGACCCCATAGGATTGCGGCGGGGTGATCGCCCATTGCATGAGGCGTCGGATCGGGTTTGGCGGGCCAGCGTCGTTGTCCATGCGCTGTTGTGCGCGAAGGCCCGGACAAAAGGAAGCGGAATCGGCGCCATTCGGCGGCCGTGTTCCGCGCGAAATGGTGAGGCGGGCGGCCTTGCAATGCCGCATTGGCGTTCGCATCTGTCACGCGACGACCAACCCTTCCTCCCGCACCAATTGCCCGGCATAATCCAGCTTATGGAACTGACGCCCCGTTTGCGCCTCATGAATTGGCTGGTCCGCCAGGGTTTGACGGGCCTGCCGGAAAACGACCTGCTGCGCGGTTTCTGCGAGCGCTGCCGGGCCGCGGGCATGCCGCTGTCGCGGGCGATCGTCTTCATCGATACGCTGCATCCGATCTTCGAGGGACGCGGTTTCCGCTGGAACGACGGCGAGAGCAACGAGGCCGACATCTTCGAATACGGCTCGACCAGCACCGGCGAGGCCAGCCAGACCTGGCGGCGGTCGGCCTTCTATCACATGCTCGAAAACGGCCATGACGAGATAGTGATCGATCTCGCCGACACCTCGCACGATTTCTCGATGATCGGCGAGCTGGCGGAGAAGGGCCACAAGCATTTCGCCGCCTTCGTGCATCGCTTCGGCGAGGCCGGCACGATCGGCGAGATGGACTGCTTCTACTCCTACTACACCACCCGCCGCTCGGACGGGTTCGACGAGAACCATATGGCGGCGCTGCGCGACCTGGTGCCGGTGCTCGGGCTCGCGATCAAATCGGCTGCCCAGGTCGAGATCGCCCGCACGCTGGGGCGGGTCTATCTCGGCCGGGACACCGCGGAGCAGGTGCTGCGTGGACGCATGCAGCGCGGCATCACCGAGAAGATCAAGGCCGTGCTGTGGTACTCCGACGTGCGCGGCTCGACCGCGATCAGCGAGCGGATCGGCCCGGACGAGATCATTCCGTTCCTCAACGATTATGCGCAGGCCTCGATCGATGCGATCCACGACGCAGGCGGCGAGGTGCTGAAGCTGATCGGCGACGGCGTGCTGGCGATGTTCACCGGCGAGAACGTGGCAGGCGCCAAGCGGGCCGCGCTGCGGGCCGAGCACAGATTCCGGCATAACATCCGCGTGCTGAACGACCGCCGCGAGAACGAGGGCCGGCCGACCACCACGGCCTATGTCGGGCTCCATGTCGGCCAGGTCTTCTACGGCAATATCGGCAGCGAGGACCGGCTGGATTTCACGGTGGTCGGACCGGCCGTCAACGAGGTCAGCCGGATCGCCTCGATGTGCGCCTCGGTCGATCGGGAGCTGTTGACCTCGACCGATTTCCGCACCGGGCTCGACGCCGCCGGCCGCAACTATCTGGTCTCCACCGGCCGCTTCGTGCTGCGCGGCATCGGCCATGCGCAGGATCTCTACACGCTGGATCCGGCGATTGCCGCCGACGAGGTCGTCGGCGGCAAATACGAGCGGTACTTGGCGAGCTAGGGTCTCTCCACCGTCCTTGCGAGCGCAGCGAAGCAATCCATTCCTCCACAGGTGGCGACATGGATTGCTTCGCTGCGCTCGCAATGACGGCTGAGAAGACCCGGGATCAGCACCGCGCGGGTTCGCCGACCATGTCGGGCTGCCGCGTCAGCGCCACCGCGGGCGACATCAGGATCACCAGCGCCTGGGCGGCGAAGATCGCGGCCGCGAGATAGAGGCAGGCTTCGGCGCCGTAGAGGCCGCCGACGATGGCGCCGAGCGCGGAGCCGAGCGGGCGCGCGCCGTAACTCATGATGTTGATCGCCGAGACGCGCCCGAGCAGCGAGGGCGGCGTCACCGACTGCCGCAGCGTGGTGGTCGAGATCACCCACAGGATCGGCCCGACGCCGAGCAGGAAGAAGCTGAGGCCGGCGAGCAGCGGCGTCGCAAACCAGGTCGTCAGCGCCATCACGGCCGCGGCGACGAAGCCGGTAACCGGGCCGAGCCCGATCACGGTGCCGAACGCCAGCCGCTTCATCACGCGGGTCGCGAACAGCGCACCGACCACCATGCCGACGCCGTACATCGCAAGCGTGGTGCCGACGCCGGTGGCGCTGAGCCCGAGATGGCGCACCGCATAGGGCACGAACACGGCGAGCAGCAGGAACGACGCGGTGTTGAAGATGAACTGGGTGATGAACACCGGCCGCAGCAAGGCGTGGTGCATTACGAAGGCGGCGCCTTCCTTGATGTCCTGCAACGGATGGCGCCGCGGGGCAGGCTGCCGCGCCGGCTCGTAGATGCCGGCGAGCAGCACGACCGCGATGGCCGACAATGCCGCGGCGAAGCCGAATGCGGGCGCGGCACCGACCCAGCCGACCAGCACGCCGCCGAGCGCGGGGCCGCTGGCGAACGCGACGGTACGCGCGAGCTCGATGCGGGCGTTCGCCGCCGGCAATTGCTGTGACGTCACCAGCGAGGGGACCAGCGCCGGCGCAGCGACGCTATAGGCGACCGTGCCGCAGACCGCGATGAAGCCGAGCAAAGCGAGCAGCGGCAGCGTCATCGCGCCCAGCCACAGCAACAGCAGGATCGCGGCAAGCGCGGCCGCGCGCAGCGCTTCGGAGCCCGCCATCACCCAGCGCCGCGACACGCGGTCGGCGAGCAGGCCGGCGGGAATCGCAAACAGGATGAAGGGCAGCGTCAGTGCGGTCTGCAACAGGCCGGTCTGGCCTTCGCCGACGCCGAGCAGCAGCACGGCGACGATGGGCGCAGCCGCAAGCGCAACCTGTTCGGCGGATTGCGCGGCGAGATTGGACCAGGCCAGGCGGTTGAAGGTGGCTGGCAGGCGAGGCGTATCGGCGGACATGACGGAATCCTTGATCATTCGACTGCCCGGTAGTGTGTGGTTGGAAGAGGCCCGATCCCACCCGTTTCCCGATAACGCCAAAAGCAGAAGCCCGCCGAAGGGGATCGGCGGGCTCTTCCAGAGTCAGACTTGGCTGAAAGCTGTCACTGCGGTTTGGGAGCAGGCGCCAGTTGGCCCGTAATGGTGCCGACCAGCGCGGTTGGCGCGCTTTCGATGCCCACCGTCGGTGTTTCGGTGACCTCGGCCTTGCGCTGCGCCAGCGCGCTGGTCAGGCTGGTGAGTGCGTCGGAGCCGGCGGGGAAGCCGGCCTCCGAGAGGATCTTGTCGATCATCGGCTTGAATGCGGAGACCGACAGCAGCTGCGCGGCGAGCCCGTCGCCGAGCCCGAGGCCGCCATTGCCGTTGGCGTGGCCGTTGGCGCCGCCGCGACCGAGCATGCTGCCGGTGTCGAAGATCCGGATGTCGGAAATCTTCTCGATCGGCTTCACCGCCTCGGCGAGCGCGCTCGGGATCACGTTGATCCGCGCGAGGTTGAGATCGTAGGCGATCATGTCGGCGCTCAGCTTGTTGCGCGCCTCCGCCTTCATCGTCGCGACCTCGGCTTCGGCCTGGCCGAGCGCCTTGACGCCGGCAGCGCGGGTGGTGGCAGCCGCCGCATCGGCCTTGGCGAGCACGTTGGTGGCTTCCGCCTTGTTGGCGGCGGCCTGGCGTTCCGCCTCGGCCATCACCGTGATCGGCATCGCGTCAGTCTCGGCCGCCTTGCGCGCCGCGATCACGTTGATGATCTTGTCGCGCTCGGCGATCTCGGTGGCGCGGGCGGTGGTGACCTTTTCCTCGGCGGCGATCGCAACGGCACGCGCGGTCTCGGCGATGGTCTGGGCCTCCGACTGCTCCTTGCTCTTGGCCGCGACCGCGATCGCGCTTTCCTGCGCGACGATCTGAAGGTCGCGCTCCATCTCGGTGTTGCGGCGCTTGACCGCGAGATCGGCCTCGATCTTGCGCGTGTCGCGGGCCTGGTTGGCCTCGGTCTGCTTGTTGGCGACCGCGAGCTCCTGCTGGATGCGGTATTCGGCCTCGTTCTGCAGCGCGGTCTGTTCGACCTGCGCCGTCTGCGCGCGCATCGCGGCGGTCTTGTTGGCGATGTCGCGCTGCTGGGCGAGCTCGGCCTCGCGCTTGGTGCTTTCGATCGTCAGCGTGGTCTGCCGCGCCACCAGATCCTGCTGGGCGATGTTGACCTCGGTGGTGCGGACGATCTGGTTGCGCTCCTGCTCACGCTCCTTGGTGATCTTGGTCAGCGTGGTGAGACCATGCGCATCGAAGAAATTGCTCGGGTTGAAGTGCTTGATGTCGCTCTGGTCGAGCTTCGTCAGCGACACCGATTCAAGCTCGAGACCGTTGTTCTGGATGTCGGCGCCGACCGCGTCCTGCACCGCCTTGACGAAGGTGGCGCGCTGCTCCTGCAATTCCTCGAGGTTCATGGTCGCGGCGACCGAGCGCAGGCCGTCGACGAACTTGGCCTCGACCAGCTCGCGCAGCTCGGCCGCGTCATTGGTGCGGTTGCCGAGGGTCTGCGCCGCGAGCGCGATCGACGACGCGTCGGGTTTGACGCGCAGATAGAACTCGGCGCCGATATCGACGCGCATGCGGTCCTTGGTGATCAGCGAGTCCGGGCCGCCGCGCGCGACCTCGAGCCGTAGCGTTTTCAAGTTCACCGCGGCGGTGGAGTGGAAGATCGGCAGCACGAGCGAGCCGCCGTCGAGCACCACCTTCTGGCCGCCGAGGCCGGTGCGGACATAGGCCTCATCGCGCGTCGAGCGCTTGTAGAGCTTTGCGAACAGGAGACCGATAACGAGGATGACGATGACGCCAATAACGACGGGTACAGCAAGTTCCCACATGTGTTATGCCCTGTTGGAAGATCGTTGTTGTTCGACGAGGTCGGCTGGAGCGGCAATCGCGATGAAGCCCTTGGCATCGCGATCGACCAGCAGCACGCTGGCGCCGACCGGCAATGCCTCGGACTCCGCGCTGGCACGCGCCGACACGGTGTGCCAGTTGCCGAAGACATCCTTGAGACGGACCCGGCCGGGCAGGCCCTGATCGAGCGGGCCGACCGACACGGTTGCGACCTTGCCGACAAAGTCGCTGTCGTTGACCGCATAGCTCTCGTCGCGCGGAATGACGCGGGCGAGGCCGCGGCTGGTATTTCTGATCACGGGGATGCTGCCTGCGGCAGCAACCACCGCGGCAAGCGAGACCGGGATGGCGGTGCCTGCGGCATGCGCCAGTCCCTGAAGCAGGAAGCCTCCGATCGAGAAGATGCCGAGGATCAGGATGATCAGGATCAGGAGGGGAAGCCGTCCGGCGTTGATCCAGAGAAACAGGCCACTGAGAGCATTGTGGCTCTCGGCCTCGACCGCGAAATCCTTGCCGATCAATTCGCTGATCGAAAGTCCGATCATGGTGCTGAGCAGTTCGATACCGCCAAGTGCCACCATGATCGCGGCCGCGACCGCGAAGGGCCGCACGTCGGGGGCGAGCAGAATGTCGCCAACTGCACTCATTTTTCTGACTTGATCCTTTCAAGCCGCGCCGCGATTTCCTTTTCGCGATGCAGGCGATCGAGTTCGTCAAGCTCCTTGTCGCCGAGCACGCTGGAGGCGGGAACACCGGTGACCCGGGCGATCGCCGCCATGGCGCGCTCAGCACTCCATGTATTGGTCGTCGATGGGCCCCGGCTGGTTTCGTCCTGGGCCTCGCGGATCAGGCTTTGTTCGAGATCGGCCAAGCGCGTCTCCGCCTCGCGGCGCGCGCCGAGCATGGCCTGCAGCGCCTTGGTCTGCTCGTCGATTTCGAGTTCGATGAAATCCATCGCGCGTTCCAGCGCGATCACCTGCGACTCCAGATCAATTTGCCGTGCAACGCCGGCGCGCGCGAGATCCTCGCGATTTTCCGCAAGTGCGAGACGAATCTTTTCGTTCAGATTGGTCGTTTCGGTATCCAGTTCTTCGCGCCGCTTCTTCAGGCGGAATTCTTCGGCGCGCGACTTGCCGAGCGCGTAGCGCGCTTCGTCGGCGCCGGCGTCGATCTCGCGGATCGCCTGTTTGACCAGCGCGACCTTGTTGTTGTTCTCGACATTGTCGATGGTCTGGCTCGCGATGGCGGCAAGAAGCCGGCCCATGCGCGCAAGGATGCCTTCGTGAAGCATGGTCTTCTCCTCCGGTTGTGCTGATTTCGATTTGACGGCGATGTGGATTTCGTAGCCGCGTCCATCCGAGATCAAATGCGCCGGGAAGGGGCTTTCCCAGCCTGAGACATATCCCGGCACATCGAACGGCACCAAGACGCGTCCGCTAACAGTGCTAATGGTCAGTGAAGTTGGGCCCTTGATCGCAAACAACTTGTCGTCGAGCGGTATCCGGCGGACGGCGGCGCCTGCGATGTAATTGGCACGGTCGCGCAGGCCGAGCGTCACCAGCCGTGCGGGGAGGCCGGTCTCCTTGCGGATCTTCTCGTAGGCCTGGGCGTGCAGCGAGACGAGGTTGGCGCCGACGGGGGCGACCTCGGCGAGGATCGCCATCATCCGGTCATAGGCCGCAAAGGTCGCCTCGATCGCCTCGATGCCTGAAGGGTCAGGGGCGAGGGCGTAACGCAGGGTTGCGGTGGGCGTCTCGACGGGCAGCTTAATCATGCATCTAACGTAAAGCGCTTCCTTAGTGCTTTACAAGGAGGGCGGTGGTATCATTTTCGTGAGCCTAGATGCAGTTGCAAATGAGTTGCAATAACGGGACAGATCGGCCATCCTTGTCGGATGGATGCTCGGACCCCTGAACTGTCTTCCGTTTCGGTTCCCAATGCAGTGCCAAGTGGCTGGCGGGGCGATGCCGGACATGTGCGCAGCCTGCCTGAGGTGAACGCGACCGTCGCGGTGCCGTCAGGCGGCCTGTGGTGGCGGCGGCTGCTGGCCTTCGCCGGGCCGGGCTATCTGGTTTCGGTCGGCTATATGGACCCCGGCAACTGGGCCACCGACCTCGCGGGCGGATCGAAGTTTGGCTACACGTTGCTGTCGGTCATCCTGCTCTCCAACCTGATGGCGATCCTGCTGCAGGCGCTTGCCGCGCGGCTTGGCATCGCCACCGACCGCGACCTGGCGCAGGCCTGCCGCGCGACCTACTCGCGCCCGGTGAATTTGCTGCTGTGGCTCGCCTGCGAGGCCGCGATCATCGCCTGCGACCTCGCCGAGGTGATCGGCACCGCGATCGCGCTCAAGCTGCTGTTCGGCATTCCCCTGATCGGCGGCGCGCTGCTGGCGGCGCTGGATGCGTTCCTGCTGCTGCTCCTGATGAATCGCGGCTTCCGCTTCCTCGAGGCCTTCGTCATCGCGCTCTTGATCGTCATCGCGGTCTGCTTCGTCGTCCAGATCGCGGCCGCCGCGCCGCCGGTGGCCGCCGTGCTCGGCGGCTTCATCCCGTCGCGCGAGATCGTCACCAATCCGGAGATGCTGTACATCGCGATCGGCATCATCGGCGCCACCGTGATGCCGCATAATCTCTATCTGCACTCCTCGATCGTGCAGACCCGCGCCTACCCGCGCACCGAGGAGGGACGGCGCGACGCGATCAAATGGGCGACCACCGATTCCACCATCGCGCTGATGCTGGCGCTGTTCGTCAATGCCGCGATCCTGGTGCTGGCGGCCGCGACCTTTCACAAGAGCGGCCATTCCGATGTCGCCGAGATCGACCAGGCGTTCGAACTGCTGTCGCCGCTGCTCGGCCTCGGCATCGCCTCGACGCTGTTTGCCGTGGCGCTGCTCGCCTCCGGCCTCAACTCGACGGTGACGGCGACGCTGGCCGGCCAGATCGTGATGCAGGGCTTCCTCGACCTCAAGCTGCCCGACTGGCTGCAGCGGCTGGTGACCCGCGGCATCGCGATCGTCCCTGTCATCGTGGTCGCCGCGCTCTATGGCGAGAGCGGCACGGCGCAGCTGCTGGTGTTCAGCCAGGTCGTGCTGTCGATGCAGCTGCCGTTCGCGGTGATCCCGCTGGTGCGGTTCGTGTCCGACAAACGCAAGATGGGCGCGTTCGCGATCTCACGCCCCGTCGCGGTGGCGGCGTGGATCGTCGCAGGGTTGATCGTGATCCTGAACGTGAAGCTGCTGATCGATACGTTCTTCGGCAGCTAGTCCTGCGGCTCGGCGAGCACCTCGCCTGATGCGTCGACGCGCAGCCAGCCCGACGGCGCGAGCCGCTGCTGCGGCAGGAAGCGGCCCTTGTAGTCCATCTTCTTGGAGCCCTCGATCCAGTACCCGAGATAGACGTAAGGAAGGCCCTGCCGGCGGGCGCGGGCGATGTGGTCGAGGATCATGAAGGTACCGAGCGAGCGGGCCTCCAGCCCGGGCTCGAAGAACGAATAAACCATCGACAGCCCGTCGCTGAGCACGTCGGTCAGCGCCACCGCCATCAGCTCGTCGCCGCGGCCGGTGATGGCGCTGTCGCCATTGCGCTTGCGGTACTCGATGATCCGGGTCTCGACATGGCTGTCCTCGACCATCATGGCGTAGTCGAGCACGGTCATGTCGGCCATCCCGCCATTGCGGTGGCGGCGGTCGAGATAGGCGCGGAAGACCGAATATTGCTCCGAGGTCGGCACCGCGGTGCGCTGCTCGCCGATGATGTCGGCGTTGCGGGCCAGCACCTTGCGGAAGTTGCGGGAGGGGCGGAATTCGTTGGCGATCACCCGGACCGAGACGCAGGCCCGGCACTGGTCGCAGGCTGGGCGGTAGGCGATCGACTGGCTGCGGCGGAAGCCGCCATGGGTCAGCAAGTCGTTGAGATCGCCCGCTTTGTCGCCGACCAGGTGCGTGAAAACCTTCCGCTCATGTCGGCCCGGCAAATACGGGCAAGGCGAGGGCGCCGTCAAATAGAACTGGGGAGTATCACGCGAATGCTGGGTCACGTCAGATCGTCGGGCTCCACAAACAATACAGGCAGCCGAGTGAGCATCGCCCCCCTGAGGCTAACGGTCAATTGGTTTAGGCGGGCCTAATAGGAGGTCCGCGCGGCCGGGGCGACGGGGGTCCGGACCGAGCTGTTGATAATGACGGTTCCGAGGACGATGTCGTGCAGCAGCCGGCGGCGGCCGTTGAGCAGCCCGATCAGGAGCACTAGCGGCGACAGGAACGAGATCGTCACCCAGAACAGCACCGCATGGGTGGCGCCGAGCACGAAATAGCCGCGCGCACCGTACCAGGTCCGCAGTTCCAGATCCATCATGCGCATGCCGATGGTGGCCGAGTGCTGCCCGCCGATCGAGGCGCCGTAGTAGACGATCGCCCAGACGATCGAGGCCGGCGAGACCAGCCAGAACAGCGCCCAGCCGAGACCGAGCGTGACGAGGCCGAACACCGCGATGAAAATCACCGCCAGGATCACCGGCACCGACAGCACGAACAGGTCGATCAGGAACGCAAAGACACGTCGCGTCAGCACGCCGCGGAACAGGTCCGGCTGCATCATTGGGTCGAACGCATGCGGAGGAACGCCGCCGTCGTTGCGCCAGGCCTCGTTGCGCCAGGTGCCGCCGTCATTGCCGTAAGACATGACCAACCTCCGATGAAGTCCCGCGCAGGACATGGGAACAGGAGGCGCATTCGCCAAGCCTGCGCGAACATTAACTAGCCGAAATAATCCGGCGATTCGGGGGCTGGATTGAGCGGTTCTACCTTCACGCCGTCATTGCGAGCGGAGCGAAGCGATCCACTTGTCGCAATAACGGGCGGCGGCCGTCAGCTCTCCGCCTTGATCTTTTCGGCGGCCTTCGGCGCGAAATAGGTGAGGATGCCGTCGGCGCCGGCGCGCTTGAAGCCGACCAGGCTCTCCATCATCGCGCGCTCGCCGTCGATCCAGCCATTGGCGGCGGCGCCCGCGATCATCGCGTACTCGCCGGACACCTGGTACACGAAGGTCGGCATCGCGAAATGGTCCTTCACGCGGCGGACGATGTCGAGATAGGGCATGCCCGGCTTCACCATCACCATGTCGGCGCCCTCGGCGATGTCGAGCTCGACCTCGCGCAGCGCCTCGTCGGAATTGGCGCTGTCCATCTGGTAGGTGCGCTTGTCGCCGGTCAGCGTCTTGGCCGAGCCGATCGCGTCGCGGAACGGGCCGTAGAAGGCGGAGGCGTATTTCGCCGCATAGGACATGATCTGCACGTCGCCGAAGCCGTTGTCGTCGAGCGCCTCGCGGATCGCGCCGATCCGGCCGTCCATCATGTCCGACGGCGCGATCACGTCGCAGCCGGCCTCGGCCTGGGTCAGCGCCTGCTTCACCAGCACCGCGACTGTCTCGTCGTTGAGGATCCTGCCGTCCTCGATCAGCCCGTCATGGCCATGGCTGGTGAAGGGATCGAGCGCGACGTCGCAGAGCACGCCGATGTCGGGAAACTCCTTCTTGATCGCGCGCACCGCCTGGCAGACCAGATTGTCGGGGTTGAGCGCCTCCGAGCCCTGCTCGTCGCGCAGCGACGGCTCGGTGAACGGGAAAAGCGCGATGCAGGGAATGTTGAGCCTTGCCGCGCGCTCGGCGTCGCGGACGATCTGGTCGACGGTGAGCCGGTCGACGCCGGGCATCGAGGCCACCGGCGTGCGGGTGTTGTGGCCATCGACCACGAACATCGGCCAGATCAGGTCATTGCTGGTCAGCACGTTCTCGCGCACCAGGCGTCGGGCCCATTCCGACTTGCGGTTGCGCCGCATCCGGATCGTGAGGTCGAGCGAGGGGGAGGCGAGGGCATCGCTCTGCCGCCGGGGCGCATCACGCAGTTCAATCGGGCGCCCGAATTTGATCGCCATGTCTTCTTCTCCTCGACGGACGGCATTCTGGACCTGATAAGGTCTGGACCTGATATAAGTCCGTTTCTAGCACCTGTCAGGGCCGCCGTCATTGCGCCGCTATTGCATCCGTGGCGCCCTTGATTTGCCGCAACGGCAATTGATTTTGCGTCCCCGGCGGGCCAAGACTGCGCCCATGAACCCCATTTTGCAGCCGCTCTGCGGCGATTCGGATGTCTGACACCTCTGCACGCGATCAGGCGCGGGACAATGCCATCTCGGTGAGCGCGATCTCGTCCGACCGGATCGAGCCGGACGACAATGCGTGGACGCGGCGCCTCGTCATCTTCCTGCGCATCATGGCCGTCGTCTCGGTCGCCAAGGGCCTCTATCACTGGGCCCAGGTGACCGGCTTCGTCGGCGGCGAGGAGGAGGCCTTCGAGAACCAGTCGATGGCCTGGCAGACCGCCACGATCTATTTCGCCGTCATCGAGCTCGTCGCCGCCGTCGGGCTCTGGCTCGCGACGCCCTGGGGCGCCGTGGTGTGGCTGACCACCGTGGTGTCGATGGCGGTCATCGAGCTGATGTTTCCCGGCATCTATGGCGGCAGTCTCACCGTGGTCGGGCTCGAGGCGCTGATGCTCGCCGCCTATCTCGCGCTGGCCTGGATGTCGGCGCGCGAACGCCCGCCATAGGCCGGCGTGCAGCGATGGCCTGATGCACTGTTGCCCCGTGGCGACAGCGCCACGAATAGCCGGCCGCGGCCGGCAATATTTGCCAGCCGTGCGCGCAACGAGAAGACAGCTCTGCTGGTTCTGATAGGTGGGTGCCGACAGATCGCATCCGTTTGAGACACTCCCTTGCGGGACCGTCTCTACGGGACCTGCCGTCGGGGCCCATTTCACCGGACCTCGGCGCGTGTGCCGGCCGGCTTTGCGCGGGCCGACGGCGGAACCGGTCTGGCCCCCACAACAGATCGGCACCGCTGCGCGCATCGCGTGCACGTCCCGCCGCTGCACTCCGATAAAATTTTCAAAGAATTTTCCGGTAACCGATCGGTCACCGTAAAGGGTTCCCTCATACCCGTTACGCCACCGTTTCGAATTCAGACGATGCTGTTTCCGAATGTGACAGGGCAGGCAGACGAAGCGTGAACAAGGGTCCGCCACCGTCAATGAAAAGTTGCGAAAAGCCTTTGATCCATGGGCTTAATCCACGATTCACTGTCTTAAATTCATGATCTCTTTATTCTCTTATTTAAGCGGATATTCAAACGGCCCCCTTACGTTGGACCTATCAGGCGGGACACAAGTTTCGTCGAATAAAGTCGATAAAAACGACAAACAGGGGAAGTGTCATGATGAAAGCCGTTGCGACAACGGCGGCGGATGCCGCTGATCGCGCTACCGGTCAAGCTCCGGTGCAGCCGCTCTATCTCGAAGCCCTGACTTTGGTGGAGCGGCTGCATCGCCGGCTCCTCGACGTCATCAAGGACGAATTCGATCGTCGTGGCCGCGCCGACATCAACTCGGTGCAGGCGCTGCTCCTGTACAACATCGGCGACAAGGAGTTGACCGCCGGCGAGCTGCGCACCCGCGGCTACTATCTCGGCTCCAACGTCTCCTACAATCTGAAGAAGCTCGTCGAGCTCGGCTTCCTCGATCATCAGCGCTCGCGCGTCGATCGCCGCTCGGTCCGCATCCGGCTGACCCCGCAGGGCCAGGAGGTCCGCAAGATCGTCGACGCACTCTATCAGAAGCACGTCAAGACGGTGGAGCAGGTCGGCGGCATCTCGAACGAGGAGTTCGCGAGCCTCAACAAGTCGCTGCATCGCCTCGAGCGGTTCTGGACCGACCAGATCCTGTATCGCCTCTGAGCCTTCCCGTTTTCGCCTGATGGCCAAGCCGGCCGCGCGAGAAGACCGGCAGCCTTCCTTCAGTCCAGCCTTGCTCCGGTCCAACCTTGCTCCAGTCAACGCATCGGTCATGCCCGGCCGATGCGTTTTTCATGCTGCACCTGCGAAAATAAATGGGCCCCGGCGAGGAACCAAGGCGTTCCCTGCGGCTTATCCGTTAGCCAACGGAGAGGCAGGGATATGTTGCTCGAACGCGGGATTGAGGTGCTGAATGTCGAGGTCGTCGGTGACGCCTACGCGATCGCCTCGAACTATCTGCGCAAATCCGGCGCCATCGCCGACAATTTCGCCACCAATGAGCGCCTGCTCGGCATCATCGTGAAGCTGTTCCAGCGCGGTGAGATGAACCGCCTCCGCCTCGCCAACAAGGCGATCGCGAAGTTCGAGGCCGAGACGCTGGTGGTCGCCTGAGCGTCAACCCGGAGACTTCAATGGAAGCCGCTATCGATCGGATCATGCAGACGTATGATCTGCTGCTCAACCGCACGCCCGCTGCGAGCGACGAAGCGCGGGCGAAGGTGACAGAGTACGTGCAGACGCTGTTCGACGCCGGCGAGCGCGATCCGCATCGGTTGACGGTGTGCGGGCTGACCTATCTGCGCCAGCTCGACGGTAGTACCGACCACGTGAAGGCCGGCTATACCGGGCTGTAGCGGCGCGCCTGGCTTCGCGGTCTGATTCCGCGTCGTCGGCAAGGCTTCCTCGGCGGCGATTTGCTTTGCTCGCAACGACGCGATGACGGTGCAGGTTCCTCGCGCACGATCGTCGTCCTGAAAGCAGGACCTATAACCACCGCATTTGGCGATGAGCGGGATCGCGGCCCCAGCGTCGCGCAACAATAGTGATTTGGGGTAATGGGTCCTGGCTTTCGCCAGGACGACACTGAGTTTGTCGTAACTCAAAACTGAAATGGAGCAACCGAAACCGCCAACTTTCCGTCGCTCGATTTCTGCACGGTGAATTCGACTTCCTTGGAAGCCTTGATGTCGCCCACGGAAACCGAGATGCCGCCGCTGCATTGCAATGTTCGCTTGTCCTCACTTGCCGAGGTCGTGACGATCTTTTCACCGAGGAGGTATTGTGGATTTGCGTTTTCCGCAGTGGGCTTCGCCGTCGATTCCCTGGCGGCGAAATTGACAAGCGGATTGCGGTGATCGTTGGAGATGGTCTGGAGCACGGCCTTCCGGGTTTCGATTGAATCGCACTCGAGTTGATCGCCGCAACCACCCAGAACAACCAGAACCGGAAACCCCAGAAACCAAAGCAGTCGTGACGGCATGCCAAGTGACTTCTGTGGGATGGATGGTTTCCGACAACCGACCCAACGGAGCATGGTTCCTGCGCTCGCGCTCGGCGCGGCCGCTCCGGCTGCGGCTTGCGATCTTGCCAACCGGCCACTATCGAAGGGAACGCTAATCTTGCCGCTCCGTTGGTCCTCGATTGCTTGCGAGGACCCGATCATGCGCGCAACCGTCCTATTCGCTGTCCTGGCGTTCGTCCTGGCGTTCGGCGTTGCAGGACTGGCAAGTGTGAGCCCAGCCAGCGCCCGGGATTATCGCTGGTGCGTGCAGGGGCGCGGCGTCGGCTATCCCGGCGATTGCATGTACCAAACCCGCGCCCAGTGTCTCGCGTCAGCTTCCGGAAGGAACGTGACCTGCGGGATCAATCCTCGTGCCGCATATGGGCAGCAGCGGCGGGGATATCGCGACCGCTATTGATTGTCGCGCCGATGGCGCGCGCGAGGCGGTTGGGGAAGGGCGCACCCTAAGGGTGATGCGGTTAGCCGGGGCCGCTTTTTGAGCCTGCCGTTTTGAAACCTCTCCTGCCCTATGGATAGGTGTGGCCTTTCTGAGCAACGCGCACAGCTAGTGGCGTGCGGGGAAGATCCCCAAACTCGGACGAGTCGTAGTCTCGGCCTTCAGGTGTCACGATGTGGATGTCGTAACACTGCGACCGTGAAAGCTCTTTTGCCTTGCGTAGAGCTGCTTCGGCCGTGCCACGACGGTGCACGATCTCTCCAAACTTGCACCTAGCTTTTACGGTGAAGCTCATCTTTCTTCTTTTTCTTGTTTCGTTTGACGACCTCGGCCTGAGCCCGGAACGCTTGGGCGAGACTCTTCATTTGCTCGGCCGCGAATTCGTCAGCCGTCCGCACCGCCGCCTGCTCGGCGGTCTTGGCCTGTTTCTTCAGGTCCTTGGCCATGCCCATGCCCTGTAACGTCCATGCCGTTTCGCCAGTTCCATCCGTCTGATCTCATTGACGCGAAGCTGGCAGGAACTTTTTAGGCTTCCCGGGCTTTTTGATTTTGCTTTTGGGGCAGCCAAACGTCAGCGTTGGAGAGAGGAGCCATGAAGCGACGACGCCGGGTTAGGCAGATTTTCCCTCTTGAAAAACGCCTCGCCCAAGAAGCCGAACGGCTACGTCAACGGGCCAAGAACCTTCCTCCCTGTCGAGAGCGAGAGACCCTGTTGAGGCAGGCGCGGCATGACGAAACCACCGCCAATTTGGCGGCGTGGCTACTGTCTCAAGGTCCGCGGGCACCCATCTAGGAGGACGCTCAATGCATACAAACCACCACCATATCGACGGTGTGGAGATTGCCTTTGTCAGCGCTGCGACCGTGTCGCTTGTGGCTCTCATCGCCTCCATGGCCTGGCTTTTGCTAGGGTGAAATTCCGAACCAGGGCTCCGATCCGAGACCTTCGATCGGGATCGTAAGGCGGAGCCCATGGAATGAAAGATCTTCTCCAGCGTGACCAATGAGCCAAAGACTGCGCCGGTCACAGCGAGGAAGACAGCGAAATAGTAGATCAGATACATAAGGCAACGTCTCCCGGATGCGTACCAAGCCTCCGGATAACGGACGCGTCCTTTGATGGTTCGAAGGCACGCGGGTGGTTTTGCGGCCTTCGCGCGAGGCGAGCGGCGGGCATCACGAGCGGATTTGCTCTCCCGCCGCCATGAATCGCTCACGCCGCGCGTGACGACCGATCGGAATCGTCGAGCAACCGGCCTAGTATCCGGCGTTCTTCCTCGATCCTCCGTCGATAGCGTTCGCGCTCTTGTTCCGAGGTCGCGCTATCCAGCAGGAATTGATAGTGACCGATGACTTTTTCGCTGCCTCTTATGAGCAGTTGTTGCAGCCCATTCATGGCGCGATCTCCTCGCAAGCTGCGCGATCGAACGAGGAGGGAAGGGATGGAATGTCGGCCGCGAGGCCTTGCATTGCCGTGGTTTCTTCGGACAGCCGTCTTTCGATGAATTCGCGCTCGAGGTCGGAGAGCTGGGTCTGCAGCAATCGCCGATACCGATGAATATTGTTGCGATGAGCGCGCAACTGTTCAAGCCGGTGGTCGAACAGTTCTGAGCTCCGGCGCCTTGCCTGTCCAAATCTTGACCGCCAGCGTCCCTCGAGGCGGTCGATGACCTGCTTCGGTAGCCTGATGTCTGTCATCTCGCGCTCCTATGCAGCCAGGCAGCGGTCGACGGAGCGCAGGCGGGCAGGCCGGCCGCCTGGCGGATGGTGCGGATCGCTGTCGAGCGCGCGAAGCGCTTCGAGGATGTCGCTGACAGGAACGGGCGCTTTGAGCCCCTTGGGTGCGCGCAAAGCGGGATTGGACGCTACAGCGCTGGCGTCCGAGGCCCAGGATGCCAGGAGAGCGCGTTTCTCGGCCAGGCTCAGGCGAGAATCCCGCACCACATCGTGCGGGACCTCATATTGGTGGTGATCGCCAATCGGCAGATGAAAGCCAATAACGTTATGAGCAGGCGCGGTCGTCGGCCGCATGGATACCTCCGTTCGAAAGACGAGTTGCTGAGAAGAGTGAGAAGACGAAGCCGCGACCTGTTCGTCGGACGCGGCTTCGCCGGTTCAATCAGGCGGCGACGTTTTCGAGCTGTCGGGGCGCCGTGTTCGATGCCGCGTTGATCGCGATGCGTCGCGGCTTCATCGCCTCCGGCACTTCGCGCGCCAGCTCGATCCTGAGAAGCCCGTTGTCGAACGCCGCGCTCTTGACCTCGACGTAGTCGGCCAGGCTGAACTGGCGCTTGAATCTGCGCGTCGAGATGCCCTGATAGATGTATTCGCGCTCGGCCTTCTCGACCTTGACGCCTTGGACAGTCAGAACGTTCTGCTCTGCCGTGACGGAAATCTCATCCGGCGCAAAACCGGCGATCGCGAGCACGATCTGATAGCTGTCTTCGGACAGCCGTTCGATGTTGTAGGGCGGGTAGTGATCTTCGCCGGCCCGGTGGGCTGCTTCGGCGAGATCAAAGAGCCGGTCGAATCCGATGGTCGACCGGAACAGGGGAGAGAAGTCGTATGTGCGCATAGCCAAATCCTCCATAGAGCAAGATGGATATGAACGGCACCGGACACGACCGGTGCCCGTCTCGCCTGGCCCCGAGGGGCGACCAGGCCCCAGCCTCCGCGTTGGGGGCTGGCGCGAAAGAAAATAAAAACCGGAGATATCGTGTCAAGAACCCGGCCGAAAAATTTTTGCGGTTGATTCTCCGCGTCAGAACCGCGGCTGAAGCGGCGGCGGATCAGCGCCGCTCGAGGGAGGCCTGTTGCAGACAAGACATGCCGGTGGAAAATTAGGTCGCCGATTTACATAGGCTAATGCCGGAACCGCGGGGGCGTTGATCGATTGGACTGCCTGGCTCCAACAGCTCAGCCCCGGATCAGGCAACCGGCCCCAGCACCGGCCTCCAGGCCCCCAAAGGTGCTGGGGCCGTTTCGTTGCGCGACCCTGGTCCGTTCCGGCGAGCTTGGATAGGGCCGCCATCACTTGCGTGAATAGCGCCCCGTCTGCTCTGAGCGAGCAGACGGGGCGTCGATGCTACTTATTCTCCGGCTTCCAAGTCGTGCTGGCGCGATCGTATTTGAAACCAGGTGCGGCCTTCAGACTGTCCTTGGTCTCGTCGAGCGTAAGCCACCACTTGTCGTCTTTCTTTTGAGACTTGACGGCCGTGAACGGCACGATCACGTCCTTTTCGCCGGCGCCGAGGAAGCCGCCGACACCGACGACGAGACCGGTCACCTTGCCGGACTTGTCGACAAGCACGTCGTCGATCGTCCCGATCTTGGATTCCTTCGGGTCGTAGACATTCTGCTTGTAGTAGTTGGTGATGGTCGAACTGTCCGCCGGCGCGGCGGGCATGGTGGTTGCTGCATGCGCGGCGGTAGCGAACGCCGCAGCCATGATGCAGCCGATAGCCAACTTCTTCATAAGAGGTCTCCTTGCTTCAGTGCATATGGCCGATCAGGTAGATGCCGCCGCCGATGACGATGATCGCCGGCACGGCCCAAAGAATGATGACTGGCATGCGATCGCCTCCTAGTCCGAGGTACAGACCTTGACGCTCTTCATGCCGGTCTCGGCCTCGGAGCGCGTCTTGTAGACAGTGCCTGACGGGCTGACGACGGTGGTCGTCGTGTCGACGGGCTTCTTGTCGACGATCGTGCACTTCTTCGTCTTCACATCCTGGACGACGTAGAATTCATCCGCTGCGAATGCCGGCGAGACGAAAGCGGCAAGCAAAGATGCCGCGACAATGGTCTTAAACTTCATGTTCTCTCCTCCAATAGCCGTACCAATCGGCGGAGTTGGAACGGGAGAAAATGGCGAAGGTTCCTAGAACCGAACTTGCGTTGGCGAGCCGTGCCGAATCAAAGCAAGCGAAAAATGACCGGAGATGGTGCGGCGATTTGCAGCACTGGCTAGCTGCGCCCTCCGGCTTGCCGAAGGCTGTGGCGAATGGTCGCTAGGGACACGCAGACGCGAGATCGGCGAGCGATTCCTGACCCGAAGGGACCGCGCTGTCCGAGTGGCGATGCGATCACGTGACCGGATGCAGCCGGCGATCCGCAGGCTGCTTTCCGAAAATTCAGGAGGAAGCCCCATGATCTCGTCCCACATGCGCCTGTTCGGCGCGGTCGTCGCGCTGTTGCTCGGGGCGAGCGGTCCGGCGCCCGCGCAGCAGCTCGAGCTCAAGCTGATGGCGCCGGCGGCGCCGGGCGGCGGCTGGGATCAGACCGCGCGTTCGATGCAGCAGGCGCTGGTCGCGGCCGGCATCGCGCGCAGCGTCCAGGTCACCAACGTTCCTGGCGCCGGCGGCAGCGTTGGCATCGCGCAGTTCGTCAACGGCGCCAAGGGCGACGGCAACCAGATGATGGTGAACGGCTTCGTCATGGTGGGCGCACTCGCCATGAACAAGTCGCCGGTGACGCTGGATCAGGTGACGCCGATTGCGCGCCTCACCGAGGAGACCCAGGTCATCGTGGTGCCGGCGAACTCGCCGATCAAGACGGCGCAGGATCTTGCCGCCGCGGTGAAGGCCGATATCGCCAAGGTGACCTTTGCCGGCGGCTCGGCCGGCGGTGTCGACCATGTGATGGCAGCGCTGTTCGCGGGCACGGTCGGCGCCGACGCCAAGAAGATCAACTACATTCCGTTCTCGGGCGGCGGCGAGTCGCTTGCAGCCATTCTCGGCGGCAAGGTCACGGCCGGCATTTCCGGCCTCAGCGAATATGAAGGCCAGATCAAGGCCGGCAAGTTGCGCGCGCTCGGCGTGACGTCGGCGCAGCGTCTGCCCGGCGTCGACATCCCGACCTTCAAGGAGCAGGGCATCGATCTCGTGCTGGCCAATTGGCGCTCGGTGGTCGCTCCGCCCGGCATCACGCCGGAGCAGCGCAAGGTGCTGAGCGATGCGGTCGAGAAGATGGTGAAGTCCGATTCCTGGAAGGAGATCCTGAAGCAGAAGGGCTGGGATGACGCCTATCTCGGCGGCGACGCCTTCGCGGATTTCCTGAAGAAGGAGATCACGCGCGTGACCGAGGTGCTGAAGTCCGTCGGCCTCGTGAAGTCATGACGCCGGACGCGGCGTCTGAAAACCTCCGGCCGGCGCCGGCGCGCCGCGTCGATCGCGCCGGCGTGGCCATCGCGGCCGCGCTTGCCGGGCTTGCTGCGGTGCTGGTGTGGGACGCCAGCAAGCTGCCGTCGACCACGATGTACGGCATGGGGCCGGAGGCGATGCCGGTCGTCATCGCGATCGGCCTTGTCATCCTCGCGGTCGGCAATCTGATCGACGCGCTGCGCGGCAAGCTGCCGCCGCGCGAGAGCATGGATCCGAAACCGGTGTGGCTGATCATCGGGGGCCTGGCGCTCCTGATCGCCATCATCGGCTTTGGCGGCGGCTTCATCCTCGCCACCTCGGCGCTGTTCGTCACCACGTCGGCGGCGTTCGGCCGCCGCGCCGTCCTGGCCGACACCGCCATCGCGCTCGTGATCACGACGCTGATTTATCTCGCGTTCGACAAGCTGTTGACGCTGAGCCTTCCCGCCGGCCCGCTGGAGCGACTGCTGTGATGGACACTTTCGCCGCGCTGGCGCACGGCATGGCGGTCGCCATGCAGCCGATGAACCTGCTCTACGCCCTGATCGGCGTGTTCCTGGGCACCGCGGTCGGCGTGTTGCCGGGCATCGGACCGGCGCTGACGGTCGCGCTGCTGCTGCCGGTGACCTACAAGCTCGATCCCGGCGGCTCGCTGATCATGTTCGCCGGCATCTATTATGGCGGCATGTATGGCGGATCGACCACCGCGATCCTGATCAATACGCCGGGCGAGAGCGCGTCGATGGCGACCGCGCTCGAGGGCAACAAGATGGCCAAGGCCGGCCGCGGCGGCCCGGCGCTGGCGACCTCGGCGATCGGCTCGTTCGTGGCCGGCACCATCGCCACCATCGGCCTCGCATTCCTCGCGCCATGGCTGGTCGATTTCGCCGTGCGCTTCGGGCCGGAGGATTACTTCGCGCTGATGTGCGTCGCCTTCGTCACGGTGTCGGCGACCTTCGGCGACTCGCCGGTCCGCGGCCTCACCAGCCTGTTCATCGGCCTCACGCTCGGGCTGGTCGGCATCGACAAGCTGACCGGTCAGGCGCGGCTTGCCTTCGGCATCCCCGAACTGCTCGACGGCGTCGAGGTGACGACGCTCGCGGTCGGCCTGTTCGCGGTCGGCGAGGCGCTCTATGTCGCCTCGCGCCGGCATCACGCCGAGGAGAAGCTCGAGCCGGTGCGCGGCTCGCTGTGGATGACGCGGGAGGACTGGCGGCGGTCGTGGAAGCCGTGGCTGCGTGGCACGCTGTTCGGTTTTCCGATCGGGGCGCTGCCGGCCGGCGGGGCGGAGATCCCGACATTCCTGTCCTATTCCACCGAGCGGCGGCTGACCAAACATCCGGAGGAGTTCGGCAAGGGCGCGATCGAAGGCGTCGCAGGGCCGGAAGCGGCGAACAACGCGTCCGCCGCCGGCACGCTGGTGCCACTTTTGACGCTCGGGCTGCCGACCTCGGCAACGGCTGCAATGATGCTGGCGGGCTTCCAGCAATACGGCCTCAACCCGGGGCCGCTGTTGTTCGCGGAGCGGCCCGACCTGGTGTGGGGCCTGATCGCGAGCCTGTTCATCGCCAACGGCATGCTGCTGGTGCTCAATCTGCCGCTGGTCGGCCTTTGGGTGCGGCTGCTGGCGATCCCGCAGCCCTGGCTCTATGCCGGCATCCTGGTGTTCGCCACCATGGGCACGATCGCGGCGAAGCCGTCGGTCGTCGAGCTGTCGATGCTGGCGGCGTTCGGCGTCATGGGCTTTCTGATGCGCCGGTTCGACTTCCCGATCGCGCCCGTCGTGATCGGGCTGATCCTCGGGCCGATCGCCGAAAGCCAGTTGCGCCGCGCGCTGGCGATCAGCCTCGGCGATCCCATGGTGCTGCTGCAAAGCCCGATGTCGGCGACGCTGCTCGGCATCGCGCTGATCGCGCTGCTGGCGCCGTTCGTGCTCAAGGGATTGGGGCGATTCAAGGCGAACGAGGATTAGGACGCGACCAGACCGTAAAAGGCCCGCTCCGGGGCTCGCATTTCGGAGCGGGCCAGTCTGGGCACGGCAAATATCGCCGCGACGCAAAACCTAGCGTGACAAGCTGACACCACCCTGACGACAGCGAAAAAAGAAAGGCGGCCGGATGCCGCCTCTCGGTCACATGATTTTCCGTGAACTGAAAGTTCAGCTCACCATTTGTAGGCGAGGCTCGCCGTGATGCGGCGGCGATCGCCGTAGTAGCAGGAGCTGATGGTCGCGCAGCTCGCGACATAGATCTTGTCGGTGACGTTCACGACATTGAGCGCCGCGCGCCAGTTGTTGTCCCATTCGTAATGCAAGGCGAGATCGCCCAGCACGACCCCCGGGACGCGTGCGGTGTTCGCGGTGTCGGCAAAGGACGAGCCGACATAGCGCACGCCGCCGCCGAAGCCGAAGCCCGTGAGCGGCCCGTCGCGGAAGGTGTAGTCGGTCCACGCCGATGCGAGCTGACGCGGCGCGTTGGTCGGCACGGTGCCGATCAGCGCGGGATTGAGGTCCTTGCTGACGAACAGCTCGTAATTGGTGTAGCTCGCCACCAGCTTGAAATCGCGCGTGATGTTCGCGACCGCCTCGAGCTCGACGCCGCGCGAGGTGACTTCGCCGTTCTGGGTCTGGAACAGCGGGTTGTTGGGATCGGTGGTCAGCGCGTTCTTGCGCTTGAGGTCGAAATACGCGACGCCGAACCGTGCGTTGAGCCCGACCGGCTCGTACTTGACGCCGACCTCGGTCTGCTCGGAGGTTTCCGGCAGCAGCAATTGGCCGGCCGCGGTGGTGCCGATGACCGGATTGTAGCCCGTCATGTAGGAGACGTAGGGCGCAACGCCGCTGTCGAAATTGTAGATCGCGCCGACACGGCCGGAGAACTTGCTGTCGTCGCGGCCCTGGGAGGCGCCGATCCGGTTGTTGTTGGTGAGATCGACCCAGTCCTGGCGGCCGGACAGCACCACAGTCAGGCGGTCGAGCTTGACCTGATCCTGCAGGTAGAGCCCGGCCATGCCCTGGGCGAGATAGCCGTTCTGATAGAGCGGGCCGCTATACGACAGGTTGGTGCCATAAACCGGATTGAGCACGTTGAGATTGGTGCCCATGCCAAAACCCTGGCGGTCGTCGATGCCGTAATATTTCAGATCGACGCCGACCAGCGCGGTGTGCTGCAGCGCGCCGGTGGTGAAGCGGTATTCGAGCTGATTGTCGAGGTTGAGCTGGGTGGCGATGCCGCGGGTGTAGAAATTGCCGCGGGTGATCTCGGCGGCGGCCGGCGTCGTCGCGTAGCCGAGCCCGTAGAGGCCGGCATAATAGACGTCGACATGCGCCATGCGCGCGTTCTGGCGGAAATCGACGCTGTCGGTCACGCTCTTCTGGAACTGGTAGCCGACCATCTGCTGGTCGCGGCGGAACTGGTCGGCGCTGGGATCGCCGACGAACAGGCTGGTCGGAATCCGGCCGAACGGCGCGTTGGTGACGGTGCCGACATAGGGCAGGAAGTTCAGCGCGCGGGTGTTGCTGTGCGAGGCCATGCCGAACACGGTGAGGCTGGTGTCGGCATCGGGCCGCCAGGTCACCGACGGGGCGAAGAAGAAATTGTTGTCGTAGACATAGTCGGTCTGGGTGCCGCCGCCCTGGGCCTGGCCGACGAGGCGGTACTGCACCTGGCCGTTGCCGGGCTGCGCCGTCGCGCCGCCGATGTCGAACTGGGTATAGGCGTTGCCGAAATTGTTGACGCCGGTCTCGATGTAGCGAATGGGCTCGGCCTGCGGCAGCTTGCTCACCGCGTTGACGAGGCCGCCCGGCGCCGAGCCGCCATACAGGATGCCGGACGGACCGCGCAGCACCTCGACGCGCTCGAGATTGAAGGGCTGCAGCTTCCAGCTCGCATAGGAGGTGTAGAACAGCTGCAGGCCGTCGAGGAACAGCGACTCGTTCTGCGCCGGGAAGCCGCGGATCATGAACCAGTCGTTGCGGAAATCGGCGCCATAGGTGCCGCCGATGACGCCCGGCGTGTAGCGCAGCACCTCGTCGAACTTGCTGACGATCTTCTGGTCGCGGATCTGCTCGGCGCTGATGACCGACACCGATTGCGGCGTCTGGATGATCGGCGTGCTGGTCTTGGTGCCGCTGGCGCTCAGCCGCGCCAGATAGCCGGTGACCGGGCCGTTGGCGCGTTCGTGCCCGCCGCTGGCGCCCGCGGGCTGCTGAGCGGTCTGTGGCTGCGCGCCCACCGGGGCGGCCGTCGCGCGGCGTGAGGCGCTGCGTGCGCGCGTGGTCCGTTGCGAAGGCTGCTGCGATCGCGCCGCTTGCCGCTGCGGCGCCTCGACTGTCACGGACGGCAATTGCGTCTGGGCGAAGACATCGTCCGCACCAACAACCGAAAACACAACGACAGCCGACGCAGCAAACCGCTGCGGCCGAATCCACCTGCACGACATTTATTCCACGCTCCGTAAAAAAATCTTGAGCGAGTCGTTATCACGGTGATTTTCGCGAGCAGCCTGCACGGGGTTAGAAGCTGTCGAAGTTGCACGCAAAGCTTGGCTGTGTGACCGGGAGACAACGGCGTATGACGCGCAATTGCACGCATCGCGTGAGAGCCTTGAATCGATCCGGTGTTGAACGATTCAAAAATCGAACGATTCAAAAATTGGCTCGTCATCTCGTGGGTCGATGCATCGCGATCGCGCGCGACATGATCAAGCGAGTCCGATGTCGCGCGGTTGCGCGAGCAACGCGTTGAAACCTCGAGGCGATAGTTGTCTCGTCCGCGGTCCCCGCGCGGTCGGGAAGGGGAGTCACGTTCCACTCGGCGGCTGCCACAGCCGTGCTGGCCGCGCGGCGGGAACCGGGTGGCGGGGGCGGCCGTCCGGCCGGCTGGCAATCCCCGCCATCCCCACCATATCTGGCATAATTGACCGGCAGGGACCGCAACCGCTTGGCCATTTTGGGGCGATGTGATAACGCTCTGAAACCAGCTTCGACCGCCACTCGTGACCGTCCGCATCCTGCCTAAAGGCTTGCGGCGGTGGAGATATTTCGCCGATGACCTCGTCCAGCAAGACCGCTTCCGCGCCCGATTCCTTCTTCACCGCAACCCTCGCCCAGGCCGATCCCGAGATCGCCGCCGCGATCAAGGGCGAGCTCGGCCGGCAGCGTCATGAGATCGAGCTGATCGCCTCGGAAAACATCGTCAGCCGCGCCGTGCTGGAGGCGCAGGGCTCGGTGATGACCAACAAATACGCGGAGGGTTATCCGGGCGCGCGCTACTACGGCGGTTGCGAGTGGGTCGACGTCGCCGAGACGCTGGCGATCGAGCGCGCCAAGAAGCTGTTCGGCGCCGGCTTCGCCAACGTCCAGCCGAACTCCGGCAGCCAGATGAACCAGGCGGCGTTTCTGGCGCTGCTGCAACCCGGCGACACCTTCATGGGCCTCGACCTCGCGGCCGGCGGCCATCTCACCCACGGTTCGCCGGTCAACATGTCCGGCAAGTGGTTCAAGGCCGCGCATTACACCGTGCGCCGCGAGGACCAAATCATCGACATGGACGCGGTGCAGAAGCAGGCCGAGCAGGTCAAGCCGAAGCTGATCATCGCGGGCGGCTCGGCCTATTCGCGCGCCTGGGACTTCAAGCGCTTCCGCGAGATCGCGGATTCCGTCGGCGCGTATCTGCTGGTCGACATGGCGCATTTCGCAGGCCTCGTCGCCGGCGGCGTGCATGCCTCGCCGGTGCCGCACGCCCACGTCACCACCACCACGACGCACAAGTCGCTGCGCGGCCCGCGCGGCGGCCTGATCCTCACCAATGACGAGACGCTGGCCAAGAAGCTGAACTCGGCGATCTTCCCGGGCCTGCAGGGCGGTCCGCTGATGCACGTCATCGCCGCCAAGGCGGTGGCGTTCGCAGAAGCGCTGCGGCCGGACTTCAAGGTCTACGCCAAGAACGTGGTCGAGAACGCCAAGGCGCTGGCGGAGACGCTGCGCGGCCATGGCCTCGACATCGTCTCGGGCGGCACCGACAACCATCTGATGCTGGTCGACCTCAGGCCGAAGGGCCTGAAGGGCAACATCTCCGAGAAGGCGCTGGTGCGCGCCGCCATCACCTGCAACAAGAACGGTATCCCGTTCGATCCCGAAAAGCCGTTCGTCACCTCCGGCCTGCGGCTCGGTACGCCGGCGGCGACCACGCGCGGCTTCGGCGTCGCCGAGTTCAAGCAGGTCGGCGGCATGATCGCGGAAGTGCTGAACGCGCTGGCGCAGTCGCCGGACGGCAAGGCGCCGCTGGTCGAGGCCGCGATCAAGGAGCGCGTCAAGGCGCTGACCGATCGCTTCCCGATCTATCAGTAAAAGGTCGTTGCTAGAGGTCCCGTCGGATGCGCTGCCCGAGCTGCAATTCTCTCGACACGCAGGTCAAGGACTCGCGTCCGACCGAGGACTCCGCGGTCATTCGCAGGCGTCGCGTCTGCATGGCCTGCAACTTCCGCTTCACGACCTTCGAGCGGGTGCAGCTGCGCGAACTGACCGTCATCAAGCGCAACGGCCGCCGCGTGCCGTTCGACCGCGACAAGCTGGTGCGCTCGCTGCAGATCTCCTTGCGCAAGCGCCCGGTGGAATCCGAGCGGGTGGAGAAGATGGTGTCCACCATCGTGCGCGAGCTCGAAAGCGGCGGCGAGGCCGAGGTCTCCTCTGAGGCGATCGGCGAGATCGTGATGGAGCATCTGCGCCAGCTCGACGACGTCGCCTATGTGCGCTTCGCCTCGGTCTACCGCAATTTCCGCGAGGCCAAGGACTTCGAGGCCGTGCTCGACGAATTGACCGGCGAAGAGGACCCGCGGCTCGCGACGCTACGCAAATGATCTTCCGCATTCTGGAAGACCAGTTCGCGCAGAAGGCCAGAGAGGCCAAGGAAGCGGCAAAGGCGGCCGATCTGCGCTTCATGGAGCTGGCGCTGGCGCTTGGCCGGCGCGGGCTCGGGCGCACCTGGCCCAATCCGGGGGTCGGCGCCGTCATCGTCAAGGACGGCGTGATCGTCGGCCGCGGCTGGACCCAGTCGGGCGGCCGGCCGCATGCCGAGGTCGAGGCACTCAGGCGCGCCGGCGATGCCGCGCGCGGCGCCACGCTCTACGTGACGCTCGAACCCTGCTCGCATTTCGGCCGCTCGCCGCCCTGTGCGAACGCCGTTGTGGCGGCCGGGCTCGCCCGCGTCGTCTCGGCGATCGAGGATCCCAATCCGGAAGTCGCGGGGCAAGGGCACGCCAAGCTGCGTGCCGCAGGCATCGCGGTCGATGTCGGGCTGTGCGCGGAAGAGGCCGCGCGCGACCATGCCGGGCACTTCCGCCGCATCCGCGACCAGCGCCCGCATGTGATCCTCAAGCTCGCGGTGTCCGCCGACGACAAGATCGCTGCCAGCGGCCGTAAGCCGGTTACGATCACCGGAGAGGCCGCGCGGACGCGCGTGCATCTGCTGCGCGCGCAGAGCGATGCGATCCTGGTCGGCATCGGCACGGTCAAGGCCGACGATCCGCTCTTGACCTGCCGGTTACCGGGGATGGCGGCGCGCTCGCCGGTGCGCCTGGTGCTGGACCGCGCGCTGCGGATCTCTGGCGACAGCCGCCTGGTGCATTCGGCGCGCGAGACGCCGCTCTGGGTGCTGAGCTCGGATATGGCGGAGGCGCCTGCCGCGGTGAAGCTAGGTGCCGCCGGCGCGCAGGTGATCCGCGTCGCCGCCGGCGCGTCCCAAGGGCTCGATCTGCCGTCCGTCCTGCATGCGCTGGCGGAGAGGGGGATTTCGCGGCTGCTGGTCGAGGGCGGATCGCGCGTGGCAAATTCTTTCGTGGCAGCCGGCCTTGTCGACGAGATCTGGCTGTTGCGCGGACCCGATGCGATCGGTGCCGGTGGTGTTCCCGCGCTGGACGCAATGCCGCTCGACGCAATCACGCAGTCGCCCGCCTTCCGGCTTCGTGCTAGCGAAGCCTTGGCCAAAGATGTTTTGACTATCTACGATCGATCCTAAGTCGTCATGCCCGGGCTTGACCCGGGCATCCACGTCTTGGTCGCCAGCAGTGAAGTAAGTCGTGGATGGCCGGGTGAAGCCCGGCCATGACGAAGAGTAAGAGGTTTGTTGTGTTCACGGGAATTGTCACCGATATCGGTGAGATCACCAGCCTGAAGCAGGTGGCGCAGGGGCAACTGCATCGCATGCGGATTGCCTGCGACTACGACCAGACCACGATCGCCAACGGCGCCTCGATCGCCTGCAACGGCGTCTGCCTCACCGTCGTCGCCTCCGGCACCGCCGATGGCAAGACCTGGTTCGATGTCGATGCGGCGGCCGAGACGCTCGGCATGACCACCGCCAAGCATTGGGCGCAGGGCGGCCGGCTCAATCTCGAGCGCGCGCTCAAGATCGGCGACGAACTCGGCGGTCACATCGTGGCCGGGCATGCCGATGGCATCGCCACCATCGTCAAGCGCGACGACCTGCCCGACATGGCGCGCTTCGAGCTGCGAACCAGCCGCGAACTGGCGCGTTTCATCGCGGCGAAGGGATCGGTCACGCTGGACGGCGTGTCGCTGACCGTGAATACGGTCGGCGACGTCAGCTTTTCGGTGCTGATCATCCCGCACACGCTTTCCGTGACGACCCTGAGCGCCTGGAAGGCCGGCAGCGAGGTCAATATCGAGGTCGATCTGATGGCCCGCTACGCGGCGCGGCTGTCGGAGATGAAATGACGGCATAGCCGTCAAGCGGCAGTCATTCCGGGGCGATGCGAAGCATCGAACCCGGAATCTCGAGATTCCCCGGTGCACTATTGTGCACCTGCGGTCTGGTCCTTCGGACCATCCCGGAATGACAGTGCCTGAGGCATTCGTGCTTGGCTTCAGTCGTCGGGGCGACTACAAACTCGCGAAACGTTGACATCCAACGTTATCGGTAAATGTCAACAATATGAAATGGATACGTAGATGGCTGACGCGCGGCGCGCACCCCTGAAGGACCAGACCGACATTACCGGCGCACGCGTGCTGATCGTCGAGGCGCGGTTCTATGACGACATCCAGGACGCGCTGCTGGAAGGCGCGTTGGCCGAGATCAAGGCCGCGGGTGCGACGCACGACGTGATCACGGTGCCGGGCGCGCTGGAGATTCCGGCGGCGATTGCGATCGCGATCGATGCGGCTGAAGCGAACGGCAAGCCGTATGACGCGGCGATCGCGCTCGGCTGCGTGGTGCGCGGCGACACCATCCATTTCGAGATCGTCTCGCAGGAGTCCTCGCGCGGATTGATGGATTTGGCCATCAGCCGGAAATTCCCGCTCGGCAACGGCATCCTCACCGTCAACACCGAGGCGCAGGCCTGGGCGCGGGCGCGCGCCAGCGAACTCAACAAGGGCGGCGACGCGGCGCGTGCGGCGCTGGCGATGCTGCGGATCAAACGCCGCCTGGCAAAGGCCTGACCATGGCAGACAACAAGAAGCCCGCGAAAGCCCCCGACAGAAAAGCCAACCGCCGCGGCGCGGCACGGCTCGCGGCGGTGCAGGCGCTCTATCAGATGGACATCGGCGGCGCCGGCATCAACGACATCTTCGCCGAGTTCGAGAGCCACTGGCTCGGCAACGAGGTCGAGGGCGAGAAATATTTGCCGGCGGAAGCCGCGTTCTTCCGCGACGTGGTCTCCGGCGTGGTGCGCGACCAGGCCCGGCTCGATCCTTTGATCGACGAGGCGCTGTCGAAGGGCTGGCCGCTGAAGCGGATCGACGCCATCCTGCGCGCGGTGCTGCGGGCAGGCTCCTACGAGCTCGAGCACCGCAAAGACGTGCCGGGCCGCGTGGTGGTCTCCGAATATGTCGACGTCGCGCATGCCTTCGTTGAGAAGGACGAAACCGGCATGGTCAACGCCGTGCTCGACCAGATCGCGCGCCAGTTCCGCGGCGACGAGTTTGTGCGGAGCTAGGTGCCGCGATGCCGCCCACCTCCGTAGCCGTCACCCTGAGGTGCCGTAGCGAAGCGGAGGCCTCGAAGGGCGACGGCGTGGCGCTACGGTCGCATCGGGGCCGTGCATCCTTCGAGGCTCGCTTCGCTCGCACCTCAGGATGAGGGTTGATGACCCAAGCAAGCAAACATACCTCCGGCGAAGACTCCCTGATCGCGCGCTATTTCAAGCCGCTCGCGACCGAACCGGGGGCGTTCGGGCTCGACGATGACGCCGCCGCGCTGAGGGCGGCCGGCGAGGACATCGTGGTCACCACGGACGCCATCGTCGAGGGCGTGCATTTCCTCGGCGATGATCCGCCCGACATGCTGGCGCGCAAGGCGCTGCGGGTGAACCTCTCCGACATCGCCGCCAAGGGCGCGGTGCCGGCGGGCTTCGTGCTGACGCTGGCGCTGCGCAGCGCCGAGGAGGCCTGGCTCAAGCCGTTTGCCCGGGCGCTCGGCGAGGACGCCGCGCATTTCGGCTGCCCGCTGCTCGGCGGCGACACGGTCTCGACGCCGGGGCCGCTGATGATCTCGATCACTGCGTTCGGTCGGCTGCCGCAGGGCAAGATGGTGCATCGCGCGGGAGCACAGGCGGGCGACCGTGTGTTCGTCACCGGCACGATCGGAGACGCCGCGCTCGGCCTCGATGTGCTCCGGGGTGGCCCGGTCGCCGCGGCTCTGGCGGACGATGTCGTCGGGCGGGATTTTCTTGCCGCCCGTTACCGTGTTCCGCAGCCGCGCAACGCCTTGGCCACGGCCGTCCGCACCCACGCCAGCGCCGCGATGGATGTGTCCGACGGTCTTGCCGGCGATCTGACCAAGCTTTGCGCAGCCAGTGGTGTGGCGGGCGTGATCAACGTGCCGAGCATCCCGTTGTCGTCCGCGGCCGCAGGGCTGCTCGCGCGCAGGGCGATCGGTATCGAGACCTTGGTGGCCGGCGGTGATGATTACGAGCTGTTGTGCGCGGTCCCGAGCGATCATGTCGACGCTTTTCTGCGCGACGCACGGCGGGCCAAGGTCGCGGTAACCGCAATCGGCGGCCTGATCGCAGGCTTGTCGCCACCGAGCTTCCTCGACGGGCAGGGCCGGGAACTGAAGCTGAGGCGGCTGTCCTACAGCCATTTCTAGAGCTTTTTCGAGCGAAGCGGGCACCGGTTCGCGTTAAGAAAACGCGTCGGAACGGAAGCAGCTCTGGACTTCCCGCGCCTGATCGCGCCGATTTTCCTTCTAAATAGCTGCCGATATCGGCGTTTTCGGCCACGGGTGGCGTTGCACAGCGGTAACGATTTTGGCAAGGTCGCGCCCGATTTGAGGCAATCCGTTTTTGGGGAGGATTGTCCTCGCAAAATAAGCGCCTGCCGCCCCCTAGCGGCACAAGAAGGCGCGGGGGTTACATCAAGGATCTGAGGCAACATGACAGCTTTATGGTTGATTGTGCTCTGCGGGGCGCTTTCCATCGTCTACGCGATCTGGGCGACGCAGTCGGTCTTGAACGCGGATGCGGGTAATCCGCGCATGCAGGAAATCGCGGCCGCGGTGCGCGAGGGCGCACAGGCCTATCTGCGGCGGCAGTACACCACGATCGGCATGGTCGGTATCGTGATCTTCGTGGTGCTGGCCTACTTCCTGGGCCTGCCGGTGGCGATCGGCTTTGCGATCGGCGCCATCCTGTCGGGGGCTGCCGGCTTCATCGGCATGAACGTCTCGGTGCGCGCCAACGTCCGCACCGCGCAGGCGGCAACCACCTCGCTCGCCGGCGGCCTCGAACTCGCCTTCAAGGCGGGCGCGATCACCGGCATGCTGGTTGCGGGGCTCGCGCTGCTCGGCGTCACCATCTATTTCATGATCCTGGTCAAGTTCATGGGTCTGGAAGCGGGCAGCCGCACCGTGGTCGACGCCATGGTGGCGCTCGGCTTCGGCGCCTCGCTGATCTCGATCTTCGCCCGTCTCGGCGGCGGCATCTTTACCAAGGGTGCGGACGTCGGCGGCGACCTCGTCGGCAAGGTCGAGGCCGGTATCCCCGAGGACGATCCGCGTAACCCGGCCACCATCGCCGACAATGTCGGCGACAATGTCGGCGACTGCGCCGGCATGGCGGCGGACCTGTTCGAGACCTATGCGGTGACCGCGGTCGCCACCATGGTGCTCGCGGCGATCTTCTTCGCCAAGACGCCGATCCTGGTGAACATGATGACGCTGCCGCTCGCGATCGGCGGCATCTGCATCATCACCTCGATCATCGGCACCTTCTTCGTCAAGCTCGGTGCCAGCCAGTCCATCATGGGCGCCCTCTACAAGGGCCTGATCGCCACCGGCATCCTGTCGCTGGTCGGCGTCGCGCTCGTGATCAATTGGCTGGTCGGCTTCGGCAAGCTCGACGGCGTCGACTATACCGGCATGGCGCTGTTCTGGTGTGGCGTGGTCGGTCTCGTCGTCACCGGCCTGATCATCTGGATCACCGAATACTACACCGGCACCGACTATCGCCCGGTGAAGTCGATCGCCTCGGCCTCGGTCACCGGTCACGGCACCAACGTGATCCAGGGCCTCGCGGTCTCGATGGAAGCGACCGCGCTGCCCGCGATCGTGATCATCGCCGGCATCCTCGTCACCTACAGCCTTGCCGGCCTGTTCGGCATCGCGATCGCGACCGCCACCATGCTGGCGCTGGCCGGCATGATCGTCGCGCTCGACGCCTTCGGCCCGGTTACCGACAACGCCGGCGGCATCGCCGAGATGGCGGGGCTGCCGAAGGAGGTGCGCAAGTCGACCGACGCGCTCGACGCGGTCGGCAACACCACCAAGGCGGTGACCAAAGGCTACGCGATCGGCTCCGCCGGTCTCGGTGCGCTGGTGCTGTTTGCGGCCTATAATCAGGACCTCAAATTCTTCATCAGCGACTCCAATGCCCATGCCTACTTCAAGGGCGTCAACCCGGACTTCTCCCTGAACAATCCTTACGTCGTGGTCGGCCTGCTGTTCGGCGGCCTGCTGCCGTATCTGTTCGGTGCGATGGGTATGACCGCGGTCGGTCGCGCCGCCGGCGCGATCGTCGAGGAAGTGCGCCGTCAGTTCCGCGAGAAGCCCGGCATCATGCAGGGTACCGACAAGCCGGACTACGGCAAGGCGGTCGACCTGCTGACGCGGGCGGCGATCAAGGAGATGATCATCCCGTCGCTGCTGCCGGTGCTGTCGCCGATCGTGGTCTACTTCCTGATCTACGCGATCGCGGGCGGTGGCGCAGCCGGTAAGTCGGCCGCTTTCTCCGCGGTCGGCGCCATGTTGCTCGGCGTCATCGTCACCGGCCTGTTCGTCGCGATCTCGATGACCTCGGGCGGCGGCGCGTGGGACAACGCCAAGAAGTACATCGAGGACGGCCACTACGGCGGCAAGGGCTCTGACGCCCACAAGTCCGCGGTGACCGGCGATACCGTCGGCGATCCCTACAAGGATACGGCGGGCCCGGCGGTGAACCCGATGATCAAGATCACCAACATCGTGGCGCTGCTGCTGCTGGCGATCCTGGCGCACTGAGCGGCGGACACGACTGAAACGAGGCCCCGCGGTGAAAGCCGCGGGGTTTTATTTTTGAACCAGACGCGAACAACACGGAGATCAATCGATGTCGCTCTCATCCGCACGGAACTACGCGCTCCGCGCCTCCAAATCGCAGGATCAGAAGGAGGCCATCGAGCTGCTCTCGAAGGCGATCATGGAACTGGCGATGTCGATTGAAGCGACCGACGCCAAGGTCAAGAAGATCAACAAGTCTTCGTAGCGTTGGCCGCAACGTGCTCAGGAAACGTCGTGACGGCGGCTGTTACTTGACCTCCATCTGCAAGCCTTCCTTCTCGATGATCGCCGCGAACTTCTTCGTCTCGGCATCGACGAAATCGGAGAATTGCTGGGGCGTGCCGTAGTCGGCGCGCGCGCCCATGCCGGCGATGTTCTTCTTGACGTCGTCGCGCTCCAGCATCGCCTTGACTTGGCGGTTCAACTCGTCGAGCACCGGGGCGGGCGCGGTCTTCGGCAGGAACACGCCGAACCAGGACGAGACGTCGAACTTTGCCAGTTCCGGCGCGCCCTCGCGCATCGTCGGCAGGTTCGGTGCGGAATCGCTACGCTCCGGCGTGGTGACACAGAGGCCGTTGAGCTTGCCGTCCTGCACCTGCGGCAGCGACGGATAGAGATTGTCGAACAGGATCTGGATGTCGCCGGCGAGCCCGGCCTGCAATGCGGGACCGGCGCCGCGGAACGGCACGTGCGTCATCTTCAACCCGGTGAGCTGCAGGAACCAGGCACCGGTGAGGTGAGGGCTTTGTCCGGTGCCGGACGAGCCGTAGGTGAGCTTGTCCGGATTCTTCTTCAGAAAGGCGATCAATTCGGGGATCGACTTGAGACCGGTCGACGGATGCGCCGACACGATGTTCGGAATCCGGATCATGTTGGAGACCGGCTGCAACTGGTCGGCCTTGTAGGTCAGGTTGCGGAAGATGCTGTAGGCGATCGCGTTGGGGCCGGGATTGCCTATCAGGATGGTGTGGCCGTCGCCCTTGGCGCGTGTGACCTCGGATGTGCCGATGGTGCCGCCGGCGCCGGAGCGATTCTCCACCACCACCGACTGGCCCCAGAGCGGCTGCAAATGCGCCGCGAGCAGCCGCCCCATCACGTCGGTCGAGCCGCCGGCCGCCGCCGGCACGATGATGCGGACGGTCTCGGTCGGCCGCCAGTCACCGGCGCCGAGGCTCGCGCGCGGCAGGATCGCCGCGGCCGTCAATGCGGCCGTGCCCGACAATACCGTACGACGGGAAAATCTCTTGGCTGTCATGCGTTTACCCCCTGCTCAGGCTCTTGTTTGCGAGCAAACTAGGGGACCGCTTGCCCCTCGGGCAAGCGACAACTTGGCGCAGCGGCTTATGCTCTGGACTCCGGCTTGACGCGTTGTCTCACGCGAACCGGAGCCCACTTCGCTCGAAAACGCTCTAGTTGAAGCTCAGCAGCTTGAAGAGCGGTGTCAGGTAGGACATTTCCTGGCCCGACGTCGGCGTGGACCGGCTGACGAAGTCGAAGATCTTGCCGTCCTTCAGGCCGTAATTGGCCAGTCGGCGCACCTGCCGGTTCTTGTCGAAATAGACCGCGATCACGCGCTGGTCGATCACCCGCTGATTCATGAAGGCGACCGGGCGGGAGGTCCGTTGCGAGATGTAATAAAACACCTCGCCGTCCAGCGTTGCGACCGTCGAGGGCGTGCCGAGCACGATGAGCACCTGGTCCTGGCTCGCGCCGATCGGGATCTGCTCGAGCGCCCCCTCGGGCAGGATGTAGCCCTTCTGGAATTGTTCCCCGGCGCAGCCGCCGAGTGCGGCGCAGACGAGGCCAATCGCCGCGACGGCGCGGAGACGCGAAAAGAACCCGCGCGCGGAAGCGGCGCGAGACTGTCGTGAAAGAATGTGGTTCATCGGCGGAACTGATCCGTCCCCTTGCATCGGCCGAGGCATTGACGTACCGGGCAGCTCAATGGATTGCAATCATGCCGAGCTCCAATGGGCGACCTCTCAACAGGCGACCCTTTGGGGGACCGGCAGCCGGAACCCGTCATGCTTTGGCCGTTCAATCACTTCAGAAGACCCCGGGTGCCCGCGCGCAGCACCATTGAGACCATCTATGGCATGATCGTGACGCAGGCGCGAGAACCGTTGTTTTACCGTGACTTGGGCGTTCCGGACACGGTTAATGGCCGTTTTGACCTGCTTCTGATGCATCTGTGGCTGGTGCTGCGGCGACTGAAATCCGTCGAGGGCGGCGTCGCGCTGTCCCAGGCCCTGTTTGATCATTTCTGCATCGATATGGACGACAATCTGCGCGAAATGGGCGTCGGCGACCTCACGGTGCCGAAGCGCATGCAGGCGTTCGGTGAAGCCTTCTACGGCCGCACCGCGGCCTATGATCTGGCGCTGACCGACAGCGAGGCAGCCTTGGCCGAGTCGTTCTGCAAGAACATCCTCAACGGTCAGAACATCGACAAGGCCCGCGAGCTCGCCGCCTACGCCAAGGAGGCGATCAAAGAGCTGGCGCGCGCCGATCTCGCGGCGTTGGCCAAGGGTACCTGGCGTTTTCCGGCACCACAGCCTGCGGGGACGGCGGCATGAGCGGCGGCAGCACAGGGCAGCCCGATGCACGGCGCGACCGCGACCCCTGGCGGGTTCTCGTCAATGTCGCGCAGATTCCGGAGACCGGCCTGCATCGCGAGATCGCGGCCGACGAGGCGGCCCGCAAGGCGATGGCCGAAGTTGCCGAGTTGAGGGAGCTCGTCTCCGCGCGTGCAGAGTTCGACCTGCAGCCCAAACGCGACGGCAGCTACCACGTCACCGGCAGAGTTAAGGCCAGGGTCGGGCAGACCTGCGTGGTGACGCTCGATCCGATCGAGAACGAGATCGATGAGCCGATCGATGTGGTGTTCGCGCCGCCCGAGCAGATCCCGCAAATGGCCGACCTGGTCGACGACGCCGACGACAGCGATGAGGAAACGCCGGACCCGCCGGAGCCGATCGTCGGCGGCTTCATCGATATCGGCCGGCTTGCCACCGATGCGCTGTTTCTCGGCATAGACCCGTATCCGCGCAAGGTGGATGCGGTCTTTGAACAGAAGGCTGAAGCGCCTGACCCGGAAAATCATCCTTTCGCGGCGCTGAAGGCGTTGAAGGAAAAGCCGGACGGCAAGAAGCCCAAGGGAAGTTGAGGGCGCCTGGCGCCACATTTGCGGGGATGGCTTGCCTGCAAGCTTGCGCGAGCGGTGTTCCTAGTTACTTCAAATACGTGTCACAATACATTGAAATACAATGTATTTCTGGTATGCTCCGATGTGTTGCGTGACGGTTCGGCAGCTGCCTCATTTGCGGTCAAGAGGTTGTGTCGGACCGAGGACACGCTATTGTCGCGGCCCGGCCGGGACGCGAGTTGGTGTTTCGCCGCGCGCCGTTGACGGCGGTGACTTCAAGCTCGCGGTCTTCGTCTGAAGGCTGCGGGAAAGCAGGCTTCCGGGACGTTCATGCCTCAAAAGGTTCGAATAGCGCTTGACGCCATGGGGGGCGATGTCGGCGCTTCCGTCGTCATTCCCGGCGCCGCGATCTCGTTAAGCCGTCATCCCGACAGCGAATTCCTGCTGGTCGGGGACCGGGCCCAGATCGAGCCGGAGCTCGCCAAGCATCCGGCACTGAAGGCGGTATCGAAAGTGATCCATACCGACGTCGCCGTGAAGAACGATGAGAAGCCGAGCCAGGCGCTGCGGCGGACCCGAAGGGCGTCTTCGATGTGGCTCGCGATCGACGCCGTGAAGCATGGCGAGGCCGACGTTGCGGTCTCCGCCGGCAACAGCGGCGCGCTGATGGCGATGGGCAGCCTCAATCTGCGGACGCTCCCCGGTGTCGACCGCCCGGCGCTTGCGGCGGTGTGGCCGACGCTGCGCGGCGACTCTGTCGTGCTCGACCTCGGCGCCACGATCGGCGGCGACGCCCGCCATCTGGCGACGCTGGCGGTGATGGGCAGCGCCATGGCGAGCGTGCTGTTCAACCTCGAACGGCCGACCGTCGGCCTGCTCAACATCGGGTCCGAGGAGATGAAGGGGCACGGGGAAATCCGCGAGGCGGCGGAGATGCTGCGTGCGATGAACTCGACGCAGTTCAACTATATCGGCTTCGTCGAGGGCGACGCGATCGGCAAGGGCCTCGCCGACGTCATCGTGTCGGAAGGTTTCAGCGGCAACATTGCGCTCAAGGCCGCCGAAGGAACCGCGCGCCAGATGTTCACGCTGCTGCGCGAGGCCATGTCATCTAGCTGGCTAGCGCGGATCGGCTATTTGCTGGCCCGCGGCGCGTTCCAGAAGCTGCGCGACAAGCTCGATCCCAACAAGTCGAATGGCGGCCTGCTGCTCGGCCTGAAGGGCGTCGTGGTCAAGAGCCATGGCGGCACCAACGCGGAAGGCTTTGCCTATGCGGTGGATGTTGGCTATGAGATGGCCCACTTCGATCTCCTCACCAAGATCAATCAGATGCTTAATCGCGACGGCAGTGCGCTGGTGCAGGCGCAGACCGCGCAGGAGGCTGTCTCGTGACTGCTATACGTTCGGTAGTGCTCGGCTGCGGCTCATATTTGCCGGAGCGGGTTTTGACCAATGCCGAACTGGCCACCCGGATCGACACGTCGGATGACTGGATCGTGCAGCGCACCGGCATCAGCGAGCGCCACATCGCGGCCGACGACGAATTCACCTCGCATCTGGCGATCAAGGCGGCGCAGGCCGCGCTCGCCCACGCGCAAGTCGATGCGCAGTCGATCGACCTGATCGTGCTCGCGACCTCGACGCCCGACAACACCTTTCCCGCCACCGCGGTCGCCGTCCAGCACGGGCTCGGCATCAACCATGGCGTCGCCTTCGACCTGCAGGCGGTCTGCTCCGGCTTCGTCTTCGCGCTGGCCACCGCCGATAATTTCCTGCGCGCCGGCACCCACAAGCGGGCGCTGGTGATCGGTGCCGAGACCTTCTCACGCATCCTCGACTGGAACGACCGCGGCACCTGCGTGCTGTTCGGCGACGGCGCCGGCGCGGTCGTGCTGGAGGCGCAGCAGCATTCCGGCACCACCAGCGACCCCGGCGTGTTGACGACGCATCTGCGCTCCGACGGCCGCCACAAGGCGAAGCTGTTCGTCGATGGCGGGCCCGGCTCGACCAGGACGGTCGGGTATCTCCGGATGGAGGGCCGCGAGGTGTTCAAGCACGCCGTCGGCATGATCACCGACGTGATCGTCGACGCCTTCAACGCCACCGGCTTTACCGCCGAGGACATCACCTGGTTCATCCCGCACCAGGCCAACAAGCGAATCATCGATGCGTCGGCGCACAAGCTCCATATTGCGCCGCAGAAGGTGGTCCTGACGGTCGACAAGCACGGCAACACGTCGGCGGCCTCGATCCCGCTCGCGCTGTCGGTCGCCGTGAAGGACGGGCGCGTCAAGAAGGGCGATCTGGTGCTGTTCGAGGCGATGGGCGGCGGCTTCACCTGGGGCTCGGCGCTCGTGCGCTGGTAGCGTATCGCCAAACAGTATCGACAGGTTGCCGGTATCTTTCCTGCGCCTGGGCGCTGGTCACTGTTGACCATTGCGCGCTAAGCTTTTAATTTCAGTCAAGAAATTGTTCGCCGAGAGTGCGGGGCAGGCGATGACCACGGGAACCGGAAAAACAGTTACGCGCGTCGATTTGTGTGAGGCGGTCTACCAAAAGGTGGGTCTGTCGCGCACGGAATCGTCGGCATTTGTCGAGTTGGTGCTGAAGGAGATCACCGATTGCCTGGAAAAGGGCGAGACAGTGAAGCTGTCCTCATTCGGCTCCTTCATGGTGCGCAAGAAGGGCCAGCGTATCGGCCGTAATCCGAAGACCGGCACCGAGGTGCCGATTTCGCCGCGGCGGGTGATGGTGTTCAAGCCGTCGGCGATCCTGAAGCAGCGGATCAATGGCCATGTCGTCACCAATGGCGACGGCAGCAAGGCCGACTAGAGCGTTTTCAAGCGAAGTGGATACCCGGTTCGCGTGAAGAAAGCGCGGCAAACCTAGAATCCGGAGCCCCGTTCCGATTCAATCGGAACGGAAAGGCTCCAGGCATTGAGCTCAAAGGAGCGGGCATTTGGACAAGGCGCCGGATGCGTTCCGTACCATCAGCGAGGTCGCTGATGAACTCGATATTCCCCAGCATGTGCTGAGATTCTGGGAAACGCGCTTCGCGCAGATCAAGCCGATGAAGCGCAGCGGCGGACGCCGCTATTATCGCCCCGACGACGTCGACCTGCTCAAGGGCATCCGCCGGCTGCTGTACGGCGAGGGCTACACCATCCGCGGTGTGCAGCGGATCCTGAAGGAGCACGGCATCAAATCGGTGCAGGGCATCGCCGACCAGACCGCGGCGGTCTCGTTCGGCGCGGTCGAGGAAGCCGTCGGCAACAGCATGGCCGAGCCCGACGACCTCGAGAGCAGCGACGGCCTCGATTTCGACGGCGAGGAGGGTGATGGCGACGAGAAGGGGATCGACTACCGATTCGTCGATCCCGACGAGGATCCGATCCTGTCGACCTACAAGGCGCACGCCCAGCCGGGCAAGGCGCCCGCCGCGCCGCCGGTTCGTCCCTCCGTTCCGTCAGTCGATCGGGAGCGGCTCGAACGCGTGCTGCAGGAGCTGGTCGCCTGCCGACAGATGATCGACGCGGCGATGAAGGACGGCTGAGGCAAGGAAGCCTGCCGAGGAAACCTGCCAAGGGAACCGGCCTCGGAATACAGTCTTTGAGAGCCTGCCCCGCCTTGCGCGAACGCAGGATCGCAGCTAATGGAACGGCATCGGAGCGTGGCGCAGCCCGGTTAGCGCACTAGTCTGGGAGACTAGGGGTCGGAGGTTCAAATCCTCTCGCTCCGACCATTTTTCTCAAAATTCGTTCGGTGTGGCTTGAAGCGGGCGCGCATCGCTCGCCGTCGGCTTGCGATTGGTTGCCAATGCTGTTCGCCCGTCGCGGAAAGCTGAGCGCGGAAGCCAACACGCTGTCGTTAATATCGAGCAAACGCTCGTTGAAGAGGCAGCACCAAGCCGATCGCATCGGCGGCTGTCGTTGTCGATGAACAATCGTTCATGGAACGCCACTGATTTCAGGCGGTTAGTTGCGGGGCGCATTTTGGAGGACAAAATGAAGCACGCAATCATCGTCCTTTCCGCGGCATGCCTGATGGCTTCCGCCCCGGTTGCTTTTGCACAGGGCGTTTCGAGCAAATCACCTGGACAAGAGATGCAAAAGAAGGGCTCCAAGAAAGGCAGTCACGGCGCTTCGGGCTATGCACCCGGGCACGAGATGCAGGCACGAGGATCGAAAGCCGGGAGCCCAGGGGCCTCTGGCTACGCCCCTGGTCAGACGACGGGGTCGGGCAGCGGTATGACCGGAGGCAGCTCGACCAGGTCCAGATAGTTACACTGTAAGTTTTTCGGGGCCCCGGCCTTCAGCGCCGGGGCTCCTTTTCCATAGCCCGTTCACGGATCGACCGCGGCTTGGCCCGTTTCATGCTTTCCATTGAGGGGCAAATGGGGGGCCAACATGATTGCTGAACACTTTCTGGTCTGGGCTGCGCTGCTGAGCGTTCTCGCCTTCCTGGCGTTCCAGTCGCCGGGGCGCGGACACCGATAAGTCTCCGCTTCCAACGCTTCGCGAGGTGAGCGGCGCGATCGTGCCGGTTGCCAGTCGTCCCGTCCGCTGCAGAGCCGGTCGCCTCAGGCCTCGGCTTCCATCGAAACAATCAGGCAGGCCTTTTCGAGGCGGTTGGTGAGCATCGAAAGCTTGGCCGTGAACTCGGCCAGCTCCGGCTCGCTGAACTCCTCGAAAACGGTTTTCTTGAACGCCTTGTGCTGTTCGGCGAGGCCCGCGAGGTGCTTTTTGGTCTTGTCGGTCAGCGACAGCCGGACCACTCGCGCATCGGCCGGGGAGGGCGCGCGCCGCAGCAGCTCCTTCTGCTCGAGCAGCTTGGACTGCGTGGTCACGAACGACGGATCGACGTGCAGCAGCTTCGACACCACGTTGATCGGTACGCCGTCATCCTTGTCGAGATCCGAGATCGCGATGAGAATCATCCATTGCGGACCGCTGACGCCAAGCGACTTGCCCCAGAACTGACGGACGCGCTCCAGATGCGAGTTGATGGCCGAAATCTCGAGCGTGAACCGCTTGATGATGTCGAGATGTTCGATGGCGCGCTGGCGCGTCGAATCCTTCCTTGTCACTGACACAGCTTCCTCTTCCCTCGGGCGCCGACTCAGCTTTGTGCTGATTTATTTCTTGTTTTCCGCGCTGCAGTAGGTTTTTTCCCGCAAGCCGCCAACGAACGCAAGTGAACGTAAAGTAATTATGATGGTCGTGTGACGGTTGGACTATTTGGGATGTGACAAGTTTTCTCAGGTAGGCAAAGGGCTTACAGGCAGCGTTGCCGGCGAGACACAGTGTGGCCGCATTCGCATTCCTGACTTTATAAACTATTTTGATTGGCGAACTCGCCAATGCATATTGAACCCGGCGGTAGGGGAATCTCGATCGTCCCGTTGCGGTGATCGTTCAAGTCCGTCGCACACCACAGATTGATCTGAGGGTGCGGGGTTTGGGGAAAACGGTCTTGGACAATGCGGGAGGATCACGGGGCGCTCGCGGCCTCGGACTCTCCGCATATGAGCAACTTGGAGGTTTAATATGAATTTGAAGAGCCTTATCCTGGGCTCGACGGCTGCGCTGGTCGCGGTCGGCGGGGCACAGGCGGCCGATCTTCCCGTCAAGGCCAAAGCGGTCGAGTACGTGAAGGTTTGCTCGCTTTACGGTCCGGGCTTCTACTACATCCCCGGAACCGACACCTGCATCAAGCTGGGCGGCTATGTGCGTGCTGACGTCGTGGTGAACGGCAACAGCGTGTACGGCGCGAACTACAACGGCGCCAGCGGTGCCAACAACCGTTTCACGAACGGCTACACCTGGCGTTCGCGTGAAGACTTCAACATCGATACGCGCACCGCGACCGAATACGGCGTGGTCCGCACCTATTTCGATGCGGTGTTCACCTGGACCTCCGACACCTATGCCGGCCAGGGCAACGGCTCGACCGTGTACTCGGCGATCGGCTCGTCTTCCGCGCCGAACAACGCCGGTTCGGGCAACGTGGCTGCCGGTACGGTCGGCGTCTACTACGCCTTCATCCAGTTCGCCGGCTTCACGATGGGTAAGGCGGTTTCGCAGTTCGCTGCCCCCTGGAACGGTTATCCGGGCAACAACTACGACGCACTCGTCGGTGGCGTGAACACCACCAACGGCATCAACCAGTTCACCTACACCGCGCAGTTCGGCAACGGCGTGTCGCTCGCTCTGTCGGCGCAGGACCAGGTTGCCTACATGCAGGCTGGCGTGAACAACCTCGGCGTCGGTGGTGCTTACGGCTCCAGCGATTACGCCGGCACGATCGCTCCGGACTTCGTCGCTTCGCTCAAGGTCGACCAGGCTTGGGGTATCTTCCAGGCGTCGGTCGCCGCGCATGACAACCACGCTGCCTACTATGGCGGCACCGAGTTGACCGGTCATCCCGACGACAAGTGGGGTTGGGCTGGTGCGTTGGCCCTGTCGATCAAGAACATCCCGACCGGACCCGGTGACACCATCAACATCCAGGGCGTCTACACCGACGGTGCGACCCGTTACAACATCCAGGAACTGGCCAGCCAGGCTGGCGCGATCGCCATCTTCGGCGGTTCGAGCCTGCCGGGCGTCTATGGCAGCGTTGGCTTCGGTACGGCACCCGACACGGTGTTCGGCCCCGGCGGTCAGCAGCAGTCCATCAAGACCTGGGGTATGCGCGGTGCGTACACCCACAACTGGGATCCCTACTGGAACACCAGCTTGTACGGTGCGTTCGCCGCTGTTTCGTACAACGACGCGGCTAAGTCGCTCATCTGCGGCGTTGGTGGCGTCGGTGGTTCGTTCCGTGCCGCATTCGCTGGCGGCGCTGGCGTGACCGCCTGCAACCCCGACTACAACATCGCGCAGATCGGCGTGATCACCCGTTGGACCCCGGTCAAGAACCTGACCTTCTCGGCCGACGTGACCTACTCGCACCTCGATCAGAAGTATGCCGGTATCATCACGACGTCGTCGACTGCTATCGGCAAGCCGACCGCGACCTACGAGCTGAAGGATCAGGACACTGTCCAGATGCTCTTCCGCGCTCAGCGCAACTGGTAATTCCGGTTGATCTGATCACGATCCAACAGAACCCCGGCAGGCAACTGCCGGGGTTTTTCTTTGCGAAAGATTCTAAGGAGAGCTGCGCTGCGTCAATTCGGTCCACGCGAACGACGAAGACGAGCCATGCGATTCATTCGCCGCAGACTTATTTACTTACCTGATCTACTAAACTATATACGCAACGGCCAACACATTGAATGATGGCTCTTAGCTAGCTGCTAAGCCTCCCAAACCTCCGGCAATGCCCTGCCGGAGGTTTTTGATTCAAGGCCCAGCCGTCGCCTTGCCGATTCGATGCCGTCAAGATTTGACGGAATCGATCCGCAGTGCATTCTCGCCATTGATGGGACGCTTCAAGAACAGCCGCCTGGCGCGCATGAGCAGCGGCCACTATTGCCTGATCCGGGATCTCGGGCTGGTGAAGGGCGGCAAGGGATTGCGGCACCATGAGGTAATCATCGATTTCTCCTGGCGCGGCCTGCTCAAGCTGGCCCTGAGCGCGGGTGCCGGCGTCCTGCGGCGGCGCGCGTCCGTGCGCATCGAGACAGCCGAATAGCACGGGGCCGCGTCATGACGCGGCTTGGCCTGCGGCCAGGATGCGCGCGATCATCGCGTGAGTCTCACGCTTCGTGAACAAGCATTCGAATTCGAGCGACGTGATCGCAGCATTGTCAGAGCTTCGCCCATGACGATCGCACGCTGTGCCACGCCGCGCGCTGCGCTGTGCGCCGATTGCGATCAACGTAGTTCATCTGTGCAGGTGCTGTCGCGCTGCTTCGCTGGTTTTACCTCGGCAGCTGCGGCCGCGGTGGAAATTTCGGCCGCGATCGCCATCAGCGTTGTCGCGACCAATCTGTTCAGGATGTGCACGATCATGGTCTCCGATTGTCGATGTCGGATTGTTCGCAACGCGGAATGATTTCGTTACGCGGCCACCGTCTCAACCCGCTGCAGGCGGCTCACTTGCGCGTGAGGCGGCGCCGTTGCTGGGCGACAATTCGGTGATGTAAGGTGCCGCAGCCAAGCGGTTGGGGCTGCGATCCGCGCTCCGGCCGAAACAAAGAAGAACAGGGCAAGAAAAATAAGGGAAGGAACGGATCTCACATGAAGGATTTCGCCGGAAAGATTGCCGTCATCACCGGTGGCGGCACGGGCATGGGGCGCGAGCTGGCACGGCAGCTCGTTGCCGAGGGCTGCAATGTCGCGATGTGCGACGTCTCGGCCGAGGCGATGGCCGAGACCAAGCGGCTGTGCGAGGTCGAGAAGCTGCCGCAGGGCCTGCGCATCACGACGCACGTTGCCGACGTCTCGATCGAGGATCACTACAAGCGCTTCCGCGACGAGCTGATCGAGCAGCAGGCGACCGACAAGATCCACCTGCTGTTCAACAACGCCGGAATCGGTGGCGGTGGCAGCCTGTTCTCCAACACGCGCGAGCAGTGGGAGCGCACCTTCAACATCTGCTGGGGCGGCGTCTATCTCGGCGTCCGCACCTTCCTGCCGCTGTTGGTGAAGGCCGACGAGGCGCACATCGTCAACACCTCGAGCGTCAACGGCTTCTGGGCCTCGGTCGGCATGGGCGTGTCGCACACCGCCTACAGCGCGGCGAAATTTGCCGTGAAGGGATTCACCGAGGCGATGATCAATGATCTCCGGCTCAACGCGCCGCATGTGAAGTGCTCGGTCGTGATGCCCGGTCACATCGGCACCTCGATCGTGTCGAACTCGCGCAAGGTCCAGAACGGCTCCGACCAGCTCAACGCCGACGAGCTCAAGCAGGCCCGTCAGCGTCTGCAGGGGCAGGGGATCGACGTCGCCAAGATGTCGGACGCCGACATCCAGCAGCTCGCGCTCGATCGTGCCCGCATCTTCCACGACGAGGCACCGACTTCGGCCGCGGCCGCCGCCAAGATCATTCTCGACGGTGTGAAAGCCGAACGCTGGCGCATCCTGGTCGGCGACGATGCGCATCTGCTCGACGAGCGCGTGCGCAAGACGCCGGAACAGGCCTACACGCCGGAGTTTTATCAGGACCTCGTGGCAGCGACCGGGTGGAAGGTCGGCTGAACGGCCGTCCCGCATCGCGTGCGGGACGGCTTCACTCAAGCGCTATCCGCGCATCGCGCGTTGGCGCGATCCCGCTTGATAGGCGAGGCGGTAATGCCCTGAGCAATAGGGCATCCCGCCGAGCGGTGTGTTGCCGCAGAAGCAGAAATCATCGGCGCCCGGGGTGCTGATCGGCCAGCGGCAGCGCTGCTCGCTCAGCTCGAGCAGCGAGCAGCTGTTGGCGCTGACGATCGGGGCGTCGTCGGGCTCCTGCTCGTAGACCGCCTGGAGCAACCGGAGCTGCTGCTTGGCAGTCGCCCGTTGCGCGGCGTGGGCGGCGGATTTCTTGCGCCGCGCCCGACGTTCGTCCGGCGTCGTGCGTGTGAGGTTCAGCCGCGACAGCTTGCCGATCACCGCATTGCGGCTGACGCCGATATTGACGGCGATGTCGCGGCAGGAGAGGCCGGCTTCAAAGTAGATCTTGAGTTGGTCGACGCGCTCCGGCGTCCAGGTCTCTTGGATGGCAATCATCTGACGGTTCCACGTTCTGTGTTGAACCGCCGCGCCGGCACACGCGCCCTTAGTTCTTGAGCATGATCTGTTCGGAAAACCGGTTTCCACTTTTCCGGATCATGCTCTCAGGGCGTGCGGCCGTTGTCGCGGATTGCAAGCAACCCGTCCTTGATGGCGAGCCGAATGCCTTCCTCGATCAATGTCCGTGCGACGCCCGGGACGCTCGTGCCGTGGGTGCCCTGTCTCACCAGCTTCTCGAGGTATCCGATGGTCGAGAGCGCCAGCGTGACCGGGACGCGGTCGGTTTCGGCCTTTTCCGTAGCCATGGTGAAACGCTTAACCCCGAACGCCTGTACTGAAAAGTATCTATTTAGAGTCTATTTAGGAATAAGGCGGTTCGTCAAGCCGTGGGCGGCAAGAAACAGCCAGCCGCGTCCAAGCGCGCTGGAAGCGAGTTCCAGCGCGCGGGTGTCATCGAATTATTGAGGTAGATGAAGGTGTTAGGGCCGTAACTCGACCTTGACCGGGAACTTCTTGAGAAGCCGCTCAGCCTTCTCGGCCTTGTCCGGAGGCGCGCTCACCCTCAGGTACAGTCCGCGCGACGGGTCGGTGATCGCGTCGACAGTGACCTCGCCGGACAATCCTTCCAGCGCCAGCAACTCGCGCGCGGCCTCGCCGGCGGCGATCTCGCGCAGCTTCGGCTTGAAGATCTTGCCGACCGGAGTCACCGGCATCTCCGGAATCACCGACACCACGCGCGGGCGCGCCGGCGGCTCCAGGATGTTGTCCTGCACGAAGGCGGCGAGCGCGTTCGGATCGATATGGGTGCCGGGCTGCGCCGAGACGAACAGCATCGGCACTTCGCCGGCGTAGGTGTCGGGACGTCCGACGGCCGCGGCAAGCGCCACGCCCGGAAACGCCAGCGCGGCGTCCTCGATCGCGCGCGGATCGATGTTGTGGCCGCCGCGGATGATGACGTCCTTGGCGCGGCCCATGATGTAGACGAAGCCGTCGGCATCGATCCGGCAGATGTCGCCGGTGCGCAGCCAACCGTCGCGGAACGCCTCCTCGGTCTGCTTCTTGTCGACATAGCCGGCGAACACCTGCGGGCCCCTGGTCAGCAGTTCGCCGACCGGCGAAGGCCACGGTCCCGTGTGGAGCTTGCCGCCGTCGAGGATCGCGAGTTCGACCAGCGGATTGCGGGTGCCGACGCTCTCGGCGCGCGGCTTCACACCGTGCACATCGTGAGTGATGGCACCGGCGAGTTCGGTCATGCCGTAGAGCTGCTGGATGCAGGGGCCGCCCCAGGTCGCAAGATAACGCCGCTCGATCTCCGGCGGGCAGATCGAGGCGCCGGTGGCGGTGACGCGCAGGGTCGAGATGTCGCTGTCCGCGACCGGGATATCGGCGAGGGCGCCAAGTATCGTCGGCACGTTGCCGGCGATGTTGATGCGGTACTGCTCGATGATCTGCCAGAAGTGCCGGACCAGCGCCGGATCGCGCGCGCCGGCGGGACCGGGGATGACCATCGTCGTGCCGGCCGCCAGGGAATTGGCCGTGGTGCAGAAAAGGCCGCCGACATGGAACAGCGGCATCGTGATCATCGCGCGCTCGCCGCGATGGAAATCGAGCGCCATCCGCGAGGATACGGTGGAGGCGACCATCGCGCGGTTGGTGAGCCGCGCCACCTTGGGATGGCCGGTAGTGCCGCCGGTCGGGAGCATCACGGCGACGCGGTCGGCCTCGCTCATGTCCTTGGACTTGCCGTAGTCGTCGCGCCAGGCGGGATCAGGCCGCAGCACCTCACCGTCGAAGGCGATGCTGCCGTCGAGCGGCACGATCACAATGTGCTTCAGGGAAGGTACCTCGCGCTGCAGGCCCTCGACCCTCTCATAGAGCCCGCCTGGCATGCCCGGCGGCGGCGCCAGCAACAGCTTCGCGTGGATCGCATTGAGCTGGGCGACGATCGCTTCGCGCGTGAACAGCAAATTGAGCGGCTCGGCGACGCCGCAGGCGGCTGCGCCGAAGATCGCGACGACGGTCGCGGGGCACGCCGGGAGCAGGACAGCCACCGCGTCGTCCTTGCCGATGCCGTGCTTACGGAAATAGGTTTCAGCGGCCTTGATGCAGCCCATCAAGTGATCGTTCGAGATCACGACCGGGTTGGGATCGAGCGGCGAGCGCAGATAGATCGCGGCTTCAGCGTCCGGAGCGCCCTGCGGGCCGCGGGCAATGAGGTCGAGGATGCGCGGGCATGCCGCGAGCGTCTCCTGCATTTCCCTGTCGCGCGCAGCCTCGTCGGCCGGCGAAAGCCTGTCCTTCAGCATATCCGTCCCCGTCCATTCTTGTTCGTTGGGACGGGGATTGTATCGAGCCGTGCTCGCGGAACACAAGTGCGGCCATAGCACTCAGTCATTCCGGGGCGGCTCGCCGAGCCGAACCTCAGGTGCGCGAATTGCGCACCGGGGAGTCTCGAGATTCCGGATTCGATGCTGCGCATCGCTCCGGAATGACGTGCGTGGTTACCCGTGGACCACCGATTTGGCGATCATGCAGTGGATGCCCTTGGAGCCGTTGACCGTCTGCGTCACGCGCAGGTCGGCGGCCAGGCTGCACAGCGTGTAGGCGTCCTCGCGCGACAGATTGCGCTTCTCGCCGAGCAGCACGATCATGTCGCGCAGCGCCCGCACCACGCACTGGTCGAGATCGGGATCCATCGCCATGGTCATGTAATGATCCGCGGTCTCTGCGCGCGGATAGGCGAGCTTGATATCCTTGCGCAATGTGAGGCGGAAGCGGCCGGTCAGCGCGGTCTCGATCGCGGTGACGCAGACCTCGCCGTCGCCCTGCACGCCATGGCCGTCGCCGCAGGAGAACAGCGCGCCCGGAACGAACACCGGCAGATAGAGCTTGGCGCCGGCGCCGAGCTCCTTGTTGTCGAGATTGCCGCCCATCGCGCGCGGGATCAGCGAGGAGATCCGGCCCCAGGCCGGCGGCGGCGACACGCCCATCACGCCGAAGAACGGCTTGAGCGGCAGATCGAGCCCCCAGGGCATACGGCCGACCATGCGCCCGCGATCGAGCGGGATGTTGAGGACGCGTGTTTCGTGGAAATCGTCGGGCAGGGTGCCGGACAATGGCTTGATCAGATTGTAACCCCAGTCCTGTCGCAGCTGAACGTCGAGAATATCGACCTCGAGCACGTCGCCGGGTTCGGCGCCGGCAACCGCGATCGGGCCGGTCAGAATGTGTCCGGGTACCATCCGCTCGCACTTCGCATGGATCTCGTCGAGCTCCGGCGGAACGAAGAATTTGCCGCGGTCGGGCACCACGTCCGGGCCGCCGCTGACGGTTTCGATCGTGATCTCGTCGCCGCTCGCAACGGTCAGAACCGGTTTCAGCTTGGCTTCAAAGAAGCCCCAATGGCAGGTTTCAGGGCTCGACTTCAGATGGTGATGGGTCATGTGACGGCTTTTGATTGGTTTCCCAGCAGCGTATGACGCTGTAGCAGAACTTCGCAGGGGCTTCTCTTGTTTTTTGTGCTCTCCAAGACGCTCGGCATCGTGCTGCTGCCGATCAACTTCCTGATCGGTATCGGCGTGATCGGCACCGTGCTGCTGTTGACGCGGTTTGCGCGCCTCGGCCGCAGGTTGATGGTGACCGCGCTGCTGCTGCTCGCGATCTGTGGCTTCTCGCCGCTCGGCGATGTCCTGATCTCCATTTTGGAGCAGCGCTTCCCGCCATGGGACGCCTCGCGCGGCGTGCCGGACGGCATCATCGTGCTCGGCGGCTCGATCGATGCCGATCTGTCGGTTGCGCATGGCACGCCGGTGGTGCGCAGCGCGGCCGATCGCGTCATCGCGGCGGCGGCGCTCGCGCGCAGATATCCGAACGCGCGCCTTGTGTTCACCGGCGGCAGCGCGAACCTGATCTCGAACGATGCGCGCGAAGCCGACTATGCCGCCGAGATGTTCGAGGGGCTCGGCATTGCCAGGTCGCGATTGATCATCGAGCGCCGCTCGCGCAACACGGTGGAGAACGCCGAATTCTCCAGGGCGCTGGTCGATCCCAAGCCGGGCGAGCGTTGGCTGCTCGTCACCTCGGCCTACCATATGCCGCGCTCGGTCGGGCTGTTCCGCAAGGCGGGATTCAATGTCGAGGCCTATCCGGTCGATTGGCGCGTCGGCGATGTCTTCAGCTTCGCGACGCTTGCGATCGACGGCCTGTCGCGCACTGATCTCGGCGCGCGGGAGTGGATCGGGCTTTTGGCCTATCATCTGGCCGGCAAGACCGACGATTTGTTGCCGGGACCGGCTGCACGTTGAGGCGTAGGCACTTGTCGCCTCCAACGGCCAATCCTAACATCAAATCAACAGGCGGCGCCAAGCCGCCGATCACGGGAGTTTTCGCCATGCAACAGCAGACACCGCCGGAACAGTTCGACCTCGGCGCAATCGTCGCCGACCTGAACAACCTGCTGCGGCTGAAGACCACGGTCATCGGCATCAAGATGTTCGCGCGGGTCGAGGAGATGGAGGCGATCCCGAAGATCCGCCGTCCATCGGCGGTCCACACCACGGACCAGATCGTCAGCATGGCCTCGCGGCTCGGCTGGACCGTCGGCATTACCGGCGACGATCTGGTCGGCGCGCAATGCCGCGCCGTGATCGGGCTCGCACCGCAGGACGAGAAGTGGCTTGCCGGCGAGAACTATGTCGGCGTCTGGCATGGCACCGCCGAAGACGCGCGCAAGCGCCAGGAGGCGCTCGACGTGGTGCCTTACGGCCAGTACCAGGCGATGGCGGTGAGCCCGCTGACCAGCGGACGGCTCAACCCGCCCGACATCTGCCTCGTCTATGCGACGCCGGGACAGATGATCATCCTGATCAACGGGCTTCAGTATACCGGCTACAAGAAGTTCGAGTGGGGCGTGGTCGGCGAAACCGCCTGCGCGGATTCGTGGGGGCGGGCGCTGAAGACCGGCGAGCCGAGCCTGTCGCTGCCATGCTTCGCCGAGCGCCGCTATGGCGGCGTGCCCGACGAGGAGATGCTGATGGCGCTGCCGCCGGCCTATCTGGTGAAGGCGATCGCCGGCATGAAGCAGCTCGCCAAGAACGGTTTGCGCTACCCGATCGCGCCCTATGGCATCCAGGCCGACGTGCGCGCCGGCATGGGCGTCTCGTACAAGAAATAGCGCATTGCGTTGCCGCGCCCGCGATGACAAAAGGGCGCCCATTCGCTGCGCAGGGAGCCTGATGCATGTCCTCGTCGAAACTCGACATCGTCGTCTATGGTGCGACCGGCTTCACCGGCCAGCTTGTCGCCGAATATCTCGCGGCGCATTATCGCAACAGTAGCCTGACATGGGCGATGGCCGGGCGCAGCAAGGACAAGCTCGCCTCGGTACGCGACGCGATCGGCGCGCCCGCCGACACGCCGCTGATCGTCGCCGATGCCGGCGATGCCGCCTCGCTGAAGGCGATGCTAGCGCAAACCAGGTCTGTCATCTCGACCGTCGGACCGTATCAGCTCTATGGCAACGAGCTGATCGCGGCCTGCGTGGAAAGCGGCACCGACTATTTCGATCTCTGCGGCGAGCCGATCTGGATGCGGCAGATGATCGACAAATACGAAGCCGCCGCGAAGGCCAGCGGTGCGCGCATCGTGTTCTCCTGCGGTTTCGACTCGGTGCCGTTCGAACTGGGCGCGTTCTTCGTGCAGGAGGAAGCGAGGCGCGTATTCGGCGCGCCGGCGCCGCGCATCAAGGGCCGCGTGCGCGACATGCGCGGCACGCTGTCCGGCGGCACCGCGGCGAGCGCCAAGGCGACCTTCGATGCGGTCGCCAAGGACCTCAGCCTGGTTGCGATCCTCAACAACCCTTTCGCGCTGACGCCGGGCTTCGAGGGTCCGAAGCAGCCGCGCGGCAGCAAGCCGGCCTATGAGGAGGATTTGCACTCCTGGACCGCGCCGTTCATGATGGCGCTGATCAACACGCGCAACGTGCACCGCTCCAACATGCTGATGGGCTTTCCCTACGGACGGGACTTCGTCTACGACGAGATGGTCCTGACTGGCCCGGGCGAGAAGGGCGAGGCCAACGCCAAGAAGGTCATGGCGTTGAATTCCGAGAAGACCGGCCCAAGCGCGCCGAAGCCGGGCGAGGGGCCGTCAAAGGAGGAGCGCGAGAACGGCCGCTACGATCTGCTTTATCTCGCGGTCGCGCCTGACGGCCGCATGGTCCGCGCCGGCATCAAGGGCGATCGCGATCCCGGCTACGGCTCGACCTCGAAGATGATCTCGGAATGCGCGATCTGCCTGCTGCGCGATACACCCGACGTCGCCGCCGGCTTCTGGACGCCGGGAGCCGCGATGCGGCACAAGCTCATCAGGCGCCTGATCGATCACGCCGGGCTGACCTTCGAGGTCGAGAAGTAGCTTCGCTTACCTCGCCCCGCTTGCGGCAGGGGTGTCCGGGGAATGATTCACTGTGTCGCGGTGCATGCTCGGCAGGACCGAGGCAAATCGGTCTTTTCTGGT
>NZ_JAUMTJ010000005.1:0-212437 GCF_032654765.1 Bradyrhizobium sp. 33ap4 | reverse complement strand
CAGAAAAGACCGATTTGCCTCGGTCCTGCCGAGCATGCACCGCGACACAGTGAATCATTCCCCGGACACCCCTGCGCCCTTCGCGGGGAGAGGGTCGGGGTGAGGGGCTGCATCCGCAAAATAACTTCGAGTTAGACTCGCGGAGATTCCCCCTCACCCGGACCACATTCCGCTTCGCTGCATGCGCTCCGGCCTCTCCCCGCAGGCGGGCGAGGCGAAGGACTCCGCGACGCGATCCGCTCAGCTTACCACTTCCGTCACCGGCTGCATGTCGATCTCGAAGGTCTCGAGAAATTTCGACGTCATGATGTAGAAGCCGACCGAGAGTTGCAGCTCGATCAGCGCGGCCGGCGTCAGCTTCGCCGCGATGGTCTTGAAGGTCGCGTCGGTCGGCTTCTTGAGCTTGACGATCTCGTCGGTGAAGGCGAGCGCAGCGCGCTGCACCTCGTTGAAGCAGGTCGCGGACCGCCAATCCTCGAGCGCGGCGTTCTGCTCGTCGGTGACGCCGACATTCTTGCCGATCCGCTTGTGCGCGACGATCTCGTAGGGCGCCTCGCAGAGAATGCCGGTGCGCGTGATCGCAAGCTCGCGGACGACGGGATCGAGCTCGCCCTTGTGGCGGATCGCGCCGCCGAGCCGGCAATACTGTTCAAAGTAGCTTGGCGAATGCGCCATCATGCGAAAGATATTGGCGTTGCGGTTCTTGTCGAGGATCTCGCGGGTCCGCGGGCTTGCCTTCGCGGGATCGGAGTAGTCGATACGGGCCATTTCCTAACCTTGATCTTGCTGTCGTTTCTATCGGGTTCCGAAACACTAGAGCCTTTTCCGTTCCGATGAAATCGGAACGGGGCTCTAGATCCTTGTTTTGACGCGTTTTCTTCACGCGAACCGGCGTCCACTTCGCTCGAAAACGCTCTGCACGGGCTGCTGTCGCAGGAGCAACACGCGCGAGTCAAATTGCCGCCGCATTCCCAGACAACGCTGTCACAGTCGATATTCGCTGAGTGGGGACTCGTCAAAAGCGAATACTTGACGCGGGGTGTTCCGAGTAAAAAATCCGGCCGTCTTGCGCGCAATTCGCGCAACGATGAGTCACGCCCAAGTCTAGGGGAAACGCATGAAGGAAGCCACCAAGAGGGCGGCCTCGGAAGCGCTTGCGCAAATGCTGGCGGTGACGGCAATGCTCGTCATCGCCAGCTTCATCTTTTATTGGCACTGAGGCATGATCCGGAAAAGTGTGTAGCGGTTTTCCGAAAGATCATGCCCAAACAGGTTATCCGCAAACTATGAGGGGCAAGAGCGAACCTGTTCAGCCTGGTCTTGCGTTCTGATTGGATCGTTCAGCCCCTCATTTCGCCTTTGCGAAATACGGAACCAGCCGTCCCGCGAATTGCGTGAAGCGCGCCGCGACCTTGTCGCCGATGGCAAGGTCGTTGTCGCCATGGGCCATCATGCGAAAGCCCTCGTCGGCATCGACAAGCACGATGTTGTAAGGCACATGCGCCCGCGTCTCCGGCGTCGCGGCGCGGCAGACCAGCGAGGTCGCATACACCGTCCCTGCCCCACTGGCGCGATGCTCGGCAAGATCGGGCGAACCGCATGCGGCGCAAAAGCTGCGGCGGAAATATTGCCGCGCGCCGCAGCCGTTGCAGGACAGGTAGACGATGGCTTCCGCGCCCTTGGTCCAGTCGGCGATCGGTCCGCTCATCGCACGCGCTCCAGGAACATGCTGACATGTGACGACAGCACCCCGCCGTCGCCGTGCAGCAGCGCCACCGAGGCGTCGCGCACCTGACGATTTTCGGCGCGGCCGGTCATCTGCAGATGGGTCTCGACCAGGTGCGCCATCGCGCCGCCGACGCCGCAATGGCCATAGCTGAGCAGGCCGCCATGGGTGTTGAGCGGCATCTCGCCATCCTGATTGAAATAGCCGGCGCGCACCCGCGCCGCCGCCTCACCGCGCCCGGCAAGGCCGAGATCCTCCAGCAGCATCGCGAGCGTGATCGTGAAGCTGTCATAGACCGCGGCGTAGCGCACGTCGGGGATCGCGACGCCCGCCGCCTGCTTCGCTTTCGCGATCGAAATCTCGGCGCCGAGTTCGCTCAGCGCAGGCGCTGCGGTGACGTGTTGATGGGTGTGTGCCTGGGCGCAGCCGCGGACGCGGACCTGCCGCTCGCCGGTCGGCTCGCGGCTGATCACGCAGGCCGCACCGCCGTCCGACACCGGGCAGCAGTCGAGCAATTTGAGCGGCATCGCCACCGGCTTGGAGGCCATCACGTCGGCAACCGTGATCGGCTCGTGGAATTGCGCGCCGGGATGCGTCAGCGCGTGCTTGCGCATCAGCACCGCGAACTCGGCGAGGTCTTCCTGCGTGAGGCCGTATTCATGCATGTAGCGCGCCGCGACCAGGCCGTAATAGGCCGGGATCGTCGGCCCCAGCGTCACCTCGTAGTCGGGATGCCCGACCTGGGCCAGCGCCTGGATCGAGGCGTCGCGGCTCTGCCCGGTCAGCCGGTTCTCGCCGCCGACCACCAGCACGTGTTTTGCAACACCGGCGTCGACCAGGTGATGCGCCAGCATGGTCATCGCAAGCCCGGTGGCGCCGCCGACCTGAACGGCGTGCGCATAAGACGGGCGAATGCCGAAGTGCTCGGCGAAGACCGTGGCCAGCATGATATGCGGCGAGACCGTGGAGTAGCCGCAGAGGATGCCGTCGATCTCGGAGCGCTTCAGCCCGGCATCCGAGATCGCAAGCTCGGCCGCCTTGCTCATCAGGTCGAGCGAGGACAGGCCCTCATGCTTGCCGTAGGACGTGAGGCCGACGCCGGTCACGAAGCTCATTTCAGCGCACCTATTCGGACCATCCCGGAATGACGACCTACAATGACTTGCGTCATCTCAATACGACTTCGGAAGGCCGAGCACCTTCTCGCCGATGAAGCTGAGGATCAGCTGTGGACTGATCGGCGCGATGCGCGGGATCAGCGATTCCCGCAAGTAGCGCTCGACGTGGTACTCCTTGGCGTAGCCGAAGCCGCCATGGGTCATCACTGCCTGCTCGCAGGCACGGAAGCCGGCTTCCGCCGCGAGATACTTTGCGGAGTTCGCCGCGGGGCCGCAGGGCAGGTTCTGGTCATACTGCCAGCCGGCGCGCAGCACCATCAGCCAGGCTGCCTCCAGTTCCATCCAGCACTTCGCCAGCGGATGCTGGATCGCCTGGTTCATGCCGATCGGCCGGTTGAACACGATGCGGCCCTTGGCATATTCCGACGCCCGCTTCAGCGCGATCTGGCCGAGGCCGACCGCTTCAGCCGCGATCAGGATGCGCTCGGGATTCATGCCGTGCAGGATGTATTCGAAGCCGCGGCCCTCCTCGCCGATACGGTCTTCGACCGGGATCTCGAAATTCTCGAAGAACAGCTCGTTGGAATCGACCGGCTTGCGGCCCATCTTCTCGATCTCGTGCACGGTGACGCGCTTGCGGTCGAAATCGGTGTAGAACAGGCTGAGGCCATGGGTCGGGCTGCGCACCTCCTCCAGCGGCGTGGTGCGCGCGAGCAGCAGGATCTTGTTGGCGACCTGGGCGGTCGAGATCCATACCTTCTGGCCGTTGACGATGTATTTGTCGCCCTGGCGCACCGCCCGGGTCTTGAGCTGCGTGGTGTTGAGGCCGGTGTTCGGCTCGGTCACCGCGAAGCAGGACTTGTCGCGGCCGTCGATGATCGGCGGCAGCATGCGCTGGCACTGCTCCTTGGTGCCGAACACCACCACCGGATTGAGCCCGAACACGTTCATATGCACCGCGGACGCGCCGGACATGCCGGCACCGGATTCGGAGATCGTGCGCATCATGATCGCGGCATCGGTGATGCCGAGCCCGGAGCCGCCATATTCCTCGGGGATGCAGATGCCGAGCCAGCCGGCATCGGCCAGCGCGCGGTGGAAGTCGGCCGGATAGCCGCCCTCCTTGTCCTTCTTCAGCCAGTAGGCTTCGTCAAAGCGCGAGCAGATCTTGGCGACGGCATCGCGGATCGATTCCTGGTTGGCGGAGAGTGCGAAATCCATCTGTCGTGCTCCTATGCCTGCACCGCTTTGGCCGCGCCGTCGCGCACCATCGCCGCGATCTCCTCGGTGGAGAAGCCTGCCTCCCGCAAAATCTCCGCGCTGTGCTCGCCGAGCCGTGGCGCCAGCCGGCTCGGCTCGACCTTGGTCTCCGACCACCGCGCCGACGGCGTCATGCTGCGGATCCGCCCCTCGGTCGGATGATCGACCACGGGGAAGACGCCGGTCGCGACCATATGCGGGTCCTCCAGCAGGCTCTCGAGATCGTGCATCGGCATTACCGGCACGTCGGCCTTTTCGAGGATCTCGTTCCACTCGGCTGTCGTCTTGGTCTGCAGGATGCGCGCGAGCTCGGCGTAGACGACATCGATATTGGTGGCGCGGCCGGCGAAGGTCGCGAATTTCGGATCGCTGCGCAGATCGTCGCGGCCGGTCGCCTTGAAGAAGTTCTCCCACTGCTTGTCGTTGTAGACGATCACGCAGATATAGCCGTCGAGCGTCTTGTACGGCCGCCGGTCCGGCGACAGATGGCGCGCATAGCCGCCCTTGTCGAGCGGCGGATCGTAGGTCAGGCCGCCCATGTGATCGCCCATGACGAAGCCGGCCATGGTCTCGAACATCGGAATATCGACGCGCTGGCCCTGCCCGGTGCGGTCGCGATGCACGATGCTCGCACAGATCGCGCCGACCGCGGTGAGGCCGACGATGCGATCCACCAGCGCGTTCGGCACATAGCGCGGCACGCCGTCCGAGGTTTGCGCCATCAGCGCAGGCAGCGCGGTCGCGCCCTGGATCAGATCGTCATAGGCGGGCTTGGCGGCATAAGGTCCCTCCTGGCCAAAGCCGAACACGCCGGCATAGATCAGCCGCGGGTTGACCTTGGAAACGACGTCATAGCCGAGCTGCAGCCGCGCCATCGCCTGCGGGCGCACATTGTAGACCAGCACGTCGGCCTTCGCGATCAGCCGCAGCACCGCCTCGCGCCCCGCCGGCTTCTTCAGATCGAGGCAGACCGAGCGCTTGCTGCGATTGGTGTTGAGGAACACCGGTCCCATGCCGGGATGCCGCGTCGGACCGATCTGCCGCGTCACGTCGCCGTCGGGGGATTCCACCTTGATGACGTCGGCGCCGTAATCGCCCAGCATCTGCGTGGCGTAGGGTCCCATCAGCACGGTCGTCATGTCGACGACCTTGATACCCTGCAGTGGTCCCATCGTCTTGTTCGCTCCCGGATGTCGTGGTTATGGAGCTAGTAACGGGAGCTTTTCAAAGAGATCAAGCTGCGCCGGGCGTATGGGCGTATGCATGGCTGCGGCCGGGCCGCTTCCGTGCGGCGGAACGCGGCTGGGCAAAACGAAGCGTATTCACCGCCGCCCTTATGCCGGCGACTGCCCCGTCATCACCTCGCGCGCCTTCAGGAGCTTTTCCAGTTCCGCATTCTGCTGCTCGAGCCGCTCGGCGATGCGCTCCTCGACTTCGGCGCCGGCTGCGCCTGCGGCCTGCTCGATCAGCTGCCTGATATTGTCCCGGAGGATCGCGATGCGATCGTTCACTTCCGACAGCGACAGAGACGTCTCGATTCCCATGGTCCGTTCTCCCGGTGACAAGCACAGGCAGCTTAGCGCGGCGGGAGGTCCGGGCATATCCCTTAACCGCCTTAGTGACCCCAATCCCTACTGTGCATGGGGTTGTCTTCGATGTTTTCGATTCAACCCAGGCTCGCCCCGCTTTAGCCCATGCCTTTGGCCAGCATCTCCCGCAGCGCGGTCTTCAGCACCTTGCCGTAATTGTTCTTCGGCAGGGCATCGAGATAGACATAGCGCTTCGGCCGCTTGAAGCGGGCGATCGAGGCAAGGCAATGCGCGTCGAGCTTGCCGTCGTCGGCGGCGGCGCCGTCCGCGAGCACGACGCAGGCGACGACGATCTCGCCCCATTCCGGATCCGGCACACCGACGGCCGTGACCTCGCTGACATCGGGATGGGTCAGCAGGGCTTCCTCGACCTCGCGCGGATAGATGTTGGTGCCGCCGGAGATGATCACGTCCTTGGAGCGGTCCGACAGCGTGAGGAAGCCGTCGGCGTCGAGCCGGCCGACATCGCCGGTGCGCAGCCAGCCGTCCTTCAATGTCTCGGCATTGGCCTTCGGATTGTTCCAGTAGCCGAGCATCACGGTCGCGCCCTTGACCTCGATCTCGCCGGTCTCCCCGGGAGGCAGCGGCGTGCCGTCCTTGTCGGTGATGCGCACGGTGACGACGCTCTGCGCCAGCCCGACTGAAGCCAGCCGTTCGAGATAGCGCGGATGATCGCTCCGGGCGTGCCAGCCGCGCGACAGCGCCGTGATGGTCATCGGCGACTCGCCCTGGCCATAGATCTGCACGAAGCGCTGGCCCATCGTCGCCATCGCATCGGTGATGTCGGCCGTGTACATCGGACCGCCGCCATAGATGATGGTGCGCAGCCCCTCGCCGTTCTCGCCGCGCTTCTTCGCGGCATCGACGAGGCGGCGCACCATCGTGGGGGCCGCGAACATCACGACATTGTCAAGCTGGCGGCCGAGGTTGAGCACCTCGTCAGGATCGAAGCCGCCGGACTCCGGCACGACGTGGCGGCCGCCCATCCGGACGTGCGGGAAATTGTAGAGGCCGGCGCCATGCGAGATCGGCGCGGCATAGAGCGAGGCATCGTGCGGCGTCGCCGGATCGACGTCGGCGAGATAGCACAGCGACATCGCGACCAGATTGCCGTGGCTGAGCATCACGCCCTTGGGACGGCCCGTGGTGCCCGATGTGTAGAACAGCCAGGCGAGATCGTTGTTTTCGCGCGGCAGCGGTGCAGGTGGCCCCTCGCCGCTTCGCATCGTCTTGTAAGCGTCGCTGTCGACCGACAGCGTGGTCATGCCGGCGGGGCAGTCGTCCTTCGCCTTGTTCAACGCACCGATCGTGTCATCGGAGACGAAGGCGAGCTCGGCACCGCCATTGCCGCAGATCCACGCCGCCTCGCGGCCGTGCAGCTTGGCGTTGATCGGGATCGCGGCGGCGCCGATCCACCAGATGCCGTAGAGGCATTCGAGATATTGCGTGCAGTTCGACGCAAACAGCGCGATGCGGTCGCCGGCGGCAATGCCGTGATCGCGCGCCAGCGCCGCCCCGATCGAGGCGGCGCGGCGGGCAAAGGTGGCGTAGTCGGCGTCGAGATCGAAACCGGTCAGCAGCGCCGGCGCGTCGGGACGCGCCCGTGCCGTCGCCGCCAGCCATTCGGCAATGTTCAAGCTACTTCGCCGGCTCGAGGATCGAGACGTAGTTGGCGACCGCGGCGCCGCCCATGTTGAAGATGCCGCCGATCTGCGGGTTCTTGAGCTGCATGCCCTCGGGCGCTTGCCCCGTGAGCTGCATCGCGCTCATCACATGCATGGAGACGCCGGTGGCGCCGATCGGGTGGCCCTTGGCCTTGAGGCCGCCGGACGGATTGACCGGCAGCTTGCCGTCCTTCTGGGTCCAGCCTTCCATGATCGCGCGCGCGCCCTGTCCCTTCGGCGTCAGGCCCATCGCTTCATATTCGATCAGCTCGGCGACGGTGAAGCAGTCATGGGTCTCGACGAAGGACAGGTCGGAGAGCTGCAGGCCGGCCTTCTGCAGCGCGCGCTGCCAGGCGGTGGTGCAGCCTTCGAACTGCAGGATGTCACGCTTGGACATCGGCAGGAAATCCTGCGCATGCGCGGTGGCACGGATGTTCACCGCCTTGCCCATGGTCTTGGCGGTCTCGGCATCGGTCAGCACCAGTGCGGCGGCGCCGTCCGAGACCAGCGAGCAGTCGGTGCGCTTCAAGGGACCGGCGACGAACGGGTTCTTGTCGCTCTCGGCGCGGCAGAACTCGAAGCCGAAATCCTTGCGCATCTGCGCATAGGGATTGGCGACGCCGTTCTTGTGGTTCTTGGCGGCGATCATCGCCAGCGCATCCGACTGGTCGCCGTATTTCTGGAAATAGGCCTGCGCGATCTTGCCGAACACGCCGGCAAAGCCGCCGACCGTGTCGCCGTCCTCGGGTAGATACGACGCCTTGAGCAGGTTCTTGCCGATCTCCGGGCCCGGCGTCTTCGTCATCTGCTCGACGCCGACCACCAGCACGATCTTCGCGGCGCCGGCTTCGATGGCGCGAATGCCCTGATGCACGGCAGCCGATCCGGTGGCGCAGGCATTCTCGACCCGGGTGGTCGGCTTGAAGCGCAGCGCCGGATTGGCCTGCAGTACCAGCGAGGCCGTAAAATCCTGCGGCGAGAAGCCGGCGTTGAAATGACCGAGCATAATTTCGTCGACATCGGACGCGGCGATGCCGGCGTCAGCCAGCGCCTCGTTGGCGACCTTGACCACGAGACCCTCGACGGTCTCCGCGTCGAACTTTCCGAATGGCGTGTGCGCCCAACCCACGATGCTGGCGGTCATGGCTGTATCTCCCTGTTCCTGTTCGGAGAGTTATGTAGCGTATCTTCAGGCGGCTTTCAGCGTTTTCATCGCCGTCGCGCACATGGCGGTTATGCCCGCCCAATTGGCGGCGCGGATATCGGCCGCGGGGCACAGCCAGGAACCGCCGACTGCCAGCACATTCGGTTCGGCGAGCCAGGTCACCGCATTGGCCTCGCTGACCCCGCCGGTCGGGCACATCCTGACCTGCGGAAATGGCCCGGCCAGAGCCCGCAGTGCCTTGATACCGCCCGCCTGCTCGGCCGGGAAGAATTTGACGACGTCGAAGCCGTGGGCCAGCGCCTGCATCAACTCGGAGGCGGTCGCGATCCCCGGCGCGAAGGGCAGCTGGCTGGAGGCTGCCGCCGCCAACAGCTCGGGCGTCGCACCCGGGCTGATGCCGAATTTGGCGCCCAGCGCCTCGGCGCGCATCAGGTCGTCACCATTGAGGATCGTGCCGATCCCGACGATTGCCTCCGGCACACCGGCGATGATGGCCCTGGCCGCGTCGACCGCGACCGCCGTCCGCAGCGTCACCTCGAGCGTCCGCACGCCGCCGGCGACCAGCGCCTTTGCAAGCGGCACCGCGTCCTCGAGCCGCTCGATGGTCAGCACCGGGATCACGGTGGCCTGACGGATCAGCTCGGCGATCCGGTCCTGCTTCGATGTCGTTGTCATTGCGAGGCCTTACGGGATGGTGGGAGACGAAGCGCCTTTTTCGGCGGCATGGCGTAGCGCGGAATGATCGCGCCGGGATAGCACACCACGACACCGGCCAGCCGATGGCCGGCGCGCGCCGCCTCCTCTGGCTCGGCGCCGCCGAGCCGCGCGGCGAGATAGGCGGCGGCAAAGCTGTCGCCGGCCGCGGTGGTATCGACCACCGGCTTGGTAAGCTGCTCCGCCTTCACCTCGCGCGTTCCGCCGGCCGAGCGCACGATGCAGGCCGGCTCGGCCAGCTTCAGCACCACCTCGGGGCTCGAGATGCCGGCCAGCAGCGCCGTGTTGCTCTCGCCGGGATAAAGCGGCGCCAGATCCTCGGTCGAGGCAAGCACGATATCGGCCGTCTCGAACGCGCTGCTGAAGACCTTCCGCGCGACGTTCAGGTCCGGCCAGCCGCGGGCGCGGAAATTGGTGTCGAACGCAAACCGCGTCCCCAACAGCCGCGCACGCTTCAGCGCCGCCAGCAATCGCTCCTGCCCGTCCTCGCGCAGGATCGAGAGCGTGATCGCCGAGAGATAGACGACGTCATAGGTCGCGAGTGAGTTCAGGATGTCTTCCGTTTCGGGCAGATCCATCAGGTCGCGGGCGGCGGCGCTGTCACGCCAGTGGAAGAAGCGCCGCTCGCCCTTGTCGTCGGTCTGGATCAGATAGAGGCCGGGCAGCTTGCCCGCCGATCGCGCGACATGCTTGGTGCCGATGCCTTCGCTCGCCCAGCCCGCGATCATCTCATCGCTCAGCGCATCATCGCCGAGCGCCGTGAAGTAATCGACGTGGATGCCGAGCCGGGACAGATAGACCGCGGTGTTGAGCGTGTCGCCGCCATAGGAGCGCGAATACAGCCCGCCGAGCTGGCCGCCAGGAGCCTGGCGCAGCTCGATCATGCATTCGCCGATGCTGGCAACTCTGGTCATCTCAAGCGCCGCGCTAAAGCGCGATGAAGCCTGGTTGAATCATCATCGCGTCTTAGCCCCTTGTCTGAGCATGATCTTCGCGCAAACGCGTTCCGCGTTTGTCGCGAGGGAAACCGCTTCGCACTTCTCCGGATCATGCTTTGGCTCGGACGTTGCTCAGGCGGCGAACTTGCCGCCGAGTTCGTCCTCGATATGGATCTGGATGATGTCGTCGAACGTCTTCTCGGCCGTGGTGAAGCCGAGCTTCAGCGCGCGGTCGGTGGCGAAATCGCGCGGCCAGCCCGAGACGATGCTGATGATGGTCGGATCGGGCACCCGCTTGATCCGCGCGGTGACGTTCTTGCCGGCGACGCGCTCCAGCGACGCGATTTGCTCGCCGACGGTGACGGACATCCCGGGCATGCTGAGATTGCGCCGCGGCCCCATCGCATTGAGATCCATCGTGCCGGCGTGAACCAGAAAGCCGACCGCCGATTTCGGCGAGGCGTGCCAGTGCCGGACGTCCTCGGAGACCGGCAGCACTGCCTCCTCGCCCGCCAGCGGCTCGCGGATGATATTCGAGAAGAAGCCGGACGCCGCCTTGTTCGGCTTGCCCGGACGCACGCAGATTGTCGGCAGGCGGATCGAGATCCCGTCGAGCAGACCCTTGCGGGTGTAGTCGTTGATCAGGAGCTCGCAGATCGACTTCTGCGTGCCATAGCTCGTCAGCGGCGTATGGAAGAACTCGTCGCCGATCTTCTCGGGGAACGGCGCGCCAAACACCGCGATCGAGGACGTGAACACCAGCCGCGGCTTGTAGCCGCCGCCGACGGCACGGATGGCGTCGATCAGATAGCGGGTGCCGTCGAGGTTGATCCGGTAGCCCTTGTCGAACTCGGCCTCGGCCTCGCCCGAGACGATCGCGGCGAGATGGAAGATCACCTCGGGACGCTCGGCGATCAGGGGCGCCGCGGCGCCGGCATCGGCGAAATCGGATGCGACCACATTGACCGGGATCGAGGCATTGGCGGGCTTGGCCGGCGCGACCACGTCCTGCAGCGTCATCCGGGTGATCTCTTGCTTGCCGAGGCGGCCCTCGCGCAAGAGACGCTCGGTCAGCTTGCGGCCGACCATGCCGGCGGCGCCCAGAATCAGAATGTGCACGACCCTGCTCCTTTTCTTGTCTTGTTCGAATTCAGCTGCGGGCCTTGCGCGCTCATTCCTTCACGGCACCCGTCATCGCCGAGACATAATGCTCTACGAAGAACGCGTAAAGAATAACCAGCGGTAGCGAGCCGCATAGCGCCCCTGCCATCAGGGACCCCCAGCGATAGATGTCACCGTCAACGAATTCGTTGACGATGGCGACCGGCACGGTCTTGTTCGGGGTCGATTGCAGGAACGTCAGCGCATAGATGAATTCGTTCCAGCACAGCGTGAAGCAGAAGATGAAGGCCGAGATCAGGCCGGGGACGGCGAGCGGCAGCACGATCTTGATCAGTATCTGCCAGCGGCTGGCGCCGTCGATCAGCGCGCATTCCTCGAGCTCGAACGGGATGGTCTTGAAATATCCCATCAACAGCCAGGTCGAGAACGGAATCAGGATCGTCGGATAGGTCAGGATCAGCGCCAGGGGCGAGTCGAACAGGCCGTACTGAAACACGACGGTCGCGAGCGGAATGAACAGGATCGACGGCGGCACCAGATAGGCCAGGAAGATCAGGCCGCCGACGACGTTGGCGCCCTTGTAGCGCAGCCGCACGATCGCATAGGCCGCGAGCACGCTCGCGATGATCGACAGCACGGTGGCGCCCACCGCCACATACATCGTGTTCCAGAGCCAATGCGGATAGTAGCTCTCGAACAGCAGCTTGTGGACGTGCTTGAAGGTCGGATTCCAGGTCCAGAACGGATTGTACTTGTCGAGATCGAGCAGTTGCTCGTCCGGCTTGATCGCCGTCAGCCCCATCCAATAGAACGGGAACAGCAGGATGATCACGATGATCGACAGCGGGATGTAGAGCGTCACGATCCGCCGCGGCACCGACTGCAGGTAGCTCATGCCCTCGCTGTTGTCGACGCGCGACGGCGTCGACAGGATGCTCTTGAGGTCGACCTTGGAGGCGGGAAGATCAGTCATTGCTCTCTCCCTGCTGCCACTTCCTGCGTTGCAGGCCGAACCATGACACCATGATCGCGGCGAGCAGGAACGGGATCATCGCGCTCGAGATCGCAGCGCCCTCGCCCAGCTGCCCCGCGATGATCGCGCGCTGATACGACAGCGTCGCCATCAAATGAGTGGCGTTGACCGGGCCGCCGCGCGTCATCGCCCAGATCAGCTGGAAGTCGGTGAAGGTGAACAGCACCGAGAACGTCATCACGACGGCGATGATCGGCGTCAGCAAGGGATAGGTGATGTAGCGGAACATCTGCCAGCGCGAGGCGCCATCCAACGTCGCCGCCTCATACAGCGACGGCTGCACGGTCTGCAGGCCCGCCAGCAGCGTGATCGCCACGAACGGTACGCCGCGCCAGATATTGGCGAAGATCACGCAGATCCGGGCCCAGGTGGTGTCGCCGAGGAAATTGATGTTCTGGGTGATCAGGCCGAGATGCTTGAGCGACCAGGAGATGATCGAGAACTGGGAATCGAAGATCCACCAGAACGCCAGCGCCGACAGCACGGTCGGCACGATGAAGGGGATCAGCACCGCGGCCCGCAACAGCGCCTTGAACGGCATGCGCTCGTTGAGCAGCAGCGCCAAATAGAGTCCGACCGCGAACTTCACGGCGCTCGCGATGAAGGTGTAGAGCAGCGTGTTGAAGACCGACAGCCAGAAGATGGCATCGTCCCACAACCATTCATAGTTCTCAGTGCCGATGAAATGACCGACGCGGCCGATGCGGGTGTCGGTGAAGGACAGCCAGATGCCGAGCCCGAGCGGATAGGCCAGGAAGAAGATCAGGAACGCCATCGCCGGCAACATGAACCAGAAGCCGAGCCAGTTCTTGTTGTGGCGGAGCTGATCCCAGGTGGTCGCTTCGCGGATTTCGGTTTTCGCACGTCGCGGCGCAAGGGCGATGTCAGCCATAGGCGATGTCCCGATTGCTCAACGGATTGAGCATGACTACGCAATATTCCAATGATGGCATTCCAATGATGACGCGGGCGGCGGCTCTCCGCCGCCCGCGGCCATCACATCAGCGATAGATGCGCTTCAGCTGCCGTTCGGCTTCCGCCATCGCGGCCTTGCCGTCCTTGGCACCGGTGCAGTAGTTCGCGAACATGTCGACCACAATGAAGTCGGCGATCGCGGTCGCGGCCTTCTCGCCGGGCGTACCGATGCCGGAGGCCGGCAGCGCGCGCTTCGAGGCCTGGCCGAACACCGCGTTCTTCGGATCGGCGGTCCACACCGGAGCCGAGTCGTAGGCATTGAGCGTGTGGGTGAGATAACCCCGCGCGCCCGACAGCCACTTCTCGAAATTCTCCTTCTCCAGCATGAAGGCGATGAACGCCTTTGCCGCGTTCGGATATTTGCAGAAGTTGAAGGCGAGGATCGGAACCGCGAGTTGCAATTCGGTCGGCTTGCCGATCGAGCCGACCGGCCACAATGCGTGGTCGATGTCCTCGGCGAGCTCCTTCTTGCTCGGATCGTCCTTGGCCGCGACGTAGATCGAGATGCCGTTCGAGGTCAGGAACAGCTCGCCGGACAGGAAGGCCTTGTTGTTGGAGGAGTCGTTCCAGGACGCGACACCCGGAATGAAGGTCTCCGACAGCGCCTTGGCATATTCCAGCGCCTTCATCGTCTCCGGCGAGTTTATGATGACCTTGTCGTCCTTGTCGACAGTCCAGGCGTTGTGGCCCCAGAGGATGTTGTGCACCCAGGCATTGGCGTCGCCGGTGGCGTGGCCGAGCGCGAAGCCGGCCGGCGTGTTGTTCTTCTTCAGCGCCTTGCACAGTTCGAGATAGGCCGGGAAATCGGACGGCACCTGCTTGAAGCCGGCCTTCTCGACCGCCGACTTGCGATAGGTCAAATAGCCGCCGATGGTCGCGACGGGAATGCCGAGCCAGTCATTGCCCTGCTTGCAGGTTTTGGCCGCGGCTTCGGTCCAGCCGCCATACTTGTTGCCGAGATAATCGGCAACGTCGTTCATCTTGAGAACCTTGGTCGGGAACAGCTGCGGCAGCGTGTGCAGGCCCCAGGCGAGGTCGAGACCCGAGCCGGTGTTGGCGGCGACCGAGGCCTTCGGCTGCACGTCCTCGAAGGACTCGCTGAACACGTTCATCTCGGTGCCGGTTGCCGACTTGAAGGCCGCGACCATGGCGTTGAATGCATCGTCTTCCGCGGGCACGAAGCGCTTCCAGCGCATCACGGTGAGCTTGGCGCCGGGCTCCGCCTTCCAGGGCGCGCTCTGCGCCCAGGCCTTGGCGAAGTCAAACAGCGCCGGCCCGGTGAGCATGCCGGTTGCAGCCAGCGCCGTGCCGCCCTGAAGTAGCGAGCGGCGAGTAAAATCGTGCATCGTCCTTCTCCCTATGATTGTGTTTTTGTTGTTTTTGATCTGGCCTGTTGGTCGGCCATTAAGATCGATCGGTCCGTCAGCTGTTCAGTCGCTTCCCCGTCGAATCGTCGAACAGATGGACCAGCGACGGATCCGGCTTGAGCCGAACCTTGTCGCCCGGGTTGAACAGATGGCGCTCGCGGAACACGGCGACGACCTGCTCGCCGCCGAGCTTGGCGAACACCTGGGTCTCCGACCCGGTCGGCTCGACCACCACGATCTCGGCCTCGGCGCCGTCATCGGCGATGGTGAAATGCTCGGGCCGCACGCCGTAGACCGCGGGCTGGCCGTCGGAATTGGCCGGCGCCGATTTCAGCGGCAGCTTGACGCCGTTCGGTCCCTCGAAATAGGCGGCGCCGTTCACCTTCACATTGCCCTTGAGGAAATTCATCGCCGGCGAACCGATGAAACCGGCCACGAACTGGTTCGCCGGCGTGTCATAGAGTTCGAGCGGCGAGCCCATCTGCTCGACGATGCCGTCATGCATCACGACGATCTTGTCGGCCATCGTCATGGCCTCGATCTGGTCGTGGGTGACGTAGACGGTCGTGGTCTTCAGCCGCTGGTGCAGCTCCTTGATCTCGGTGCGCATTGCAACACGCAGCTTGGCGTCGAGGTTCGACAGCGGCTCGTCGAACAGGAACACCTGGGGATCGCGCACGATGGCGCGGCCCATCGCGACGCGCTGGCGCTGGCCGCCCGAAAGCTGGCGGGGATAGCGCTCGAGCAGCGGCGTAAGCGCAAGGATTTCCGCGGCGCGCTTGACGCCGGTCGAGATCTCCTCGGGCTTGGCGCCGCGCAGCTTGAGCGAGAAGCCCATATTGTCGGCGACCGTCATGTGCGGGTAGAGCGCGTAGTTCTGGAACACCATTGCAATGTCGCGCTCTTTGGGCTGGACATTGTTGACGACGCGGTCGCCGATCGAGATCGTGCCGGAGGTGATGTTCTCGAGCCCCGCCAGCATGCGCAGCAGGGTCGACTTGCCGCAGCCGGAGGGGCCGACCAGAACGACGAACTCGCCGTCCTCGATCGGGATCGACACGCCGTGCAGGACCTCAAAATTGCCGAACGATTTCCGCACGTCGCGAATCTGGACCGACGACATCCACTTCCCTCCCTCAAGTTCCCGACGACGTACGACGAGTGCCGCCACCGCTCTGTTTTGTTCCGGCCGCGCTGGGTGCGCGGCGCTGTTGGACTGACGTTATTGTCCGCAGTTTATCCGGTTTTGGCAATCGTTCGATTAGCAATCGCTTGGTAGCGCTGTCAATATCAGTTTGTCTGCGACGAACGTCGTGATATGAGCGGCAAATGGCCCGAAAGCGCATCACGCCAGGCAAGATCCGGCTCGCCGAAGTCGCGAAGCTCGCCGGTGTCAGTCCCATTACGGCCTCACGGTTCTTCAGGAATCCGGAAGCACTTTCGGCCGGCAAGCGCGCGCGGGTCGATAGTGCGGCAAAAGAACTCGGTTACGTGCCCAATCTCGCGGCACGCGCGCTTGCGTCGCAGCGCACCGAGGTGATCGGTGTCCTGATCCCGTCGCTGACCAACAACGTGTTCTCCGACGTGCTGCGCGGCATCTATGACGCGCTCGACGGCAGCCGCTACAGCATTCAGCTCGCCAACACCCGCTACAGCATCCTGCAGGAAGAGCGCCTGCTGCGTCTGTTTCTGGCACAGAAGCCGGCCGGGCTGATCATTACCGGCATCAACCAGACCGCCGATTCCCGCCGCATCATGGAGACGGTCGATTGTCCGATCGTCCAGATCATGGAGGTCGGTCCCTCCCCGATCGACATGATGATCGGATTCTCGCATTTTGACGCCGCAAAAGCCGCCATCGCCCACCTGCTGGCGCAGAGCTACCGGCGGATCGGATTCCTCGGCGCGCGGATGGATCCGCGGGTGCAGCGCCGGCTCGACGGCTATCGCTCCGCGATGACCGACGCTGGGCTGTTCGATCCACAGCTTATTGTGACAACGGCGATCCCGACCTCGGTCACGCTCGGCGGCACGCTGTTTGCCGACCTGCTCGCCAAGGCGCCCGACATCGACGCCGTGTTCTGCGTCAATGACGACCTTGCGCTCGGCGCGCTGTTCGAATGCAAGCGGCGGCACATGGCAGTGCCGGAGCAGATGGCGATCGTCGGCTTCAATGACCTCGAATTCATGGCGTCGAGCGAGCCGACCTTGAGCAGCGTGCGTACCAACCGCTACGAAATGGGCAGAAACGCTGCCGTGATGGTGATCGAGACGCTGGAAGGGCGCCGGCCGACCGAACCCGTCGTCGATCTCGGCTTCAGTGTCATGGAACGGCAAAGCTCGGCGCGACGCAATTGACGTCGCCCGGCAGCTGCCTGTCATAAGGGACGCGAAAATGATAAAATGATAGCGCAACCAAGACCCTTCAACTAAGGTCCAATCCATCACACGAAACACCTGTGCGTGATCGGTCGGGTTTGTAATGCATGACGATTTGCGCAAGGTAGAAACGACCTTGAACCAGAGCCCTTGAATGGGCCCACAAGTTTGCATTGCGGGAGAAACCAATGACAAAACCCCCCACCAACGGGCACGACGCCGCAGGCGCGACCAGCAAGGGCAAGGGCCGCAGGCTCCGCTCCCAGGAATGGTTCGACAACCCGCACAATCCGGGCATGACCGCGCTCTATCTCGAGCGCTATCTCAATTACGGCCTGACGCGAGAGGAATTGCAGTCGGGTAAGCCGATCATCGGCATCGCGCAGACCGGCAACGACCTCTCGCCCTGCAATCGGCATCACCTCGAGCTCGCACACCGCGTCCGCGAGGGCATCCGCGCCGCCGGCGGCATCGCGATGGAGTTTCCGACCCATCCGATCCAGGAGACCGGCAAGCGCCCGACTGCGGCGCTCGACCGCAACCTCGCCTATCTCGGCCTGGTCGAGGTGCTGTTCGGCTATCCGCTCGACGGCGTGGTGCTGACCACCGGCTGCGACAAGACCACGCCGGCCTGCATGATGGCGGCGGCGACCGTCAACCTGCCGGCGATCGTGCTGTCGGGCGGCCCGATGCTGAACGGCTGGCACGAGGGCCAGCGCACCGGCTCCGGCACCGTGGTGTGGAAGGCGCGCGAACGGCTCGCCGCCGGCGAGATCGACTATGAGCAATTCATCGAGATCGTGGCCTCTTCGGCCCCCTCGGTCGGCCACTGCAACACGATGGGCACCGCCTCCACCATGAACTCGCTCGCGGAAGCGCTCGGCTTCTCGCTGCCGGGCTGCGCGGCGATCCCGGCGCCGTATCGCGAGCGCGGCCAGATCGCCTACGAGACCGGCAAGCGCATCGTCGACATGGTCTGGGAGGATTTGAAGCCGTCGGACTTCCTGACGCGCGAGGCGTTCGAGAACTGCATCGTGGTCAACTCCGCGATCGGCGGCTCGACCAATGCGCCGATCCATATCAATGCGTTGGCGCGCCATGTCGGCGTCGAGCTGTCGATCGACGACTGGCAGAAATACGGCCATGACGTCCCGCTGCTGGTGAACATGCAGCCGGCCGGCTTCTATCTCGGCGAGGAATATCACCGCGCCGGCGGCGTGCCCTCGGTGGTGCGCGAGCTGATCAAGCACAAGCGCATCCACGAAGGCGCCCTCACCGTCAACGGCCGCACCATGGGCGAGAATTGCAAGGAAGCACCTGCGCCCGACGGCGACGTGATCTGGGGCTACGACAAGCCGCTGGTGAAGGACGCCGGCTTCATCGTGCTGCGCGGCAATCTCTTTGATTCCGCGATCATGAAGACCAGCGTGATCTCGAAGGAATTCCGCGACCGCTATCTGTCCAACCCGAAGGACCTCAATGCCTTCGAGGGCCGCGCCATCGTGTTCGAGGGGCCGGAGGATTATCACAACCGTATCGAGGATCCCGCGCTCGACATTGATGAGCACTGCGTCCTGTTCGTCCGCGGCACCGGCCCGATCGGCTATCCCGGCGGCGCCGAGGTGGTGAACATGCAGCCGCCCGCCGCGCTGATCAAACGCGGCATCCTGTCCCTGCCCTGCATCGGCGACGGAAGGCAGTCCGGCACCTCGGGCTCGCCCTCGATCCTCAACGCCTCGCCCGAGGCCGCCGCCGATGGCGGGCTCGCAATCCTGAGGACTGGCGACAAGGTGCGCATCGACCTCAACAAGGGCAGCGCCAACATCATGATCTCGGAGGATGAGCTGCGCACCCGCCGCGCCGAGCTGAAGGCCAAGGGCGGCTTCCCGCATCCGGCCAACCAGACGCCGTGGCAGGAGCTCTACCGCAAGACCGTCGGCCAGCACGCGACCGGCGCCTGTCTCGAGCTCGCGACGCGCTACCACGACATCGCCGGCAAGGTCGGCGTGGCGCGCGACAATCACTAGGACGCAAACCGTCATTGCCGGGCGCGGCCCGGCAATCCATCGTTCTTCGAAAGATGGATGCGCGGGTCAAGCCCGCGCATGACTGCCAATCGCCAAAGAAGGAAGAAACGCATGTCAGACCGCCTGAAGGGCAAACGCGCATTCGTAACCGCAGCGGCCGTCGGCATCGGCCGCGCCTGCGCGCTGGCCTTTGCCCGCGAGGGCGCGAGCGTGTTCGCGACCGATATCGACGAAGGCAAGCTTGCGCTGCTCAGGCAGGAAGGCGCCGCCGATGTTGCGAAGCTCGACGTGCGCGACACCGCAGCGGTCGAGGCAATCGCAAAGCGCGCCGGCAAGACCGACATCCTGCTCAATGCCGCGGGCTTCGTGCATCACGGCACGGTGCTGGAGTGTTCGGACGACGACTGGGACTTCTCCTTCGACCTCAACGTCAAGTCGATGCACCGCACCACGCGCGCTTTCCTGCCGGGCATGCTGGCGCAGGGCGGCGGTGCCATCGTCAACATCGCCTCCGCCGCCGGCGCGGTGAAGGCGGCGCCGAACCGCTACGTGTATAGCGCCACCAAGGCCGCGGTCGCGGCACTGACGCGCTCGGTCGCGGCCGACTTCATCACCAAGGGCATCCGCTGCAACTGCATCTGCCCCGGCACCATCGAGACGCCTTCGATGCTTGAGCGTGCGGCGGCTGCCGGCCCGCAGGGACGCGAGATGTTCGTTGCGCGCCAGCCGATGGGCCGGCTCGGCACCGCCGAGGAAATCGCCGCGCTCGCCGTCTATCTCGCCAGCGACGAAAGCTCGTTCACCACAGGCGTCGCCCATGTCATCGACGGCGGCTGGACACTCTAATCGGGAGGCAGCATGAACAAGATCGATCTCAACGGCCGCTATGCCGTCGTCACCGGCGGCGCGCAGGGATTTGGCCGCGCTATCACCGAGCGCTTTGTCGCGTCGGGCGCCAAGGTCGCGATCTGGGATTTCGACCAGCCGCTGGCCGAGAAGACCGCGCGGGCGATCGGCGAGAACGTGATCGCGATCAAGACCGACGTCACCAATCCCGACGCGGTCGACGCCGCGCGCGATCAAACGCTGCGGGCGTTCGGCAAGATCGACATTCTCGTCAACAACGCCGGCATCACCGGAGCCAACAAGCCGGTATGGGAAACCGATCTCGACGACTGGCGCAGGGTGATGCGCATCAATCTCGAGGGGCCCTTCATCTGCTGCAAGGCGATCGTGCCGACCATGATCGGCCGGAAGTACGGCCGCATCGTCAACATCGCCTCGATCGCCGGCAAGGAGGGCAATCCAAACGCCGCGCATTATTCGTCGTCGAAGGCGGGCCTGATCGCGCTCACCAAATCGCTCGGCAAGGAGCTCGCGCAGCACGACATCCTGGTCAATGCGGTGACGCCGGCCGCGGCGAAGACCGCGATCTTCGACCAGATGACCCAGCAGCACATCGATTTCATGCTGTCGAAGATCCCGAAGGCCCGCTTCGTCCAGGTCGAGGAGCTCGCCTCGATGGTGGCATGGCTGGCGTCGGAGGATTGCGCCTTCTCCACCGGCGCGGTGTTCGACATCTCCGGCGGCCGCGCGACCTATTAAACCGCCGCTCGCCTCGCCGGCTCCCGAAGCGCCGCGACGAGATGATCGGCCAGGAGTGACGCCGCGTGCGGCAGGTTTTGCGCGCGATGCAGCCGTATCTCGGCCCGCGGCAGCAGGGGCATGCCGTCGCGCGCGGTCAGCCGACGCAGCGTCGGCGGAAACGTCCCCGACTTGACCACGGTCACGGCGAGACCCTGCGCCGCGATCGCCTCGACCGCGGACAGGCTGTGGCTGACAAAGGCGAGCCGCCACGGCCGGTTCGCCTCGTCCAGCGCCTGCATCGCCCAGTTCCGGAACAGGCAGCCCTGCGGATAGAGCGCGACCGGCAGCGGATCGAGCTCCTCGACGCGATGCTCAGCGCTCGCGGCCCACACCGCCTGCTCGGTGCGCAGCAACTCGCCCTCGCCGCGTCCCTCGGGGTGCATCGCGATCACGAGGTCATAGGCTTCGCCGAGCCGATCGGTCATCGTCGACGTCAACCCGGTCTCCATCTCGAGATGGATCAGCGGATAGCTGGCGATGAAGTCCTTGAGCAGCGGCGGGACGATCATCGTCCCATAGTCGTCCATCACGCCAAGGCGAACCCGTCCATCCGTGCCATGCTCGCGCACCCGGCCGACCGCCTCCGCGTTGAGGCTCAGGATGCGGCGGGCATAACCGAGCAATCCCTCGCCGGCTGCACTCAGGTCGACACTGGACGTGCTGCGGTGAAACAGTTCGGCCTGCAGCCGCTCTTCCAGCCGCTTCACCTGCATGCTGACGGCGGATTGGGTCCGGTTCAGCGCTGAGGCCGCGCGGGTGAAGGAGCGATGCTCCGCCACCGCGATAAAGGCCTGCAGAAGATCCGGGTCCAGGATGGGCGCGCTCATAACGATCCGTGATTTAGTCGATCAAATCTATTCCATTTCCTGATTATGTCCCCGTCCCTAGATTGCGCAAGCAAAACCAAGGGACGGACGGAATGGGCGAGATCTGGGGGGTGTTGGCGGCGGTGGCATCGAGCGCGCTCGGCGGCACCTCGATCGGGGCGACGCGGTTTCTGGTCGGCGCCATCGACCCGCTGGCGATCGGCGCGTTCCGCTTCGGCATCGGCGTCCTGCTGCTGCTGCCGCTGGCACTGCTGCAACGCCGGAACTGGCCGACGCGGCACGATTGGCTCGGCGTTGCCGGCCTCGGCCTGCTGTTCTTTGCGGCGTTTCCGGTCCTGTTCAATGCCTCATTGATCTTCACCACCGCCGCGCGCGGCGCACTCGCGCTGTCGACACTGCCGCTTCTGACCATGCTGGTCGGCGCGGTGCTGGGCGCCGAAGCGCTCACCGCGCGCAAGACCGCAGGCGTCCTGATCACCATCCTCGGCGTCTCGATGGCGCTGCTCTCCGGCCTCGCCACGGCGCCGCCTGGTGCCTGGCGCGGCGACCTCTTGATGATCGCAGCCGCGCTGTGCATGGCGCTCTACAGCATCTGGTCAAAACCCTATATCCGCCGCGCCGGCCCGATCCCCTTCACCACGCTCGCGATGGCCGCCGGGGCGGTGGTGCTCATTGTCGCCTCGCTGCTGCGCGGCAGTTTTGCGCCGGTTGCCGATTTCGGCGCGCCGCAATGGTCCGGCGCGATCTATCTCGGCGCCTTCGGCGCTGCGCTTACCTTCTATCTCTGGGCCTTCGCGCTGGAGCGGACGACGCCGACCCGGGTGGCGATCTCGGTCACCGTCAATCCGATCGCGGCATCGCTGGTCGGCGCAGCCCTGCTCGGCGAGCCGCTGAGCTGGAATCTTTTGGCCGGCATCGTCACCGTGTTCGCCGGCATCTGGATCGCGACCACCCAGCCGCCTCTGGCGCACGCGGTCGCCCCCGACATGCGCTGACCTGCGGCAACGCTCGCCAGCAAGGCCTTCCGCGAATCCGTGCTAGCCTGAGGTCCGGTCCCAGCGAACCCGAGGCGGCATGCCATTGAACATCTCCCTCTATGACATCTCCGTCTGGGTATTGCCGGTGGTCATTGCGATCACGTTTCACGAAGCCGCGCACGGCTTCGTCGCTCATCGGCTCGGCGACGACACCGCCTGGCAGCTCGGCCGCGTCAGCTTCAACCCGCTGAAGCACATCGATCCGTTCGGCACGCTGATCCTGCCTGCAGTGCTGCTGTTCGCGCATTCGCCGTTCCTGTTCGGCTACGCCAAGCCGGTGCCGGTGAACTTCCGCAAGCTCAATCATCCCAAGCTCGATATGGTGTGGGTGGCGCTGGCCGGCCCGGCCACCAACATCATCCTGGCGATCGCCGCGGCGCTGGCATTCCACGCAGTGCCATTGGTGCCGGCCGATGCCGCAAAATGGACCGCGGACAATCTGAAAAACGCCTTCCTGATCAATATCGTGCTCGCGATCTTCAACATGATGCCGATCCCGCCGCTGGACGGCGGCCGGGTCGCGGTCGGGCTGTTGCCAAGGCCGCTGGCGATCCCGCTCGCCCGGCTGGAGCCCTACGGCATGCTGATCCTGATCGGGCTGTTGATCCTGCTGCCGGTGATTGGCCAGCAAGTCGGCCTAAATCTTGATGTTATTTCAACGATACTGCGAACTCTGACCGGCTATGTAATCAACGCCCTTCTCCTCATTACCGGAAACACATAGCCTTGATCTGCGCACGACCCGACCGAAAACCGGTAGCCATTTTTCCGGGTCGCGCGTTGAGGACAGGAACGCTTCGAGGCCATGGTGATCAAAGCTGCCGATATGCTGATTGCACGACGCGCCGACACCCGAGCGCGGGCCGACTTTGCGACCTGGAAGATGATGGCCAAGCTGAACGGCGCCTCCGCCTTGCCGCCTGAGGCGCAGAATTTCCTGGCCATTTACAACAAGCTGCTGGGACAGATGAGCGAAGCCGACGCCGGCGAGGCGACCATCCAGGAGATGTACCGCACCTACTATGTCGAGATGGGCGGCGCCGGCAAAGCGCCGGAGGTTCCGGCGCGCGCGCGCGAGCCGGTCGCCGACAATGGCAACGTCACGACGTTCCGCCGCCTGCCCCCCAAGAAGACGAGCACCTCCGACCCGAACGCCAAGCGTTCGATGCCGGTGGCACTGATCTTCGCCTGCCTCGTCGTGATCTACGTCGCGATCCGGTACTACTGGAAATAGCGCCGTCCGCGCTTCACCCTATCCGCGTCTGATGATCGAACTCCGCGCACCGCGGCATCCCGTCGCGCGTCACCGGCTGCGCAATCGCCGCGGCGCGGAATATAGCGCACGATCAAACGCGCCGGCGCTCTAGGCGATGCACCCGATGCCGGGCATAATCCGGAACTCAAAAGCAAAATCATACTGGAGGGAAGATGAAGCGTTCCATTGCAGCCTCGGTCACGACGGCCTTGGTCATGGCCACGAGTCTTGCGTTCTGCGGCGGTGCGTCGGCGCAGACGATGGACAAGATCGCCAAGGTCGGCGCGCTCGGCGATCAGTCCGGCCTCTATCAGGATATCGGCGGTCCCGGCTCGACGGTGGCGGCGCAGATGGCGATCGAGGATTCCGGGCTGCTGGCGAAGGGCTGGAAGATTGATCTGATCTCGGCCGATCACCAGAACAAGCCCGATGTCGCAGTCAACATCGGCAAGCAATGGATCGATGTCGAGAAGGTCGACGTGTTCGTCGACCTCGCGGCCTCCAATGTCGGACTCGCGATCGCCAACCTCTCGAAGGAGAAGAACGTCGTCAACCTGAACTCGGGCTCCGCCTCGTCCGACCTCACGGGCGCGCAGTGTTCGCCGAACACGGTGCACTGGGTCTATGACACCTACATGCTCGCCAACGGCACCGGCAAGGCGCTGGTCAAATCCGGCGGCGACACCTGGTTCTTCCTCACCGCGGACTATGCGTTCGGCCAGGCGCTCGAGCGCGACACCTCGGCGGTGGTCACCGCGAATGGCGGCAAGGTGCTCGGCAGCGTCAAGCATCCGCTCAACAACGCGGACTTCTCCTCCTTCCTGCTGCAAGCACAAAGCTCGAAGGCCAAGATCGTCGGGCTCGCTAACGCCGGCGGCGACACCACCAACGCGATCAAGCAGGCCGCGGAATTCGGCATCGTCTCGGGCGGCCAGCGGCTTGCCGGCATGCTGCTGTTCATCACCGACATCAACGCGCTCGGCCTCAACGTCGCGCAGGGGTTGAACTTCACCGAGACGTTCTACTGGGACATGAACGACCAGACCCGCGCCTTCTCCAAGCGCTTCATGGAGCGCTTCAAGAAGAACCCACCGACCATGGTGCAGGCCGGCGTCTATTCCTCGCTGATCCACTATTTCAAGGCGCTGGAAGCGCTCGGCGGCAATCCGCATGACGGTCGCGCCGTGGTCGCCAAGATGAAGGAGATGCCGACCGACGATCTCCTGTTCGGCAAGGGCTCGATCCGCGTCGACGGCCGCAAGATCCACCCCGCCTATCTGTTCGAGGTGAAGAAGCCGTCGGACTCGAAATATCCGTGGGACTATTACAAGCTGGTCGCCACCATCCCCGCGGACGAGGCCTTCCTCCCGCTCGAGAAGAGCGTCTGCCCGCTGGTGAAGAAGAGCTGAGGCAACGTCGTTCCGGGCCGCGTGAAACGGCGAACCAGGAATCGACCAGCGGCACATTCAATGGAGAAATGGATTCCGGGTTCGCGACTTGTCGCGCCCCGCAATGACGCCGGGTCTGATCGCAGCCAGCCGCGGCGCGCTACTTCTTCGGCTTGTTGTAATTGACGTCGAGGCTGAACGAGAACTGATCGTCGGTCAGGTCGGCCGGCGGCGCCGGGACCGGATCGGACCGGTGGACCATCGAGATCGCCGCGTCGTCAAAGGCGGCATCTCCGGACGATTCCAGCACGGCAACCGACAGCACCTTGCCCAGACGATTCAGCACCAGGGCGACCTTCACCTTGGCCTCCTTGGCCTTGCCCTTCTCTGGGAATTTCTTGTGCAGGTCGAGATAGGCGCTGATCTTCTTGCCCCACTTGGCGGTCAGCAGCAGCTTGTCCTTGCCGATGCCTGGGTTGGGTGCCTTGGTGGTTTCCGACTGACGCGCGTCCTCCAATTTGGTCGGCGCGGCCGCCTCCGAGGCCTGCTGCGCTTCCTGCGCGTTGGCCTCGACCTTGGCGACCTTGGCCTCCTCCTCCTTCTGCTTCTTGGCAGTGTCTTCCGTCACGATGCGATCGGGGTCGTCGGACTCCACCGGCTTTTCCTGAGGCAGGTCGGTGTCCTTCACCTCGGCCTTCTGCTGCGCCATTTCCTGCATAGCCTGCTGCTCGTCAGCCAGCGGTCCAGGCGGTAGGGCCTCTTCGGTCGCATCCGCGGAAGCCAGCTCGACGGCGTACTCCGCGCCGGCAGCGCCGAGCCCCTCGTCGCCGTCGTCGCCGCGCAAATTGGTCAGTGCCAGCGCGGCACCGCCCAGATGCAGCCCGACTGCCGTCACGGCGGCGATCACCCAGAGCCGCTTCGAGGTCCGCAGATCGAGATCGGGGTTGGTGGACATCGCGTTCGCCGTCAGGGTTTGGCAGGATCGGCCTGCGCCGCCGCGGGCGCTCCCGGAACGCCCTCGAGCGCGACCAGCTTCACGTGCGTGTAGCCGCCGGCGCGCAGCAGCTCCATCACGCCCATCAGCTCGCCATAGGGTACCATCCGATCGGCCCGCAGGAACACGTATTTGTCCCGGGTCATGTCGGGCACAGCATCCAGCGAATTGACCAGGTCGACGCGCTTCACCGCGTTCTCCCCGATCGCCAGCGTCAGATCCGGCTTGATGCTGAGATAGGTCGGCTTGTCCGGCTTCTTCTGCGGCGTCGCGCTGGAGGTCGGCAGATCGATCGGCAAATCGACGGTCGAGAGCGGTGCCGCCACCATGAAGATGATCAGCAGCACCAGCATGACATCGATGAACGGCGTGACGTTGATCTCGTGGGATTCCGCGAAATCGTCGTCGCCATCGTTCTCGGAGATCGAGACTGCCATCGCCTACTCCGCCGCTGCGGCGCGCGCATGCGCGTTGCGCGGAACGTCGCCATGGGTGCGATCGAGATCGCGCGACAGCAGCCGTCCGGCGGCGCCCGAGGCTCGGTTGACGAGCTCGAGATAGACCTTCGTGACGCGCGAGAAGTGGTTGTAGATGATCACGGCCGGGATCGCCGCGACGAGGCCGATCGCGGTCGCGAGCAGCGCTTCCGCAATGCCCGGCGCCACCACGGCAAGGTTGGTCGTCTGCGACTTCGAAATGCCGATGAAGCTGTTCATGATGCCCCAGACGGTGCCGAACAGGCCGACGAAGGGCGACGTCGCGCCGATGGTCGCGAGCAGGCCCATGCCGATGCGGATCTTGCGGGCTTCGGCGCGCACGATCTCGGCGAAGCTCGACGCCGCGCGCTCCTTGATGCCGCTGTCGCTCGAGATGCCCGCCGACAGGCGCCCCTCCCGCATCGCAGCAGCGATGAACGACGACAGCACGCTACCCTTGGCACCGAGCGCGAACTGCGCTTCGGCCAGCGAGCGCGATTCAGCGATCTTGGCCAGCGCGCCACGCAGCTTGCGCTGCGCCACCGTCAGCTCGACCATCTTGGCGATGAACACCGTCCACGTGACGAGCGACGCGAATGCCAGACCGAGCATCACCGCCTTCACAATGATGTCGGCGTTCAAGAACATGTTCCACGGCGACAATTCGTGCAGGCCGGTCGAGGTCGACTTCAGCGACTTGCTGTCGCCGCTCGCGGGCGCAGCCAGGGACGCCTCGTTCGCCGTCGGTGCCGGAGCCGCCGCGGCAGGGGCCGGCGCGGCCTGAGCCTGCGGCGCCGCTTGTACCGGCTGGGCGGCCACCGGCGCGGCCTGGGCAGCCGCCGCAGGCTGGGCCGCCGCCGGCTGGGCGGGTGCGGCCTGAGGCCGGGTCACGGGTGCGGGCTGCGCTACAGGCGCCGTTTGCTGCTGCGCCGAAGACGGCGCGGCCAGCATCAGCATCGCCAGCGAGGCGATCATGGCGGATGCAGCGGGGAACTTGAATGTCATCATCAGTTACACTTCAGCCCAGTGACGGATCAGGTTGTGATAAATCCCGGTCAATTTGACCGTTTCGGGGTCATCGCGCCCCAGCCGCTCCACCAGAGCCTGGATCGCGGTATCGAGATCAAAGATCAGGCTGCGCCCGTGTGCATCCCGTATCATGCTCTGCAGCCAGAAAAAAGACGCTACCCGGGTCCCCCGCGTGACCGGCGTGACCAGATGCAAGCTGGAAGCAGGATAAACTACGAGATCGCCCGCCGGCAGCTTGATTTCATGGGATCCGTAGAGGTCTTCGATGACGAGCTCGCCGCCATCGTAGTCCTCCGGCTCCGATAAAAACAGCGTGACCGAGAGGTCGGTGCGGATCCTCATGCCCGTCAGCCTGTCGCCGCGCACCGCATTGTCGACGTGCAGGCCGAAATGGTGCCCGTCACTGGCGGCATAGCGGTTGAACAAGGGTGGAAAGATTCTAAGCGGGATCGCCGCCGAGATGAAGCGCGGGCTCGCCGACAGCGCCGACAGGATGCGGTTGCCGAGCTGCCGCGCGACCTCGCTGTCGGGCGGCAGCTGCTCGTTGCGCTTGACCATCGCGGACGCGGCGCCGGCGGTCGAGCGGCCGTCCTCCCATTCGGCTTGCGCCATGATGCGGCGGAAGTCCGCCACATCAGCCTTGCTCAATACGTTGGGAACACAGACCAGCATCTCGTGCCGCGAAGCCTCCGTCAGTAACGCGCAGAAACAACCAGATACGCGGCGCGTCCCGGCGCTTCGAGCACGAACGGCGCCGCGCTCTGGTACAGCGCATCGTAGTAGCGCTTGTCGAAGATGTTGTTGACGAACAGCTTCATGGTCCAGTGCTTGTCGATCTTAGCTTCGGCAAAGGCGTCGAAGCGCCAATAGCTCGGGATCGAGGTGCCCTGGTTGGCCGCGAGCAGCGTGCCGCCATAGACCTTCGAGCGATACACCGCCTGCCCGCCTAGCTCCCACATGTCGGTGAGCTGGTACTTGGTCAGCATGCTGAACGACTGGTGCGCGACGTTGGCGAGCGGCAGTCCGACATTGCTGGAGTACAGGATGGTGTTGGCCGGCGGCGCCAGCGACCTCGTCACTGCCGACTGCATCAGCACGAGACCGCCGAACACGCTCCATTTGTCGGTGATCTTGCCGCCGACGCCGAGATCGATGCCGCGGATGCGGTAGGCCGCGCCCGCGGTGATGCAGGAGATATTGCCGGTCGTCCCGGTCGGATAGGAGCAACCGAGCGCTGCCGCCGCGGTGGCGTTGTTCACGTTCTGCGATTCGCGCGCATTTTCCTTCTCGGTCTGGAACAGCGCCGCCGTCACCAGCAGATGACGATCGAACAATTCCCACTTGGTGCCGACTTCGATCGCCTTGTTCTTTTCCGGCCCGAAGATCTGGGTATTGCCGCCGTTCAGCACCGGAGACAGGCCGCCATACGCCGTGCTGGTGCCGTCGAATTCGGCGCCGACCGGGTTGGATGAGGTCGCATAGGCCGCATAGACGCTGCCGTTCGGCAACGGCTTCAAGGTGAGGCCGAGGTTGAAGTTCGGCATCCCGAAGTCGGCCGACTGACTGCCGAATGTGGTCCTGCCGCCCGAAGTCAGATAGCCTGACGTGTTGATCTTGTAGTCGTCGTAGCGGATGCCGCCATTGAGGATCACGAAGTCATTGTAGTTCGCGGTATCCATGATGTAGCCGCTGGTGGTGTCGATCCCGATCTTGGTCGGCAGCCCGGACAGCCCCGACGGAATCGGGAACGGAATGTTGGTGTATTGCGGATTGAACACGCTGACGCCGGAGAGCGATCCGCTTCCCGTGAATGCCGATGTGCCGGTCGTTATTTCCGAGCTCAGGCCGAGATATCTGTCGATCGACGACCGCTCGTTGTCGTATTCGACGCCGGCCGTCGTCGTGTGCTTGAAGCCGAGGCCGTCGACCGACTTGTAGGTCGCCTCGGTCTGGTTGGCGAACACGTCGGTGACCTGGTAGCGGCTTTGCGGATTGGCGCTCAACGTATACGCCGTGAACGGAGCGCCGGCGGCAAGCGTCGGCGCTTCCGGCAGCGTGCCGATGTAGTTCTGGGTCGAACGCGATTCCCGGATCTTGTTGCTGACCACGAGGTCCGGCGTGATCTGCACCTCGGCATTGATCGTGCCGATGTCCTGCCCGGTCCTGAAGAAGTCGCGGTTGACGAAGCCGTAGAAATTGTTGCGGTTGACGCCGAAATCCGGGAACGGACCGCCGGCCGTGCTCGCGGTGCTCGGCCGATAGTACGGCACGCCGAAATCCGGGAGTCCGGTCAGTTCGGTGTGGATGTAGTTGCCGGTGATCTTCACCGCATCGACCGGCTTCCATGTTCCGGCGACGAACGCGCCGTTGCGGTCGTCGGTGACGTAGCTGCGGCCGGCGACGCCGGCATCCTGGAACAGGCCGCCGGCGCGGATCGCCAGCGTCGGGCTGATCACCTGGTTGACGTCGAGCGTCACGCGCTTGGTGCGATCGGTGCCGAACGTGGTGTCCATGTTGTAGAAGCTGTTCTGCGTCGTCGCCTGCTTGGTGACGATGTTGATCGCGCCGCCGGTGGTGCCGCGGCCGGCAAAGGACGAGCCCGGGCCGCGCAGGATCTCGACCTGCTCGGTGAAGAAGTTCTCGCGGACGCTGACGCCGGAGTCGCGCACGCCGTCGATGAAGATGTCGTTGCGCGCATCGAAACCGCGGATGAAGAAGCGGTCGCCGAAGGCATTGCCGCCCTCGCCCGTGCCGAGCGTGACGCCGGCGGTCGACAGGATCGCCGACTTCAGCGATGTGGCGTTCTTGTCTTCGAGCACGTCCTTGGTCAGCACCGTGACCGATTTCGGCGTGTTCAGGATCGGCTCGGGATATTTCCCGGACGACTGCAAACGGTCGCCCTTGTACGGCGCGGCCGGATCCGCGTACGGATCGCGGTCGGCGGGAAGACCGCCGGCGTTGGGAAACGGCACCGGCGCTTGCTGTGCCTGCTGGTTGTTACGGCGCGCGGCGCGGCGCAGCGCGTTGCGGGCGCGGACCTGGTCCGCAGTGGGCCTTGACGTCACGGGCCGCGGGCGAGCGACCGGGGCATCGACATTCACCGGCGGCAGGTTGGATTGCTGCGCTTCAGCCCCCGAAAACGACGCCACCGCGATCAGGCTCGCGACTGCGGAGACCTTCGTGACGGAATAACCGGTGTCATCAGCCGAACCGATCGCTGCATCAAAGCGCAGCGATCTCGGCGCCTTCACATTGCTCATGTCTTGCTCGCCCCAGAAAAATCAGCTCGTTCGCGAAATGAAGCTGCGACGAACTGTCTCCATCGGTTATCGAGCGTGACCTTTTTTATCAATGCGACGAGCGCAACAGTCGGCTTGAATCGCCCCAATTCAAAGCGATTCTAATCTACGGTTTGAAATCGTTCTAAACTGTAGTTTTTAAGTGTTCTAATAATCGTTCTAAATCGATGCCGCCCGTCATTGGCTGCCGCGTGCGGGCGCTGTCCATGCGACCACGCGATTACTCGGCGCTTGGCGGCTTCATCAGCGAAAACAGCTCGTCGATCGTCCGCTGCGCGACCTGCCGCACGCGGTCGCTGTTCTCGAGGCCGGCGATGTTGACGCCGTTGACGACCGCTTTGATCTCGTCGCGGAAGTCGGTGAGAAAGCGCAGCGGGTCGCGCTGCTCGTTGGCGACGCGCGCGATCAATCCGGTAACCAGGATCTGGCATGCCATCATGCGCCCGTTCAACTCATCCATCGCAGCCCTCGTCCTCTCGCATCGTCGCTGCGCGATATGGACGACATCCCGCGACGATTCAACCGGCTCGCGCACGCTGCAACGGGTGAATGGATGGAGCGAAGGAATCTGCGCACGATGAGATGCGCTATTTCGCAGCGATGCGCTCCGCCTCCTCGCCGAGCGCCTTGATGCGATCCTTGACCTCGCGCAGCGTGGCGAGGCCGCTTTCGACATGCTTGTCCGAGACGTCGCGCAGCACATCGCCGGCGATCGCGTCGCGCAGGCTGTCGAGATCGTCGACGAGGCGGCGCCCGCTCCTGGTCAGGAACAGGCGATTGGCACGGCGATCCCTGGGATCGGGACGGCGTTCGAGCAGGCCATGCTCGACGAGGCGGTCGAGCAGCCGCACCAGCGAGATCGGCTGCAATTCGAGGACGTCGGCGAGATCGACCTGGGACAGTCCCTCCTGCTCGCGCAGGCGGAACAGCACGATCCATTGCGCACGCGTGGTGCCTCGCGCCTTGGCGCGATGATCGATATAATTGCGCAGCAGCCGGGAACTCTCGACGAGCTGCGCGATAAACTGGCGTTTGAGATCGAGCGACATAGGGGTCCTCGGTGCGTTTCCCAGGCGAATTGTTTCTGCTCGTTTCTGACCTAAACCTTTCCAAATGTTTAGGATTCTCAAGCCTTGGTGTGTTTACACATTAAGTGCACGCATATTATATCCGCAAGCTCTGTGAACCGTTTCGATCAGCCTTTATTGTTACGTCGAACCCAAGAGTCCGCATGTCAAAGTCACGCACCATCGGTTGGGTTTTAGTGATCGCTGCGGTCGGCGCCGCCGGTTATTTCGGCTGGCAGAAACACACGAGCAACCAGCAGGCGATCGAAGCCGCGCAGAAGCGATCCGCCCAACGCCCGGCCGTTCCGGTCAAGATCTCGCCGGTCGAGAAAGCCGACTTCCCGGTCTATCTCACCGGCCTCGGCACCGTGCAGGCGTTCAACACGGTCCAGGTCCGCACCCGGGTCGACGGTCAGATCACCAGGATCGCTTTTAAGGAAGGCCAGTTCGTCAAGGCAGGGGACACGCTGGTCGAGATCGATCCGCGGCCCTATCAGGCGACGCTCGACCAGGCCAAGGCCAAGAAGGCCCAGGACGAAGCCAATCTCGCCAACGCCAATCTCGACCTGCAGCGCACCACCAGGCTCGGCGAGTTCGCGACACGCCAGCAGCTCGACACCCAGCGCTCCACGGTGGCGCAGCTGACCGCCCAGATCTCGGCTGACGAGGCCGCCATCTTCAACGCCCAGACCCAGGTGGACTACACGACCGTCAAATCCCCGATCGACGGGATTGTCGGCCTGCGACTGGTCGATATCGGCAACATCGTCAATGCCTCGGCCCAGACCGGCATTGTCACGATCACCCAGATCGAGCCGATCACGGTGATCTTCACCGCGCCGGAAGACCAGCTGCCGGATATCAAGGCGGCGCTGGCCGTGGCGCCGCCCAAGACCATTGCCCTGACCACCGACGGCAAGCGGGTGCTATCCACGGGAACCCTGGCGCTGATCAACAATCAGGTCGACACGTCAAGCGGGACTGTCCGGCTGAAGGCGGTGTTTGATAACAAGGACCACGCGCTGTGGCCGGGCCAGTCGGTCTCGACCCGCCTTCTGGTCAGGACCTTGAAGGATGCCACCGTCGTCCCGGATGACGCAGTGCAGCATGGCACCGATGGCCTCTACGCGTATTCAGTCAATCAGGAGAACAAGGCCGAGCTTCGCAAGATCAAGGTCAGCCAGTCGATCGACGGCAAGTCGGTGATCGACGAGGGCCTGTCGCCCGGACAGCAGGTGATCACCGCGGGGCAGTACAAGGTCTCGCCGGGAACCCCGGTGACAACGGCAGTGGCGAGCTCGGATCCGTCCCAGTCGAAGGTTGCGCAGGAATGAGCGTCGGCGCCGGAATTTCCGCACCATTCATTCGTTTCCCCATCGGCACCTCGCTGCTGATGGCGGGCATCCTGTTCGTTGGTCTCGTCGCCTATCCCCTGCTGCCGGTCGCGCCGCTGCCGCAGGTCGACTTCCCCACCATCCAGATCACTGCGACCCTGCCCGGCGCCAGCCCGGAAACGATGGCGACATCGGTCGCCCAGCCGTTGGAACGCCAGTTCGCGCAGATCCCCGGCATCGCGCAGATGACCTCGACCAGCTATCTCGGCACGGCGGCGGTCACCATCCAGTTCGACCTCAACCGCAGCATCGACGGCGCCGCCAACGACGTGCAGGCCGCCATCAACGCGGCCAGCGGCCAGTTGCCGAAAACCCTTCCCTCGCCGCCGACCTACCGCAAGGTCAACCCGGCGGACTCGCCGATCATGCTGCTGTCGGCGACATCGGACACGCTGCCGCTGACGACGGTCAGCGATGCCGTCGACGCCCAGCTGGCGCAGCAGATCAGCCAGATCTCGGGCGTTGCGCAGGTCATCATCGGCGGCCAGCAGAAGCCGTCGGTTCGCGTCCAGATCGACCCCGCCAAGCTCGTCGCCAAGGGCCTGTCGCTGGAGGACGTCCGCGCTGCGATCAACATCGCCACCGTCGACAGTCCGAAGGGCAACATCGACGGCGCCACCCGCGCCTATACCATCTACGCCAACGACCAGCTGCTCACGGCGAGCCCGTGGAACGACGTCATCATCGCCTACCGCAACGGCGGGCCGCTGCGGATCCGTGATATCGGCCAGGCCGTCACCGGGCCCGAGGACGCCAAGCAGGCCGCCTGGGCCAACGGCAAGCGCGGCGTATTCCTGGTCATCTTCAAGCAGCCCGGCGCCAACGTCATCGACACCGTCGACAAGATCAAGGCGGCGCTGCCCCGACTGGTCGCCGCGATCCCGCCGGCGATCAAGATCGACGTGATCAGCGACCGCACCACCACGATCCGCGCGGCGGTCGAGGACGTCCAGTTCACCCTGCTGCTGACCATCTTCCTGGTCGTGATGGTGATCTTCGTCTTCCTGCGCAGTTTCTGGGCGACCGTGATCCCGACGGTCACGGTGCCATTGGCGCTGCTCGGCGCCTGCGCGCTGATGTGGGTGTTCGGCTACACGCTCGACAATCTGTCGCTGATGGCGCTGACGATCGCGGTCGGCTTCGTGGTCGACGACGCCATCGTGATGCTGGAGAACATCAGCCGCTACATCGAAGAGGGCGAGAAGCCGATGGCTGCCGCCTTCAAGGGCTCGCAGGAAATCGGCTTCACCATCGTTTCGATCAGCATCTCGCTGGTCGCGGTGCTGATCCCGCTGCTCCTGATGGGCGGCATCATCGGCCGCCTGTTCCGCGAATTCGCGGTCGTGCTCGCGATGACCATCTTCGTCTCGATGTTCGTGTCGCTGACGCTGACCCCGATGATGGCCTCGCGCTTCCTGCGCGCCCACAATGACGAGAAGCACGGTCGGTTCTACCAGCTCAGCGAGCGCGGCTTCGACGCCATGCTGCGCGGCTATCAGAGCGTGCTCGACCTCGCGTTGCGCTGGAAGTTCACGACGCTGATGATCTTCTTCGGGACGCTGGCGCTGTCAGTCTACCTGTTCGTCGTCATCCCGAAGGGCTTCTTCCCGCAGCAGGACGTCGGCCTGATCACCGCGACCTCGGAAGCCAACCAGGACATCTCCTTCGCCGACATGAAGCGGAAGCAGGAGGAACTCGGCAAGATCGTGCAGCAGGATCCCGCGGTGGCGACGGTGGCGATGGCGATCGGCGGCAGCGGCCGCGCCGGCAACAACGGCGCGATGTACATCACGCTGAAGCCGCTGAAGGATCGCGACGCCAACGCGCAGCAGGTCATCGCCCGGCTGCGGCCGAAGCTGGAGAAGGTCGAGGGTGCCCGGCTGTTCATGCAGGCGGCGCAGGACGTCCGCCTCGGCGGCCGCCCGACCCGCACCCAGTTCGAATTCACGCTGCAGGATGCCAACCTCGCCGAATTGAACGAATGGGCGCCGAAGATTCTCGGCAAGATGCAAACGCTGCCGCAGCTGCGCGACGTCGCCACCGACCAGCAGACCAACGGCACCACGCTCGAATTGAAGATCAACCGCGACACCGCCTCGCGCTATGGCATCCAGCCGCAGCTGATCGACGACACGCTCTATGACGCGTTCGGCCAGCGCCAGGTGACGCAGTACTTCACCCAGCTCAACAGCTACCACGTCATCCTCGAGGTGTTGCCGGAGCTCCAGGGCGCGATCGACACGCTGAACAAGATCTACATCAAGTCTCCGCTGACCGGCGAACAGGTGCCGATCTCGACCTTCGCGACCTGGACCAGCGTGCCGGTACGGCCGCTCTCGATCAGCCACCAGGGCCAGTTCCCGGCGATCACCATCTCGTTCAACCTGGCGCAGGGCGTTGCGCTCGGCCAGGCGACGGAAGCGGTGCAGAAGGCGATGGTCGACCTCGGCGCGCCGCCGACACTGAGCTCGAGCTTCCAAGGCACCGCGCAGGCGTTCCAGCAATCGTTGTCGACCGTGCCGCTGTTGATCCTCGCGGCGCTCGTGGTCGTCTACCTGATCCTCGGCATTCTCTACGAGAGCTACATCCACCCGATCACGATTCTGTCGACGCTGCCGTCGGCCGGCGTCGGCGCGCTCGCGATCCTGATGGCGGCCAGCTTCGACTTCTCGCTGATCGCGCTGATCGGCATCATCCTTTTGATCGGCATCGTGAAGAAGAACGGCATCATGATGGTCGACTTCGCGATCGCGGCCGAGCGCGACCAGCACATGGAGCCTGTCGCGGCGATCCGCCAAGCCGCCCTGCTCCGCTTCCGCCCGATCATGATGACGACGATGGCCGCCTTGCTCGGCGGCGTGCCGCTGATGCTAGGGACCGGCACCGGCTCGGAAATCCGCCAGCCGCTCGGCTACGCCATGGTCGGCGGCCTGATCGTCAGCCAGGCGCTGACGCTGTTCACGACGCCGGTCGTCTACCTCTATCTCGACAGGCTCTCGAATGCGTTTGCGAACTGGGGCCGCTCGCCGCGCACCGACCACGATGCTGACGACGACGAGCATGGATCGGTCAAGGAGGCCGCCGAGTGACTTGACTTTGCTGGCATCCCGGCACATCCGAAAGATGTCCATTCGGAGCCGGTACCGTGAAGATTGTCGCCAAGTCGCTCTTCGTCCTGCTGACCGCGTTCGGCATGGCCCACTCTGGCCACGCCCAGACGGCCAAGAGCAAGAACGCGCCCGCTCCGGCAGCTGCGCCCGCGGCTCCTCAGGGTGATACAGCAGCCCCCAACAATTCCGGCTGGATTGCGCGCTGCACCAGTGCGAGCCGCGACGCTCCGCTCGAATGCGCGATGGAACAGACCGCGGTGCTCACCAAGACCGGCCAGCTCATCGTGCTGGTCAATATCCGCGTTCCCGGCGACACCCGCACGCCGGTGGCGCTGATCCAGCTTCCACTCGGATTGAACCTGCCGGTCGGCGCCAAGCTGCAGGTCGACGACGGCAAGGCCGTCGACGTGCCGATCCAGACGTGCGAGGCACGCGGCTGCTACATCAATACGCCGATCGCCGCCGATGTCCTGACCCAGCTGAAATCGGGCAAGCAGCTCAAAGTGTCGTTCCAGAATCTCGGCAAGGAAACCATCTCCATCCCGATGCCGCTTGCGGACTTCGCGACGGTCTACGACAAGATCAAATAGCGCCGCGCAGCGTAGCCGTCCGCTATCGCTCCCGCTTGTAGAGGAACGCGTTGTCCGGCTGCGGCATGCCGATGGTCTTGTAGAACCCGATCGAGTCCGGCGCCGACAACAGCAGGCACATCGATTCAGGTCCGGCGAGGCGCCGCGTTTCCGCGATCAGACGCTTGCCGATGCCATGTCCCTGGTATCCGCGATCGACCGCAAGGTCCGACAAATAGCAGCAATAGGCGAAATCGGTCAGCGCGCGCGACACGCCGACCAGCTTGCCCGCCTTCCGCGCCGTCACGATCAGATTCGCATTGGCGATCATGCGCTCCATCCGGTCGGTATCCGCCAGCGGTCGCCGCTCGCCGAGGCCCGACTGCCGCAGCACCTCGATGAACTCATCGACGCCGATCGACGCTTCGCGGGCATAGAGAATTTCGTCCATCAGCCTAAACCTCTGTTGCAACGAGCCGGACCACACGCGCGAGACCATGGTGGATTACGCCGGACCAATCCACCCTGCCGTGATGGCACACATACGACTGGTCCTCCGTCGGCAGCTGCAGCCGGCTATCTCGTCGGGATTTGAGAGGATGATCACGCCACCGAGGCGGATTGGCTGGGGAACCTGGACGCTTTAGGATTCTCTGCGAAGGGATCGGAAAATCTTTTCACGCCAGATAGTTATTATCTTGGAGCAACTTAGCGGCTAGGCGCTATATTCATGGGTGTTACTAAAACCCGTTACGAGCACCCGCGAAAATGTCCCTCTCGACCAACATCGTCAAGCGTCCCGGCTCAGCCATGTATTACGCGCGCATCGGCATCCCGCCCGATCTCCAGCGCTACTATCCATCCAAGGGCGGCAAGCAAAAGCATCGGATCGAGCTCTGGAAGTCGCTCGGCACCCGCGACCCGAAGGCGGCGCGGGATTTGGTCCTGCCGGTGTTGAGCGAGTGGCGCCGGGAGTTTGCGATCTTGCGGGCGCGCCGCGAGCCGAGCACCACAGACATTCAGGCGGCCGTCTGGGCGCACTATGAGGGCGAGCTTGATGCTGATCTCCAGCGCCGGGCCACCATGCCAACTGGAGAGCAGATTGACGCCGCACAGCACCAGTTGACCCGCGATATCGAGGCCGGTCGGAAGCCGTGGTCTAACGATCCTATCGTCCAGTTGAGCAGCGCGATCGAGGTGCTTGTCATGCGTAGCGCGGCGAAGATGGACCGCCAGCGACGGGCGATCCAACTGGAGACCCTCAGGGAGCATTTGGCGACCGGCGAGACGGCCCTGATCCACTGGGCGGCCGACGACCTAATCGAGCGCGAGAAGCTGTTGGTCGAGAAAGGCAGCCCGAAATACCGGGAGATTTGCCATCGGCTCCAGCGTGCCCAGGTCGAGGCGTTGGAGCGCGCGGCCGAGCGCGACGCCGGGAACTGGGCTGGTGTGCCGACCGACCCAGACGTGAAGCCTGTGGATCCGACGATGGGCAAGCAGTTCGCGGCGCCCGGCGAGACAATCATGGAGCTCTACGACAGGTTCAAGGCAGAGCGCTATGGCGCGACCCGGCCCGACACGTGGAACCAGAACCGCGGGATTGTGAAGCTGTTCGCCGAGTATGTCGGCGAGACCTCGCACGTCTCCGTGATCACGCGGAAGGCGGTCCGCGACTGGAAGCACCAGTTGTCACGCTGGCCAGTCAAGGCCGGCGAGACTGCGGCGTTCAAGGGTATGTCCTTCCGGAAGGTCATCGAGGCCAACGCCACGGTCGGTAAGCCGACGATCAGCAACACAACGGTGAACAAGTATCTGGCAGCGGTCGGCAGCTTTTCGACCTGGCTGCTGCAGAGCGATTTCATCGGCAGCGATGTCATGGCCGGGCAGTATCTGGTGCGGGACAAGCGGAAAAAGAATCGCTTCCCGTTCACTGCTGACCAGCTCAAGACGATCTTCAATTCGCCCCTCTTCACGACCTGCATGGGGGACGATCGGGAGCACGAGCCCGGCAACGTCGCGATCCGCGACTGGCGCTATTGGATTGCATGGATCGGCCTCTACACCGGCGCGAGGTTGGGCGAGATCGCCCAGATGGCGACCCGCGACCTTCGCCAGCAAGACGATGTCTGGATTTTCCATATCACCGAGAATGGCGAGCTCGACGACGATGGTGCGTCGATCAAGTCGACCAAGACAGCGGGATCACAGCGCGTGGTGCCGGTGCATTCGCGGTTGATAGAGTTGGGCTTGCTCGACTATCACGCTGCCGTGGTCGCGCGGGGCGAGACGCAACTGTTCCCGGAGATCAAGCCGGACACGCGCGGCTTCTTCTCTGGCATGCCCTCGGCCTTCTTCAATGACTACTTCCGGGCCATCGGCGTGAAGGTCGACCGTAGGGTCAACTTCCATAGCTTCCGGCATGGCATCGCCGACGCCTTGCGTGCGGCCGGCTATATGGACGAGGAATTCGGCGTGCTGCTCGGCCACGTCAAGGCGAGCACGACCGGAAAATATGGCATCCTGCCCCAAGGCATCTTGAGCAAGCGAGTTGAGATGGTGGAGTCTGTGCGCTTCCCAATTGCGCAGCCGTAACGTGCGCACATCATCTTGACCACTATCGCGTTCTCTCGGCCAACTCCGCTACGTGCGCCCCTAGTTCGGAAAGCGTCTCGGGTTTGTGCTCGATGAGCCATTCAGTCAAGAATTTGGAGTGAGAGGTCTTATCGAGAGGATCACCAGGACCCGCGAGCTCATTCAGCAGAGCATCCAAAAGGCTCGGCGCGTGAACCTTCCGGAGCCACTCCTGATCGCCTATGTCATCGCTCCATTTTGTGCCGGAGATGAATTTGCCGCCGTTTGACTTCAACCACGCCGCCACCTCCTCAGAAGTTGCAGGTTTTTCGTCCTCACGGGGCAAAGAATTCAATAAGGATGCGATGGCATCCGGGTCGATTAAATAGTTCTCATAAGTCAGGCGAGACATGAAGCAGGCGCGCCCCTTCGATTGAAGCTTGAGCCTTTCGATATCAGCTTCCGACCGATCTTCACGATCGAAGCTAAATGACACGGCAGCCGGTAGCAGCAAAGCACCCGAGCTAAGCTTCTCGTAGATGTCCCAGATCAGCTTCTTGCGGTCTCGTTTCTTTTCAAAATCTCCAGTTGCGCGAACGGCAACAAATATAAGGCCGAGTTCAACCCGTTGCAGCAAGCGCTCAAGCAATATTGGGAAGCAAATCTCCTCTGTTGCGCCCTCGACCCATACCGCCCGATCATAACCGAACACGTCTGAGAAACTTACGCCTATCTCCGTCAGCACGGTCCTAAGGTCGTCAACCTTCGCGGCGTCGATTTTTTCAATCTTGCTCTCTCCGCCTGTCCAACTGATGAGATGCATGACGTCCGGTTGAGCCGTTGAGATCAGCTCAGCAGAATGAGTCGCCAACACATATTGGTGTCGCTCGTATCTCCTTAGAATTTGAACTAGCTTCTTGGCCGCGCCCGGGTGGAGGAATGAGTTTGGCTCGTCGATTACAATGACGCCGTTCGGAACGGTCATCACGACATACAGAATAGCAAGGACTTGACCTACACCCGTTCCACTCTCACTGAGTGGTATAGCGAGATCCTCTCGCTCGGTCTCTGGAGCGACGGACCAAAGCCTCACCTCGAACTCATCCCCGATAGTAAAAACCGAAACGCGTTGTATGGCGGGGAATACCTCCCTCACATGCTCATTGTATTTGTCAAACCGCACGTGATTTGCCTGCAATGTTCCGAGCACCGCAGCTAAGTTCGAGGCATTGGTTTCAAGCTTTGTCGCCTGCGATGCGCGCACCCGACCTATATTCAGCCGCTGTGGCTTAAAGACATAGATTGCGTCGGGATATGCTAGTTGGGCAATCTTCGGTAGCGAGTCGCTGTTGCTTTGGATTATAGACTCAGCGACCGAGAACCACGGTTGCTCACGCTTCGCGGTGACTCTGAGGCAGGTTCTGTCCAGCCCTGCCTTAAACAAGCCATGCGAAGGGTATTCCAACGGACGAAACTCGTTGCCAGCGACTTGAATATCTAGCTTCAGAGTCTCATTCTCAAATATCGAGAGAGCGGACTGCTGCATAACGGCGAGGTTATTGTCGGGCTTCACCGGTATTTCGCACTGGTCGCCAAGAGCCAGCATCGCATGATGAAGTTCTTCGCGCGTTAACGTAAGTTCGAATTCAATCACAGGATTTGGAGTCAGGGGCATCCCCCGAGGACTTGTCGGCGATCTATGCGGGTGTGAGCCCATGCCAAGTAGGTTGAATGCCTCCAGAAGCGCTGTTTTGCCGGAGTTGTTCTTGCCTATCACTACCGTGAAGTTAGGAGAGAACTCCAGCCAACCGGACGACCTAAACCCTTTATAGTTGCCAAGTTTAAACTTCAGAAGCTTCAACTTCAGCCTCATTTTCTAAGGCGCGGCCAACACGGGCCGACACCACGTGTTCCCCCGCACAATCTAAGCGCGAGGGAACCATCTGGGCAAGTTGCTTATAGGGGAGGCTTATTCCCCGAAGTCGAAAAGCTGCCTTTCTGAGAGACGAATGTAGGACTCGAACTCACCGGTATTGTCGATCGCTGCCGCAGTCACCACCTGGGCGATCGCTCCAACGCAAGAGTTCCGATCTGCGCGCCCCGCTTTGTAGGCGTCGAGGACGGTCTCCAAAAAGCGGTCGAGGGCATCAGCGTTTGGTGTGAACGCCATTGTCACGCCTCCACAACGGATTCGTCGTGAGCGAGAACGCCAGCGTCGCGGCACCAATCGTTCACTGCATCTATGCCGCCCCAATCGGTGAAGAAGTTGTTCTCGCAGATGGCGTATTCAGCGCCGTTCATAGAAAGCATTGAGCCTCGCGACAGCTTGCAGATACTTGCCCCTCGCTTGCGCTCAAAACGGCGGCGTGCCGCGGAGAACGTGACGGTGCGCAGCGATTTGGCTTGCCGCGCCATTTCGAGAACAAGAGGGTTGATGGTGCCACGCAGGGCCGCAGAAACGGCTTCGTTAGACATTGGGTGTCTCCATACGAGTTGATGAGGACTGCTCACCTAGAGCAGCAAAAATAGGAATTCTATTGGCGATTTTGCACGTCTCGCGCGAAGGCGCCGGAAAAGCTGCAACTTGCAAGCGGCTTGCCATGGAATGCCATGGCAACGCCGGAAATAGCTCAATGAGAACGGCGCCTTGTGCGGGCAGAGTCTTGCGTTGCTGAAGCGCTACACCGTCGAAGTTTCTCTTCGTGCTCCCAATCTGCGGCAAGGACGTGCGCGTAGATCGACTGCGGCCACACGTTGCCGTGCTCGCCCAGAGCGACCTTCACCTGGTCGTCGGTCATCTCGCCGGTCACTGGGCACGGATCGAGATCAGCGACGCGTTCGGCCAGCCCAGGGCGGTCGGCGAGCAGCGGCCCCATTGCGAGGTGGATCAGATCGACGTCGTGCTGGCCTGCGACAAGGCGCACGCGATCGACATAGCTGTCGTAGAGAGCGCGGGGAAGATATTCGGTCATTTCGACTCCGGGTGCTGATGCGAGTGACGATCGACTCGCACGACCAGAATCACGCCGCAAGACGCTTGGCGTGTTTAATTTCTAGTTTTCTAGAAATTAAATGCATTCCGAACACGCTTGCGGACCAAAAAGGTCACGCAAGGTTTTCGACGCCCGCTATAATCACACATGATGAAGAACTGCGCCCCACGTTCTGGGACACAGCATAGCGGCTCCAAAACGACGGTAAGGCGGTCACAACGCCTGCTATGAGCCTGCCGCAGGCGAACGGGTATCGGATCAAGCGCTCCCCTACGGAGAACGTAGGACGCCTTGGTAAGGTTGGACCGGACGATCGCAAGATCGTCGAACGCGCCAAAAAAGATGAAGGCAATGCCTCGCGGCATCCTTCACCAACCGCGCTGTTGATGGATATCTGGCAGACGGTTGGGCGTCCGGCTTCGGTCGGATAACCGCATGATTGCTTGCAATCGAGAAACGGAGTTTACGGCGTGGGTTCGGGATGCCACCTCGCCGCGTTTGTTCATCACAGACGCTACGCTCCAGATTAACCTTCGGTGGAATGAACCCCTCGAACTTCTCTCCCTTCGGGATAGGCGCTTAGGGCTTGCTCTAGGTGTCTATCTCTGGAGGGAGAAAGTTTCCCTTGGAATGGTAACTGTGAATGGATGTTGATTGATTGGTTTGATGATCAAGACGACGATGCACAAGCCAGCGCGAAGCGCTGCCGAGCCGGAGGCGAGGATCACAGTGCCTACCGGTTGCACTGGTGCAAGTAGTTGGAAGAAAGATGCGTCAAACCTTCGCGTGGACGCTATAATAGAAGAAGGCACCTGTTTCAGCCGCAGGGCGTCTTCATCAGGGAAAGCCTCCGGGACTTCACTCACCCCGGGGGCTTTTCTCTTGCCGGGGTGTCAGGAGAGAATTTCCCAGAACTCCACCGGCTCGCGACCGTTATGCCAACCGGCATCCTCTACGCTGCGAGCCATCTTTAGGATATGCATTAGGTATTCGGCGTGCTCATGTTTGGCCTCCACGAACTTATCGAGCAGTGACTTCATGTCGTTCCAGTTGACCTCGACTTCGTAAGTGCGAGGATTCTGGCCAGCGCCGAACCGATCGAAATGAACGATGACCTGTGAATCGACATTGCGTCGGCGATCGTTATCCGGATGCTCCCTGAAGTCAAAAGACGGCTCAGTATAAGTCTCGTGTGGTTTATCTTCTTGGCCAAATCCCGGCTGGTGAATGTGCGTTAGCTTCATCTTTCACCTCCTGTTGAGGCTCGACAGATAAACGTCCGGGCTCTCGCGAGCAACTTCGATCAGCGCTTCAGCAAGCCTCCAGGTTTCATCTGGGTGCGCATCTCGCGCGCGACCATCCTTTGTGCGGCGTCGGTAACGGCCGCATGGACCTGTCTCGCAAGGTCTTCGTTCTGGCTCTTGCCGCCGGCCGAACCATTGACGTTGACCGTGACGGCCGGCGCCATGGTGATGGCGGTGTTGTTGACCATACCGCCGCCCGAACCGGCGCCGGTAGCGCTGGCGAGGTCACGCGCCATCTGCGCCGAGACGTGGTTCGGAATGACCTTGCTTCCTTTTGGCAGACTGACCAGTTCCGGACCGCGCTCGCCGACCAGCGCAAGACCACCGGGAGCGATGCCGCCATCGGCGAAGGCCGGGATGAGAGATCCACCGCCGCCGAGGCCAAACCCTCGCAAAAGCGGCGCGACGATGGCTTGCTTGATCACGACTTCCTCGATTGACCGAATGATCGACTTCGCCATCGAGGCGAAGGCGTCGCCGGCCGATTTTGTGCCGTCGATTAGGTCGGCCAGTCCGGTAGTGAGCGAATTGGACACCGTGTTGCTAATCTCCCGCAGTGCTTCATTGGTCCGCATACCTGCGGCCTCGACGGAGTTGAGGGCATCCGCGACGTTCGGATAGATAGACTTCAGACGCTCGGCGATTTCCACGTCGCGGGGATCGAACAACGCGGTCTGCCGGCCGCGCCGGACGTCATTGCCGATCCGCGCCTTCGCCAGTGCGTCGGCCGCAGCGCCGACCTGCTCTTTGAGTTTGGCGAACTGCGCGGCCTGCTCTGCGGTCTCTTTGCCGCCGTTCGCCTGCACCGCTGCCGTCTCGGCGGCCTGTGCCCGGAACCGCGCCAGTGCGGCGTCGCCAAGACCAACAGCGGCCGTGTCCGCTTTCGTCACCTCAATGTGGCGCTGCAGGCTGCTGATCGCGCGGTCAACGGCGTCGGTGTCATCGGTCGCAGTCTTCACGCCGGGCATCTTGGACGTGTCACCGCGCACGGCATCCGCCACGGTGCTTGTTTCTTGCATGGCTCGCCGCGTATTGGCGGGGTTCAGCATTGCCGCCCCGAGCCGGTTGGTCGCGTCGAGGCGTTGGACATTGACGCCGGTCTCAAGCCCTTCCGGAACCGAATTCAACCCCAGCCGATCGCTTAAGTCGGTCAGCTTCTTCCAGATGGACGCGTTGCCCATCGCCGCGAAGGCGTTGGGGATTTCCTTCACCATCGCATAGAGACGATCCGCCAGCCCGACAAGCTGGGCGAACGTGGTGACGACTGAGGCCCAGTTGGCCCGCGCATTGAGGCCCAATTCGGCCATATCGCGCTGAACGGGCTTCCACTTATCCGCGAGAATCTGTTGGGCCTCATTCATTCGGTCCCGAAGCTGGATCACGCGGCCGATGTCATCCTGGCTCACGATCTCGGCCTTCGACATAGCGTCGGTCTTCCGAAGCACTTGGTCGAGATAGTTATTGTCAGCCTGCAAAGCCGCCCGCACAGGTTCACCGAAGGCCTTGCCCGCGATGTCCAGCGCCGCCATCTGCTGGCCCTTTTGCATGGCCTGATCGATTAAGCTGACGATGGCACGGAGGCGCTGTTCGGTGTTAGACGCACCAGCGAAAGCACCTACGCCGGTGTTGCCGGCGAAGTTGCCAGCCTTCACAAGTTCGTCAATCCGCTGCTGGAGCTCGCTGCCGCCCAAGCGATCGGTGGAAGCTTGGCTGAACCGCTGCAACGCCTCCGTAACCTGATCAATGGACATGATGGCGCTCGGGGCGGACTTCGTGAACCGCTGCCAGAAGTCCGTCGAGACGCCGGACGAACTCGCCTTCGCGGCGATGTTACCGAACGCTTCGATCTCTTGGCCCGCAAGCTCGATGCTCTTCTTTAGGAACTCGAACGTATCCACGACAGCGGTGACGCCGAGCGCAACGGGTCGCAGGACGCTCAGCATCTTGCCGAAGGCGAGTGTCGCCGCGCCGGCCGCGCCCTGTGAGGCAAGAAACCCGGCCGACATTTTGATGGTCTGGGCGGTGACCGCGCGCGCGGCATTAGCTGCCGTCACGTTCATCTCGTTCATGTTCTTCTTGAAGCCGTCTAGACCGACGACCTTGATGGGAATGTTAAGCGCTGGCGTCGGCATTGGGCTTTCCTGCATAGAGGGCGAACAAAACGGCTGCAGCAGCCCCTGCGTTCTCGGCGATGGGTTTGGTGCGGACGTGATCGTTCAAAAGCTGATCAGCCTCGCGTTCGGAGGTGCCGGCGCCGATCAGTCCTAGCTCTAGGATGCGTTCAACATCCTCGATGGTGTAGCTGCCCGTCTCAAATCCGAGCAGTAGCGTCGCCGGTGGCTTCCCATTGACGCCAGCGTAGCTCAGGACGCGACGAACCCACGTGTGATTGAGATTCAAGGCATAGGTTCGATCGCCCCACCTGATGTCTAGGGCGCAGGGGTCAAGTTCAGTCATTGATTACCTCGTTAACAGCGTTTTGAAGTGCTTCGTTGATGTCGTCTTTTCGGGCGCGGTAGGTCGGCCAGAAAAATGGTCGCGCTGGCTGGTGCGAAGAGCCGAACTCAAAGGCCTCGCTATAGTCATAGGGCACGCCGGAGCCCTCTCTCACCTCGCCGGTCGTCAGATCCCCACCAGCAACCACGACCCATTCGGTCGGTTCGTTGCCCCGGACGACAGTGCAACTCTCCTCGAGGTGGCCCGTCTCGTCGGGTGACTGTTCCAGCGACTGCAGCGCGCGGCGCTGGGCGTCCGAAAGCTGTTCGGCCTGCTCGCGGACCACGTCCGATAGGTGCGCCTCGAGCTTGTCCGGGAGCGCCTGCAGCCATGCGTCAAAGTCGTCCTGATCGCTCGCCACGCGCGTCACCCTATGAGCATTTCTACGGTCACCGAGGGATCATCCCACGGCGACAGGCCACCTTCGCCGGCCGCAGCGCGCGACACGGCCATCCACGTCGCCGCGACCCCGTCGATTCGGTCGGTCGATTTCTGCTTTGCGATGATCCGATTGTTGTTGGTATCCGTGTGGAGGGCGACGTTGCCGAAGTTCCAGCGCAGGATCGGGTGCCCGCCGTGCTTGAACTTGCCGCCGATAATCGCCTCCTCAAGGAGGTTGAGCGCGGGGGACTGAGTCTTCCAGCCTTGCCTCAGGGTAACGACGCGATCGCCAAAGCCGTCATTCATAAGTGGGCGCATAACCGATTGCGCGTAGGTCTCGTCAAAGGCGACTTCGCGAACGTCAAACCGCTCAGCAAGGCCGCGAATGTAGGCCTCGACCATGCTATCGTCGATCACGTCGCCGAGCGTCGCGGTTAGGGCCCCGTCTTTCGACCATTGCAGATAGTTGACGCCATCGACGTCGCCACGCCGGCGGACGTTTGCCTCTGGTGCGAAAAAGTGCGGCAATACGGTGTAGGTGCCATCGTCGGATCTGAAGCACGCGACCACGGCGCTGAGATCGACCTTGCGGCTCATATCGACGCCGACCCAGCAGGGCCGGCCCCGGAAAGTCTCATAATCGATCGGGTCGCCGCCCTTGTCATAGATGGCGAGGTCCACAAACGACGAGGTCGTCTTGGCCAACCAGCGGTTCAGATTTAGCTGCAGGAAGCTGTCACGCTCCGACGGGGAATCGATCGCCTTCTTCGCCCGGTCGCGGTAGCCGCCAAGATCGGGATAGCCGTGACGCATGCCCGGGTTGAGGGCCTTCCACACCGCCTCGCTCTTCCAGTCGTCGCCCTCTTCCATCATGAACACGATGGGCAGGGTTGCTGGGTCGTCGATCTCGCCCTTCTGGACCTTGATTGCGTGCTGGACGATCTCGAATGCCAGGTTGTCCTCGCCGCGGCCCGCCGTCGTGGCTACCACCATGAGGGTCTCGGGCACTTTGATGAGGGCCGACTCAAGAGCTTCCCACTGCGATCGGCCGGCGCGGCCTTCCCACGCATGGAGTTCGTCAGCGATCACGACCTTGGGCGTCTTGCCGTGCTGCACCTTGCCGTCCGACGCCACGGCCTTGTAGCGGATGTTCCGCTTGCCGAACGTCATGGTGTGATTGCTGCCCCGGAGGATACGGACATGCCGGGACAGGCGCCGATCGCACTCGATGATCAGCGCCGACTCTTGGAACAACTCCAGCGCCTGCTCGTGTGCCGACGCCGCTGACACAATGAGGCTGCCGGGGTGCTTCTCGGGTCCGAGCAGGTGCAGGAGGTTGATGGCTGCCGCGAGACTGGTCTTACGGTTGCCGCGCGGTAGCACCATGATCACGCGCCGGACGATGCGCGAGCCCTTGCGCGCGACCAGAATGCCGTCGTCGTAAACGTCGTCGAGGTGGCGCGGGCCGTAAATCCGGAGCAAGATGCGCTCTTGCCACGAGTCAAGCTGGAACGGATGTCCCGGCGCAGGATTGCTCGGGTGCTTCAGCTTGCGAAGCCACTCCACCGCTGCCGCGCCACGCCCGAACGGGTCCGGAATGTCGGATCCGTCATCAATCCACGAGGGAATCAGCATCACTGTCATCTTCGCGGACTGACGGCCTAGACCTTGAGACCGGCGTCAGGCCAAGTTCGGCCGCAAGCTGGCGCGCGGTCACGATCGCCTTGTCCTGCATCCGGAAAACCTTGGGGTCGATGGTCTTGTTCTCTTTGAGGCCGATGCGCAGGAGGTATTCAAGCTCGCGGACGCGGCCGATGCCGATGCAGTAATTTTCGAGACTGCCTAAGTCTGCGGGGGTCAGGATCCTTCGCTGGGATAGCTCCGGCATGACGCGGCGCCATTCCTCCCTCGCAAAAGAAGAGAGCCATTCGGGTGGCTTCTTTCTGCGGATGGCCTTTGAGGCTTCGCGCAGTTTCGGCTTCGTGCCTTTCATTGGTCGACCCTCGCGAACTCGCCGAAGTGTTCGCGCGCGGCCCTGGCGTAGGACTCGGCTGCAAGCTCTATCGTCGGGAAGGTCCCAAGGTGAAGCTGGCGCTTCTTCATGAAAATGCGGGCGCGGTATCCGTATTTGGTTGAGGACACTCCTTTGATGCCAAGCTTGTTGCGGGCCTTCCGGCCCATTGCGGTTTGGCTCTGCGACGCGAGCCGCAGGTTGGGCCAACTCACGTCCGCCCGGTCACCGTTCCAGAAACTGACGCCGCGCGGGGGCCATTCACCCTTCATGAACAGCCACGCCAAGCGGTGCGCGAGGTAGTGCCGACCGTCGACCATGATCTCGCGGTAGCCTTGTGGATCGATATGTCCCGCGACCTTGCCGCCAGCGTCGGTGAAGATGCCGGAGATGGGGTCATAGTCGAGAACAGCGCGAAGGCGCTCAACGGTGAGGATCATCGAGCCACCCCCTCGACGAATCGGGGGAAGGACGGCACTTCTATCGTATGAAAAAGACAGAGTGGCCCGGAATAGCGACTGCTGTTGGGATCGTGTTTATCCTGACGATGATCGCATGGTTGGGCTTGTGGGGGCCTGTGAATCTGACTGCAATAAAAGATTGGCAAACGCTTATTGGCTTCGGCGGCACGTTGGCGGTTGGTTGCATTGCTTGGATAAACGTTACGCGACAAATCAGACAGCAGAGAGCGGGAACGCGTCTTACACTCCTGAGTCGAGAGGAAGATCGCATCGAGAAGACATTGCCGGGTTTCAAGGATGCGGCGAAACTCTGCGAAAATCTTTCGCGACGCTTGGACGCTGTTAGTGGCGATATTCAAGCGACAATTAGAGAGCTTCGGAGGGGAAACGTTGATTCTCCTCCAGACAAAATGCGCGAAACAGTGGGCAAGCTCCTCCCAGCGACGGATGAAGCAACGCGACAATCTGTAATCAATAGCCTTCAGATACTGGTCAACAAATGCCTGTCTGCATCCATCATGGACTCGGCCGGTCGCAAAGGCCCTGTCGATGCCCCTGGCGAAGTAGAGTTCGATCAGGATGCCCGTGAACGATTCGAGCAGCAGATGGCCGAGGTCAGAGACGCCATAGAAGAGCTCGCACGACTCGGCGCAAAGTTGCGATCCAAAGCTCGATGGAGCATAGCCCGACTCGATCGGATCAGGGCAGAAATAGAAGCCACGATCATATAGGGTCACGGTCCGACCCTCTCGCAATGGATGTCCCAGCCGACACGGCGACTTAGCTCTTTCAGATTCCGGATGGCGTAGGCGTCGCCCTGGCAGACAACCCGGTGCTCCAAGGTCAGGCCATCGAGCCAGCGGGTGCGGAACACGATAACCTTGTCCGAGGTGCTGCCCCGGTTGGCGCTCTCGGTGTCATTGACGGCAATCTGCATCAGCTTCGCCCGCACGGTGGCGAAGGGTGACCACGTATCCACCGCTGACCGGAACTCATTGACGGTCGTCGTGCGCTGCTGAATCTCAATCACGCGGTCTAGGTCGCCAGCACGCATCAGCGTTCCCTCATGATAGCTGCAACGTTGACCACGCCGTGGGAAAACGGGCCGTGCAGATCGCGCAGAAATCGGGTGCTATCCACGGCCATATCGAACACTGAGAAGTGCTCGGTCTGGATCACGCTACCTGCCACCTGTGCATCATGGTAAAGCGCGTCAACGATGGCACTAGCCGCCAGCTTTGCCTTCACCAGCGCGTTCTCTTCAAACCAGACGTGCAGCGTGGCGTTCACCGTGGCATCCCATCTCCGATAGATGGTCTGTGCCTCGCCGATGATGAGGCTGGGGAAGCGTTCCGGACGGCCGGTAACGTCCAGCACGTTGTCAGCCGGGATCATTTCCATGAGGTCCGCAGACTCCAAAAGGCGGTTACCGATCAGGGTTTGAAGCTCTAGACTGGGCTCAAAAACGGTCATGTCAGAACGCAAACGCCCGATAGGGACACAAGAGATCGAGCATCCCGAACGGCAGGGACGATGCCGTGACGCCAACGAGGCTGGCCTCCCTGTTCTCATAGAGGTGTCCGCAAAGCTGTAGGACAGCCTCAAGCACTGGGGCTGGCGCGCTGTCTGCATCCACGTCGCCGGCTGTGTAGGATCCGACCCAAGCCTTCGCCGCGTCCAGCTTCTGCTGGATGAGGACATCGTCAAAGTCGGTGGTGACGTTCAAATGGGCCTTCGCGGCCTCGAGAGTGATCACTGAAAAAACTCCAATTCGGAAGAATCTTGCGCTTGAGAGGAGCTGCGGTCTGAGACGCTTCCCTGTGGCTTTTGACCCACCCGGGGGGATGCTTGCCGTTGATGTTTGGCCGGTGCGAACAGCGCTTCCTCGATCGACCAGCCGCAACTGATGCGGTAGTAGACGGTCTGCTTGAGAACCGGTGACTCCTTCAGCCAGTCGGCAAAGCGCTTGGTCACGCCGTTGATCGTGCATGTCTTGCCCCGCAACTTAACCGGCTTGGGCTTCGCTGGACGTTCTACGCGCACGCGCTTCGGTGATGCATCGACGCGCTGGCGAGCGCGGGTGCGAACGTAGTCAGGCTCTAGATCAGCCAGCGCGCAGGACTCGTTGAAGTCGGGGTTGGGAGTGAACAGCCAAGAGAGGGCCTGCTGGTGCTCAAGCTCGGTGCAGTTGACGCCGCAGGCATCGAGGATCATCTGTTCGATCATGGCGCGCCACAAAGTTTTGCGTCCGCCGTTCTGTTCGGGCTCCGAGGAGTCCTGATATTTGGGGCGCTCGGCGGTCATCGTTCCTGTGCCTGCTTGGTGCTGTTGTGGTGATGGGTGCAGAGCGGTTGCCAGTTGCTCTTGTCCCAGAACAAGGCCTTGTCGCCGCGATGGGGGTTGATGTGGTCGACCACGGTTGCGGGCTTGCCGCACATGGCACAGTTGGGATGGCTGGCGAGGAAGCCGCTGCGGGCCTTCTGCCATGCGGTGCCGTAGCCGCGATCGGAGGCTGTTGGGCGGCGTCGTGCGGCTTCGGCCTTGCGGAGGATCTGACACGCGCACAGGACGCCGGCGGCGACCTTTCTGCCACAACCACAAATTCTGGGTGGACGCATGGGCATTACAGCGGAACCTCGACCATGCTATGGACGGTCTGGTCACCGAGCGCGTTGAGCCGGTCGCGCGCCGAACTGATGTTGGTGACGGTGTTGTCGTCGGCGTCTTTGCCGCTGCCGAAGATGGCCTTGAGCATTTCCATGCGGCCTTGGTAGGCCTCGTTGATCTCGGCGGGTGTGGCGTTCCACGCCTGCTCCGGCGACCAGCCCAACCAGCCGGTAGCGAGGCGAAAGAGCTTGGCGAAGTATTCATCGAAAGTCGGATCGTAGCCATGTCGTTCTGTGAGCCAAGGAGTTGAGTGTTATAGTTGTCTTCCTAAGACCGCTTGGCCTCCGACTTTCGCAGCGCGTTCAGTGTTTCAAGGGTCTCATAGGCGATCATCAGTTCGGCCGCTGTCGGATTGACTGCGCCCAAGCGGACCACGTCCGCAATGGTGGTCAGTCGCCATGCAGCGATGTCGTCCGAAAGCTTCTGAAAGCCGCCGTAATCCCGCTCAAGGCGTATTGCGGCCCGCAAGGTCGGGCGTAGCCTGATCGTGCCGGAGGGGAGCACGGCGACCACTTCGTCATTTGCGAGCCGCATGGTCGTTACGCCGTTGCCTTGACCAGAACCACAGCTTCGGAGAGGACCGGCTTGCCGCCGACGCGGCGACGGGCGCGGAACTTCACGATGCCGTTGTCGGCGCCGGTGAACTGGTCTTCGAGGATCGCCATGCCGACGCGATCGACGATCTGATAAGCACTGGAGTAGTCGCCGAATGCGATCGGATAAGTCGTCGCCGCCGGGCTACCTGCACCGACCAGCGGGTCCATATCGATCGCCTCATAGACCGGACGCCCAAGCAAAGTCGGCGGAGTGCCGTTCGCGAGGCTGTCGGACCAGAGGGTGCGGTTGCCGGTGGAAGCGTCAGCAAGCTTGCGGATGACGCCCATCGTCTGGCGCTTCATCAGCCAGGAACCGACTGAAGCATAGGCGTCGGGCAGCGCGTAGAACGTATCGATCAGCTTGGTCAGAAGGTCGCTGCCGTCCTGCTTGGCCGTGATCTGGTTGTAGTCGCCGGGCGTGTGCAGGAGGCCGGTCGGCTTGCCGTTGCCGTCGCCGACCATGAACGACGTTGCCTCGCTCTTGCCGAACTTCTTGATCAGATGCCGCAAGAGCAGGCCCGACAGGTCAACAATCGAATCTTCGAGCAACTGACGCGACACGGGCACGACGCCTGCGTATTCGTAGGTCTTGATGTCCACCTGATCGAAGGCAGATTCACCCGTCGGCCGCGGGCCGGTCTCGGTGACCCAACCTCCGTCAGCCTGATCGGTCACAACCGGAATGTAGACTTCGGTGGTGCCGATCGACATAACGCTGGCGAGGCCGCGCAGCGGCGAGAACTGCACCAGCTTTTCGATGACGCGCGTCGAATACTCGGGCGCGACGACATAGCCCCCGCTCGCCTGCGAGCCGATATTCATCGTCTTGCGTTCGATGTCGTCGAGGGCCTGAACGCCGCCCCGCAGGAACTTGTTCAGGGCCTTGGTCTCGATCGCGAGCGCGTCGTCACCGTTGTTGCTGTTGCCAGTCGGCAGGCGCGATGCCTTGGCCTCGATCTCGTCGAGGCGGCGCTTGAGGGCAGCGTGATCGTCGGCGCTCTTCTTTTCGAGCGCGGACCGGAAGTCAGCAAACTCTTTCTTGATGAGCTCGTCCGCCGACAGTTCCGGCGCGTCCTTGAATTCGAGGGTGGAGAGATGCTTCATTGGGTAGTGTAGCCTTCCTTTTGGTTCTGGGATCAGAGGGATGCCGTGAGGTTGCGAATGGCCGCAGCTACGGCGAGCGCGCGGTCATATTCTTTTGCGGACGAGATGCGGGCGCGCGGGTGCGCCGGGTTGCGCACGACACTGATCTCGGCGAGGTCGAGCGCACTGATGACGCGGTTGCGGCCTTGCGTGGTTGAGGCCTTGGTGCGGAAGCCGATCGAAAGCCCATCGACCAGTTTGCTCTTGACCATGGCGAGAACCGAACGGGCGCGCGGCTTGTCCATATGCAGCGTTCCCTTGACGACAAAGCCGTCATTCGTCTCGGCTGTCTCGGACCACGTCCCGATCAGATCCTGCGGGTCATGACCGAACAGCATGGGAAGATCGGCCATGATCGGGCCGAACGCGCCCTTGGTGATGATGTCGCCGGTGGTATCGGGGCCGGCATTGAAGGGCCACGCCGTGCCAATGATCACGCCCTCGTCTGTGACACTGAGCGTTGCCTTGATTTCAAGCTTGTCCATTCGATGCCTCGTTAGGTGCGCCGAACCAGACACGTTCAAGAATCTTGCTGGCGATGGGATAGGATTCGGCGATCGGTCGACCGTCGACATAGGCCGCGACCAACTCGGCGGCGCGCTTGGGCGCCATTCCGCCGCCGACCAATGCGATGCGGATGGTCTCGCTGAGATCGGACTGGCTGAAAGCTCGGTGATTCACGCGATTGAAGAGCGCGCCGATCGGGCCGCACTTCGTTTCAAGCTCGGTGATGAGCTTGGGCGTAAGCTGGAATGTGTGCTCGCCATCGGCAAAGAAGGTTGTGTAGGGAGCGGTCATCAGACGTGCGCCGGGTCGTTCTGGTTGTCATTGGACGGACCATTGAGCTTGCCGCCGGCATGCGCGCTCGAGGTGTTGAAGTTCTCGTAGGTGTCGCCGCCCTCGTATGCCGGGAGATTGAACCCGATCGCGCGGGCTTCGTTGGGCGACAGGATACGAGCAGCGACTGCGGCGCTGAGAGCTTGCGAGCGGGCGAGCAGGTCCGCGCGGGCGAAGCCATCCAAGTTGAACTCGATCACGAACTGGTCGCGCTCTTCCTGAGTGAGCAACTTCAGCGCTAGTTCCTGCTCCCAGCGCTTGATCCACGGCAACAAGGTCTGCGACAGGAACTCCTGGCCGAGAGATTCGACGTTCTTCATAGTCGCCCGTTCAAGCTGGGCGAGCATGTGCGGGCTGACACGGAAGACGCGCGCGATGTCGCTGATGGTGAAGTTCCTCATTTCAAGGAACTGCGCGTCAACGCTGGTCATGGTGGTGTTCTGCCAAGTCATATCAGCAGGGAGGAAAACGGTTTCGCCCGTGTTCTCAGCGCCGCCGACCACCGCTTTCCATGCCGCCCGCATCTTGGCGATGCCGTCCGGCGTGCTGATATCCTTCAACGTGACAACGCCGCCCGGCGTCGTGCGCTTGCTGAACAGTCGAGCGGCGTTTTTCTCGAGGATGAGCGCGAGGGCGATCGTTTCCCGGGCCTCGCCGACCAGTCCGCGCGAGGGATTGTAGGCCGGGGTGTGCAGATGGATGATGTCCGACGCGGGGATAGTGCTCGCGGCAGATTTCCCGTCAGCCTTCACCGCATATTGCGGTTCGAAGTTCGAATAATCGACAATGATCGACGACAGCGCCGGATCGAGGCGAATGATCTCATGCACCTTGTCGCCGACCCGGACGATCTGCGCAAAGCCGCCGTAGGGCTGCAGTAGAGCGTCGGCGGTGACTTGGGAGCGGAAGAGCGCGGATGGCGTCCAGCTATTCGGCGCGTCATGGAGCAGCCGGTAGAGCGGGTGATCCGTGGCCTTCGCTTTGCCGCCGTCCGGAAGCGTCTTGTAAACGTGAAGGGGGAGCTGGCCGATGGCCTCGCTGATCGCTCTGATTGCGCACGCGACAGGGGCGCATGTCATGGCCGTGTAGGGCGTCACCGTGATGCCGGCGAGCGTCGGGACCGCGCCAAATAGCTCAAAGAGCCACGGCTCCGGGTCAGCGAGGCCCTTGGTCTCTACCGCCGGGGCGGCCTTACGAAATCGAGAGAGGATCGACAAAGAGGCACAATCGGAATTGGCGCTCGCTGGTTGGGCGAGTGCGGGGACAGCTTCCGTTGTGCTTTTGTGTCGGGATCAGGCCCGAACGGGTAATATTATGTCGCGAAACTTTATTGCGCGCAACACCACCCTAATACCGTTTTGCGCTTTTTCTGCTACTCAAATGTGTTACGAGTAGCTACGTCCCGGCGGCCATGGGGCTCACTCAAGTTATTGATTTTATTGATGTATAGAAGATTGGCTGGGGAACCTGGATTCGAACCAAGACAAACAGAGTCAGAGTCTGTTGTGCTACCGTTACACCATTCCCCAAGAATCGTCCGTGGTATCAACAGCTTAGCTGGATGACTGGACATCTCGGTGCAGCGGGTTCGCCTGCCAAATCAGCGCCCGCGCGAGAGCGACCTTCTACCCGCTTGGTCCCACGCTTGGCAAGCATTGTTGGCGGAGCGGGCGCGAAAATCGCAAGTCGGGACGCCACTGACCCGACCGGTGCGAGCCACACGAGTCACATCCCGGCGAGCAATTCCAGCAGCAGTTCGGGCCAGGCTGCCCACACGGCTCCAACACCAAATCCGGCGGTGCCGAACCCAATCGCGCCGATCCAGCCGTGGCACCCAAATCCCAGCACGCCGATCACGGTTGCCATTCCAACCATCGAAACCGTCCAGGTTACCTGAACCACGACAACGAGCGTCTTGATCATTGGTCTCACGCACAATCGCTTGTTGGAGTAACCGCCCTAACAACGGCACCCGCGGCGCCTTCGCGCGGACGTCGCGACCGTTCTCTCTGGTTGGTGCGGCTCACCGGCGGGCCGTTCACACACCTCCCTCGAAGTTGATCGCCCACAGACCGCCGGACATCAGCGCCAAGCGTGGGGACGCAGGCCTTAGCGCGGGACATCGGCGCAAGGCATGTCATCTGACGTGTCATGCTTACGCATGCACCGCCCGTTCGTGGAAAAGGTCGAGCCGCGTCTCGTGAACGCCTTGCCGGCCCGACCTCAGTACAGCCCGCCCGTCCCAGACCGCATCACGGCCCGATCGGCGTCCGGCGAAATGCCCTGCTGGGTGCCGTCGATCACGTCGGTGCCGGCGACCATCCCGGGATCATTGAACGGCGGCGCCTGGCCCGGCTTGAAGGCCTCGAGCACCACGCCCCGGTTCTGGCCGGGCACAGCGCGCTGGCCAGTCTTGGCATCGACCAGGACCAGCCGGATGCCGACCGGCTGCTTGAACGGGGTGGCGGGCTTGTCGGCCAGCGCGAGCTTCAGGAAGTCGCGCGCGATCGGCGCCGCGGTATGGCCGGCCTGCGCGTTGCGGCCGAGCGAGCGCGGCTTGTCGTAGCCGACATAGAGACCGACCACGAGGTCCGGCGAAAAGCCGACGAACCAGAGATCCTTGGCCTCGTTCGAGGTGCCGGTCTTGCCGGCGAGCGGCTTGCCGACGTCCTTCAGCGCGGTGCCGGTACCGGCCTGAATCACGCCCTCCATCAGCGAGGTGATCTGGTAGGCGGACATCGCGTCAAGCACCCGCTCGCGGCGGTCGACGAGCTGCGGCTCCGGCTGGTTCTTCCAGCCCTCCGGTGCGTCGCAGCCGCGGCATTCGCGCTGATCGTGCTTGAAGATGGTGTGGCCGTAGCGGTCCTGGATGCGGTCGATCAAGGTCGGCTTCACGCGGACGCCGCCATTGGCGATCATCGAATAGGCCGTGGCCATCCGCATCACCGTGGTTTCGCCGGCGCCGAGCGCGTAGGCGAGATAGTTCGGCAACTCGTCATAGACGCCGAAGCGCTTTGCATATTCGCCGATCAGCGGCATGCCGATTTCCTGCGCCAGCCGCACGGTCACCGTGTTGAGCGAGAGCCGCAGCGCGTTGCGCAGCGTCACCTGGCCCTGATACTTGCCGGTGGAGAAGTTTTCGGGCCGCCAGATGTTGCCCTGCCCCTGGTCGATCTCGATCGGCGCGTCGATCATCATGGTCGATCCGGTGTAGCCGTTGTCGAGCGCCGACGAATAGACGATCGGCTTGAAGGTCGAGCCGGGCTGCCGATAGGCCTGCGTCGCGCGGTTGAACTGGCTCTGGTCGAACGAGAAGCCGCCGACCATCGCCAGCACGCGGCCGGTGTGCGGATCCATCGCCACCATCGCACCCGACAGCTCAGGGATCTGTCGCAGCCGGTACTGGCCTTCGACGCGCTGGCCGTCCTTGCTGAAGAGCGGGTCGGCGTAGATCACGTCGCCTGGCTGCAGCACCTGCGCCACCGATGTCGGCGTCTTGCCCTTGCTCTTGGCCCAGCGCGCGCCGTCCATCGTGATGATGCCGGTCTCGCGCTGCTTGCTGATGGCGCCGCCGAGCTCGCGGCCCGGCTGGAAGCCGATCCGTGCCGACTGGTCGTTGCTCTCCAGCACCACCGCCATTCGCCACGGCGAGATGTCGGACAGCGATTTGATCTCGGCGAGCGGCACGCCCCAGTCACTGGTCAGGTCGAGCCTTTGGATCGCACCGCGATAGCCCTGCTGCTCGTCATAGTTCACGAGCCCAGCCACCATGGCCTTGCGCGCCATCACCTGGACCTTGGGGTCGAGCGTGGTGCGCACCGACAGGCCGCCCTCATAGAGCTTCTTCTCGCCATAGCGCTCGAAGATGTCGCGGCGGACTTCTTCCGAGAAATATTCGCCGGCGAAGGTGTGCGCGCCATTGCTGCGGTTGGTGACGGTCAGCGGCTCCTTGCGCGCCTTGTCGGCGTCGGCCGCGGTGATCCAGCCGTTCTCCTGCAGGCGGTCGATCACGTAGTTGCGGCGCTCGACGGCGCGCGCGCGGTTGCGCACCGGATGCAGGCTGGCCGGCATTTTCGGCAGCGCCGCCAGATAGGCCGCTTCCGCGACCGTCAGCTCATTGACGGACTTGTCGAAATACACCAGCGAGGCCGCCGCGATGCCGTAGGCGCCAAGGCCGAGATAGATTTCGTTGAGATAGAGCTCGAGGATCTTGTCCTTGGAGTAAGCCCGCTCGATTCGCATCGCCAGCAAGGCTTCCTTGATCTTGCGGGTGAACGACACCTCGTTGGTCAAAAGGAAGTTCTTGGCGACCTGCTGGGTGATCGTCGAGGCGCCCTGCGGCCGCCGGTTGGAACCGAAGTTCTGGATGTAGGCGACACCGGCGCGCGCCATGCCGGTGTAGTCGACGCCGCCATGCTCGTAGAAATTCTTGTCCTCGGCGGCGAGGAACGCGTTGATCACGAGCTTCGGCACCGCCTGGATCGGCAGATAAAGCCTGCGCTCCTTGGCGTATTCGCCGAGCAGCGAGCCGTCGGCCGCGTGCACGCGGGTCATCACCGGCGGCTCGTAGTTCTGGAGCTGCGAATACTCGGGCAGGTCCTTGGAGAAATGCCAGAACAGCCCTGCGACCGCGGCCAGACCAGCCAGGAACAGGATGGTGCCTGCGGTGAACAGGAACCCGAAGAACCGCAACAGAAATTTCATCGACCAGATTTCCGTGGCGAATACGTCGCTCGTTCTGAGCGCGCTGCGTGCCACTTAGGCCGCCCGGTATATCGGTCGCTCCATGGACCTGCAATTCAACACCGGAGAATTAAAGCAAGCCAGGCGTCAAACTTATGCCATAGAGCCCGGCTCGCGCCCGCAGCCAAATCGGCAGACCTCGCCGACTGGCAGCGCCCGCGGAGGCTGCATCGATCGCCGCTGCAGCGCTGCGCGCTTCGCGCACCGCGCCTGATAGCGCTGCGGTCTCGATACGCTTGCGCGGAGAGCACGTTCCGAAAGAAAAGCGCGGGCCGGACGGACCGATTCCCCGATCCGGCCGACGATTTGGGTGCTGCGACATCAGAAATCGGTGGACAGCGCCGGCGCGCCAATCACATTAAGGATTTGTTAACCATAACTACCGCAAGTTGTTGGCATACACCGACTCGCGACGGGCTGATTTGGATGGCACTGCGCGGATTCAAACGGCCATTTACGGCCGACCCTAACGTTCTTGGATTTCCAAGACCACCCGCATCGGCCATGGGCACAGAAGCCTTGGACCTCGTCTATCAGGCGGCGGATTTGTTCCGCAGCATCGAGGACAGGGCCCGCGCCGGCGAAGCGCGCGCCGAGGCCGCCGAACAGGCGCAGCTCGAAATCATCGCCGCCACCGAGCGCAAATTGAGGGATGCGTCGCGGGCGCTTGAGGAAGCCCGACGGCGCATCGAGTCCCAACAGGAGCAACTCGATGCGGCCGAATTCCGCGCCCAGGCCGCCGAAGTCGAGGCGCGCGAAGCCAAGCAATCCCTGGCTCTGATCGAAGACGCGATCCGCCAGCGCTTGCTGCTGACCAGCGGGCAAAAGGACGGCAGGTCGACCGCCGTCGCCTGACCGCAGCGCGGATCAATTGGAGCGGCAGCCCGCACGAGCGGAGCGACATGCGGGAGCTCAACAAGACCCGGATATCGCTTCGCTCATCCGGGCTACGGATTGTCGCTAGCCGTCACGATCAATAGCCCGCGGCGAGCCCCGAATTGCGCCGCGGGTCGTTCGCGCCATAGAAGCGGTTGTTGCCGACCGGCTTGCCGCCCAGCGACGGCGCGCCGATGATGATCACCGCGAGGTGGTTGGCCGGATGCGGCGGGCCGAATTTGTGGCCCATGCCCTCCAGGATCTTCCGCGTATCCGGCGACAGCGTGTAGTCCTCGAGGTTGGTCACCTCGGGAAGCCACTGCTGGTGGAAGCGCGGCATGTCCACGGCCTCCTGCGCGTTCATGCCATAGTCGATCGCGTTGATCATCGTCAGCAGCACGGCGGTGATGATGCGGCTGCCGCCCGGGGTGCCCATCACGATGACCGGCTTGCCGTCCTTGGAGACGATGGTCGGACTCATTGAGGACAGCGGACGCTTGCCGGGGACGATCGCGTTGGCCTCCCCCTGCACCAGCCCATACAGGTTCGGCACGCCGACCTTGGCGGTGAAGTCGTCCATCTCGTCATTGAGCAGCACGCCGGTCCTGGCCGCCGTCACCTTGGCACCGAACCAGTCGTTCAGCGTGTAGGTGACCGACACCGCATTGCCGTCCTTGTCGGCAATCGAATAGTGCGTGGTGTTGCTGCCCTCATGCGGCGGAACGCCGGGCTTGATGTCCCTGGACACACCGGCCTTGGCCGGGTCGATCGCGGCACGGATCTTCGCGGCGTAGGTCTTGTCGAGCAGGCGCTCGAGCGGATTTTTCACGAAGTCCGGATCGCCGAGATAGCTGTTGCGATCGACGTAGGCGTGGCGCATCGCCTCGATCTGGTAGTGCACCGCCTGCGCCGAGTGGTAGCCGAGCTCCTTCAGCGGATAGCCCTCGAGGATGTTGAGCATCTCGCAGATCACCACACCGCCCGAACTGGGCGGCGGCGCCGAGACCACGTGGTAACCGCGATAGTCACATTCGACCGGCGCCAGCTCGCGAACCCTGTAGTTGTCCAGATCCTCCTGCGTCAGCAGTCCCTTGCCGGCCTGGCTCGCGGCGACGATCGCAGCACCAACCCAGCCCTTGTAGAAGCCATCACTGCCGCGCTTGCTGATCTCGCGCAGCGTCTCGGCGAGCTCATGCTGCGTCAGCCGTTCGCCGACCTGGAACGGCTTGCCGTTGTTGAGGAAGATCGCGGCCGAGGCCGGATCGTCCTGAAAGTCCTTGGTCGAGGCCTGCAGCATGCTGACGTCGCCCTGGTCGAGCACAAAACCATCCTCCGCCAGTTGCAGCGCCGGCGCGATGACGTCAGCGCGCTTCATCGTACCGTATTTCTCGCGCGCATATTCCATGCCGGCCACCGAGCCCGGTACGCCGACGGCGAGATGCCCCTTGGTCGATAACCCGGGGATGACCTTGCCGTCCTTGTCGAGATACATGTCGGCTGTGGCGCCCTTCGGCGCGGTCTCCCGGAAATCCAGGAAGGTCTTGCGGCCGTCGGCGAACTGGATGGTCATGAACCCGCCGCCACCGAGATTGCCGGCGGCGGGATAGGCCACCGCAAGCGCGTAACCAACGGCGACCGCCGCATCGACCGCATTGCCGCCCCGTTTCAACACCTCAACGCCGACCTGGGTCGCGAGATGCTGCGCGGAGACCACCATCCCGTTCTCGGCGGCGGCCGGCGCAACCGAGGCTGCGCGACCGGGCGCAGCCGACGCGATGCTGATCGAGACGAGCGCGGCGACCATCCATCGCGCGCGTGCCGTTGGATTTTGCATAAAAGTCTCCCCGGAGAATGCCGGCCTGTCGCGGCTTGCGGTGCTATCTCAACGCGTACATCTAGCAGGCCGCACGCGCGCACACTATAGGCCCGCGCGGTCCCCGCCGCTTGCCCGCAGCCGGCTGTGCCGTCTGCCATAGGCCGCATAGATCACAAGCCCGATCACGAGCCACACCGCGAGCCTGATCCAGGTGTCGAGCGGCAGGCCGAACATCAGGAACAGCGAGGTTGCAGCGGCGGCGGGGGCCACCAGCCAGATCGCCGGCGCCTTGAACGGACGCGGCAATTCCGGATCGCGCACGCGCAGCACCAGCGTGCCGATCGAGACCACCGTGAACGCGAACAGCGTGCCGATCGAGACCAGTTCGCCGACCAGCCCGATCGGCAACAGCCCACCGAGAAGAGCGGCCACGGTGCCGGCGAAGATGGTCGAGACATAGGGGGTCTGGAAGCGCGGATGGATCTTGGCGGCAAAGCCCGGCAGCAATCCGTCATGCGCCATGGCGCGAAAGATCCGCGGTTGCGCCAGCAGCATGATGAGGATCACCGATGTCAATCCGAACAGGATGCCGAGCTTGATGAACGGACCGAGCCAGCCGATACCGATCGCATCGATGCCGACGGCGATCGGATCGGGCACGCTGAGCCGGTCATAGGGCACGATGCCGGTCAGCACGAATCCGACCGTGACATAGAGCGCGGCGCAGATCACGAGCGAGCCGAGAATGCCGATCGGCATGTCGCGCTCCGGCGTCTTCGCTTCCTGCGCCGCGGTCGAGATCGCGTCGAAGCCGATATAGGCGAAGAACACCACCGCCGCGCCGCGGACCACGCCGGACCAGCCGAACACGCCAGGACCGGCATTCGGCGGGATCAGCGCGCCCTCCGGGTTGCTCGCCGTTACCCAGTTCGCCAGGGTCACCGAGGAAGCCGCGGTAGCGAGGAACAGCGCGATCACAACGAGCTTGACCACGACGACGAAGCTGGTGAAGCGCGCGGACTCGCGAATGCCGACCACCAGCAGCGTGGTCACGAAGGCGATGATCACCATCGCCGGGATGTTGATGACCGCACCGGTCGATGACCACGCGCCGGTGTTGACGTCGTAAGCGAGCGGCGCCGAGGTGAATTGCTGCGGCAGGTTGATGCCGAAATCGCGCATCAGACTGACGAAATAGCCGGACCACCCGACCGAGACCGCGATCGCGCCGACCGCGTATTCGAGGATCAGGTCCCAGCCGATGATCCAGGCGATCAGCTCGCCGAGCGTGGCGTAGGCATAGGTGTAGGCGCTGCCGCAGATCGGCACCGTCGACGACATCTCGGCGTAGCACAGGCCGGCGAAGGCGCAGGCCACCGCACCAAGCATGAAGGAGAGCGTGACCGCGGGACCGGCATTGGCGGCGGCCGCGTGGCCCGTCAGCACGAAGATGCCGGCGCCGATGATGCCGCCGATGCCGAGCGTGACCAGTTGCAACGCCGACAGCGAGCGCCTGAAGATCGGCGTCTCCGCGTCGCCATCGGCCCGCGCCGCCTCCCGCAACAGGTCCGAGGTCGACTTTCGGTCCCAGAAACCGGCCAGAGCGTCGGTCACGCCGGGTGTCCTCCGCTGCTCGGGTCCGGCGGGACCCGACACGATCGGCGGACTATAACGCGCCTAACGTCCAGTCGTTCGCGCGCCGGGCGAATGCCGGCGCCCTTATCCACCGCCAAGCGCGGTGCAGGGCCTTATCGGCAGGGATGGCGGCGGCCGTCGCGGCCAAGGAAGGTGCTGGACGCCGGATCGAATGAACGGTAACGCGCGCAGGCGGAAGATGGCTCCACCGCAGGCATGGCGGCGTAGGCGTTCGCCGGATTGCCGCGGCGCTGCACGGCCTCCTGGGCCTCACCCCATGGCGTCAGGGCGCCGCCGTTGATCGCGCTGCGTCCTGGATTTTGCGCGTCGAAATATGCCGGCTCCGACATCTGGGCCGCGACCGGCGTGAACGTCATTCCCACGAGCAGCATGGCGGCTGCGACTGCCCATGACCTGGTCATGCGGCCTCTCCTATCGATCATAAACGTGTGCCGGATGACGGCCGAGCCGCCCCCAAACGGACATAGGGACGGCAATCCTCCGGGCACAGGGGCCACGACGTCACGATGCTGCGAGCCACCCGGCCGTGCCTGCCGCTCAGTGGTTGTGCACGTCGGGCCGCGGGTCGGAGACGAAGCCGTCGCGGTTCGGCATCTTGATGGCGGCGAGCGACTTGGCGTCGAGCACCGCATTGGCCGGCACGATGCCGTTCAGACTGAGGATGTAGGCGGACACCGCGTAGACGTCCTCATTGCTCAGCGACTGCGGCGCGTTCTGCGGCATCGCGCGGCGGATGTAGTCGAACAGCGTCGGGGCATAGGGCCAATAGCTGCCGACGGTGCGGATCGGTTTTGGGCTCGCCAGCGTGCCCTGTCCGCCGACCAGGCGATCGCCGATGCCGCCCTGCCCGCTGTCGCCATGGCACGCAGCGCATTGCTCGCTGAACACCGTGCGGCCGTGCTCGACACTGCCGCTGCCCGGCGGCAGGTTGGAGCCGTCACGGCCGATATCGATGTTCCAGCCGGCGATCTCGGCAGGCGTCGCCGCACGCCCGATGCCAAAGCGATCCTCGGCCTGCCCGGCAGTGGCGAGCATCGCGATCGCACTCACAACGAACGCCGTCTTGAGCTTACGCCTGGCCATTGCTCACCTCACCATTCGCATCGATGCGCCAGGGCCAGATCGCGTTGTTGTGGTAGAACGAGTTGAGACCGCGCACCTTGACCAATTCCGCCAGCGTCGGCTGCACGTATCCGGTCTCGTCGATGGCGCGGCTCTGGATCACGGCAGGTTTGCCGTCCCAATGCCAGGGCAAGCGAAAGCGCGTGAGCGCGCGCGTCAACACCGGCTCCTGCAATTCGGCCTGCTGCCAGCTTTTGCCCTCGTCGAGCGAGACCTCGACGCTCTTGATCTTGCCGTGACCGCTCCACGCGATGCCGGTAATCTCGTGAAAGCCCTGCGCAGTCAGCTTCTGCCCGCCGGACGGCCGTGTGATGATCGACTTGGCTTCCATGTAGAAGGTGAATTCGCGCGACGTGCCGTCAGGCATCGGGTCGGTGTATTTCGAGGTCTCCTCGCGCGAATAGGCCGGCTCGGCGACGACCTTGAGCCGGCGCAGCCACTTCACGTTCATGTTGCCCTCGAAGCCGGGCAGCAACAGGCGCAGCGGGTAGCCCTGCTGCGGGCGCAGCCGCTCGCCATTCTGGCTGTAGACCAGCATGGCGTCGTCGAGGCATTTCTCGATCGGGATCGAGCGCGTCAACGCAGCGGCGTCGGCGCCTTCGGCCACGATCCATTTGGCGCCGGTCTGCGGGCCCGCTTCGTCCAACACCGTCTTGAGCGGCACGCCGGTCCATTCCGCACAGCTCAGCAGGCCGACGAGGTCGGAGGCCGTCTTGCCGTACGGCTTGGTGTAGACCGGATTGCCGGAGCACTCGAGGAAGTGGATGCGCGACTGCGACGGAAAGCGGCGGATGTCCTCCATCGTGAACACCAGCGGGCGATCGACCATGCCATGCAGCACCAGCCGGTGCTCGGCCGGGTCGATGGTCGGCACGCCGCCATGGTGGCGTTCGTAGAACAAACCGTTCGGCGTGATGATGCCGTCGAGCTCCTGCAGCGGCGTGCGGCCCGAAGCGGAGATGTATTGCGGCAGCGTCTTCGAGATGTTCTTGACGACAGCCTTCTCGTGAACCGACGGCGTGCCATAGGGCTGGCTTCCCATCGGGTCGCCGGGCGCTTTCATCCATTCCGGCACATTGGGCGGAAGATTATTCCCCTGTTCGGCAAGCGCGGTAGAACCCGCAACTCCCGATATGGCGGAGCCACCGGCCAGTGCTGCGCCGGCCTGAAGGAATCGCCTGCGAGACGCCTCTCGCACGCGCTTGTCCGTCGTGTGTTCGCTCATCGACGTTTTCCTCTGACGTTACCAGAGCATGATCCGGAAAAGTGCGAAGCGGTTTTCCGAAAAGATCATGCCAGGACAACAATCCAAAGCGCGATGGCGATTCATCGGGCTTTGGCGCAGCCTAACACCAAAGGGCTGAGGCGAGGCAATGCTCTATCGCGCAGAGCTGCATCGACAGCGCGTCGTGGCCGCTGCTTACCGGTCCTGACCTGCGTTGCCACTCACATCCGTTCGCCGGGCAATTGACTGGCTTGCTTCACCCACGCGGTGAACTGGGCTTCGTCGAGCTCGTCGTTCTCGTGAATGTCGAGATAGCGCGTGTGCTGCTGCTTGGACTCGCCCGGCGGCACCGGATGCAGCGACGCACCGCGAAAGAAAGCCACCTTGACGTAGCGCGTGAAGACATGGATGCCGAGGAACCAGCCGTCGCCTTCCATGCCGTAGAGCGGCGAGTTCCACTTCACCGCCTTGTGCACGCCGGGGACGGCACGCACGATGAGCGCGTCAAGCTTGCGCCCGACGTCGCGCTTCCACCCGGGCATCGCGGCGATATAGGCTTGCACCGGAGCATCGCCATAGCCTTTTGCGATCTGCGGATTGCCGCCCGCGAGCAGACGCGGCTTTGCCGAGCCACGCTTCGCGGCGCTCTTTTTCGCCCCCTTCGCCGACGTCTTTCGCGTCTTGCCAGCCATTGTGCCCGCTCTCACCGGTTCAAATTTCGCGCGGCGCAGCGTCCGCCGCCGCGAACCGGATCATATCGGTTGCGCGTCGGCGCTGTCGTCAGCGACCGCGGGTGTTCGCGGCGGCGTATCGACGCGCTCGGGCGGCCTTCGTGCGGCGGTCTCGCATCTAGTCGATCACGGGCGGGGTGCCGTGGGTGTGAAACGACTCGATCGTCTTCAACCCCCACGCCTGTCCCTTCCTGCGCTCTTCCTCGGTCCACACGATCGGCTTCCAGTCCGGCGCAAGGATCAGGCGTGCGCCGGCGTTGGCGACCTCGACGCGGTTGCCGCCGGGTTCATAGACATAGAGGAAGAAGGTCTGCTGGATCGCGTGCTTGTGCGGCCCGGTCTCGATATGCACCCCGTGCTCGAGAAAAATATCCGCAGCACGCAGGATCTCCTCGCGGCTGTCGAGCGCGTAGGTAACATGGTGAAGCCGGCCGCGCTTGCCGTAATGGTCGCGCGTATAGGCGAAGTCGTAGCTCTTGTTCGACATCGTCATCCACATCGCGGCTTCCGTGCCGTCGTTGAGTACGATCTGCTCGGTGGTGCGGCAGCCGAGGTAGTCTTCGAAGAACAGACGGTTGGCTTTGATGTCGACCGCGAGGCAATTGAGATGGTCGAGCCGGCGGACATTGACGCCGCGCGCCGGAAAGCGCTGCGCCTGGTTTTTCAGCGCGGGCTTCAGCTCGGCCGGCGCCTCGTACCACTCGGTCTCGTAATAGAGCTCGATGACATGGCCGTCGGGATCGCGGCAGCGGAATGCCGGCCCCTGCCCCATGTCACCGTCGATCCAGCCGATATCGAAGCCCGAGCCCTTCAGCGCGGCAGCGCGGCGTTCGAGCGCCTGCGGGCTGCGCGCCCGCAGCGCCATGTGCTCCATCCCCGAAGTCTTCGACGCCGTCAGCTTCAGCGAATAGCGCTCGTAATCGTCCCAGCCGCGCAGATAGACCGACTTCCCCTTGCGGCCGCTGACGGTCATGCCCATGACGTCGACAAAGAATTTCAGGCTCTCGTCCGGCTTCGGCGTCAAAAGCTCCATGTGCCCGAGATGCGCGAGATCGAAGATCGGTTCCGGCTGCATGGACGGTCTCCCTCCGCGACGACGCCGGATCGACGACTTGCGGTTGGACAGTGAGCGGCGCGCCGATTTGTACTAGTGTACAAATGATTAGGTCCCGTCAACAAATTACTGGCGACGGCAATTGCGCTCGCAGGGCATTCCATGGCCGGAATCACCTCGTGAAAGCGGTCAAGGCAGGCGTCAGGCGACCGAGACAGCCTTCTCGTGATCCGACGACAGGAGCTTGCGGATTTCAGCCGATGACACCGGCCGGCTGAACAGATAGCCCTGCATCTCGGTGCAGCCGAGGATGCGCAGCAGGTTGCGCTGCTGCTCGGTCTCGACGCCCTCCGCGGTCGTGGTCATGTCGCTGGCAGCGGCGATGTTGACGACGGCCTGGACGATCGTGGACGACGCGCCGGTCCCGGCGAGATCCTTGATGAAGGCGCGATCGATCTTGATCTTGTCGAAGGGGAAGCGCTGCAGATAGCTCAGCGAGGAATAGCCGGTGCCGAAATCGTCGAGCGCGATACGGACGCCGAGTTCGCGCAGCTGATGCAGGATATCGAGCGCAGCCTCGTCGTCGCGGATCAGCACCGCCTCGGTGATCTCGAGCTCGAGCCGCGAAGGTGCCAGACCTGTCGCGGCGAGCGCGGCGGCGACGTTGAGTGCCAGCGTCTGGCTCTTGAACTGGATCGGAGACACGTTGACCGCAACATGAACATGCTCCGGCCAGTTCATCGCCTCGCGGCACGCGGTGTTGAGCACCCAGTGACCGAGATCGTTGATCAGGCCGGTGTCCTCGGCGATCGGGATGAAATCCGCCGGCGAGATGGTGCCGCGTTCGGGATGACGCCAGCGCACCAGCGCCTCGCAGCAACTGACCTGCCCCTCCTCGAGATGGAGCAGCGGCTGATAGTGCAGCTCGAAGCTGCCGTCGGCGATCGCCTGGCGCAGCTCGAGCTCGAGGCTGCGCCGCGCCTTGGCGCGTGCATCCATGCCGGTCTCGAAGAACCGGTAGGTGCGGCGGCCGTCGCTCTTGGCCCCGTAGAGCGCGAGGTCGGCATTGCGCAGCAATTGATCGATGTCGAGGCCGTCGGCGGGCGCAACGGCGATGCCGATGCTGGCATCGGTGGTGATCAGATGCCCGCTGCAGTCGATCGGCCGGCGGATCGACTGATAGATCGCAGCGAGGAGCTGCATGGTCTCGGTCTGATCGCGGACGGTGGTCTGGATCACGGCAAACTCGTCGCCGCCGAGCCGCGCCGCGACGTTGGTGTCCCCAACGCAGCCGCGCAGGCGGTCGGCGATCGCCCTGAGCAATTCGTCGCCGATCTGATGGCCGAGCGCGTCGTTGACGGCCTTGAACTCGTCGATGTCGATATACATGACCGCGAGCTGCTGATCCGGCCGGATCGCCTTCAGCGCCCGCTCCAGGCGTTCGCGGAACAGCACGCGGTTCGGCAGGTCGGTCAGCGCATCATAATGCGCCATGTGGGCGATCTTGTTCTCGGTGCGCGCACGCTCGGTGACATCCTGGATGGTCGCCACCCAGCCGCCTTCCGGCAGCGGCTTGTTGACGATCTCGATCGCGCGCCCGCCCGGCGCCTGCGTCAGCTGACGCGTGGCGCGGCCAAGCTTCACGTTGCCGATGATGGCGTCGCAGAAGTCGTCGACATCGCCGTCGAACGAGCCCGTCTCCTGTCTATGCGCAATCAGCCGGTGCATCGTGCAGCCGGGCTTGGCGACGTCGGGCGAAAGCCCGAACATCTCGATGTAGGGGCGGTTGCAGATGATGATGCGCGCCGATGCATCGTAGAGCACGAGGCCCTGCGGAATGTTGTTCACGGCGGTCATGAGATTGCGGCGTTCGCTGGCGAGCCGCTCGTCGGAGATTTCGTGCCGCTTGAGCAACAGGAAGACGATCACGGCCATGATCGCGAATGCCGCCATCAGCAGGCCTTCGCGCTCACTCCATTGCGCGGTCGCGCTTCCGAGCAGGCTGCCGACCAACAGGCCGGCACAGAACGCCAGCCCCTTGGTCGAGCCAGCATCGGCATTTCCTGACGATGAATTGCGGTGTTCGATGCGCACGCTGATCTCTCCCAGGGCGCGGCATCGTTACGCAGCACAAATGGAAAGGTCGTTACAACTCGCAGTTAGCAATCGGTTACGCGATACCGGGCGACAGGGTATGACAAATCGCGCCCAATGCCCCGTAAACCTACGGAGCTGCCGATGCACTCCTCAGAGATGGTGAATCCCGCCTTAACGGAAAAACCGGGAAACAAACGCGGCTGTGCCGGAAAGCGACGATTCCGCCGCCGATGCGCGCGACAGCGCGTAATCTCCCGGTACGATAGAAACAAATCGTCACCGGGAAGGTGTAGATTTAGCCGATGCGGAACCCCGGCGATTTAACGGTTTTTCCAATCCCGGGCGGGCATATTGGTCCGGACATTTAGATTTTGAGAACGAGCCAGGCTGGAACTGTGACACCCTTCGGACGTGTGATCTCTGTGCGCGGCTCGCAGGCCCGGGTTGGGCTGCTGGCGGGCGGCCAGATGCAACTTTCGGAAATGCGAGCGACCGTCGGCCGGTTCGTCAGTATCCGCTGCGCGAGTTCGGTCATTGTCGCTATGATCACCGAAGTGACGTGCGAGAACCTGCCGGCGTCCGACGAATACATGGCGACCGCCTCGGTCGACCTGCTGGGCGAGATCCTGGGCGGCGACCGCCCGAAATTCCAGCGCGGTGTCACCCACTATCCGACCATCGGCGACAGCACCGATCTGATCACGAACCAGGAGCTGCGCACGGTCTATGCGCCGAGCGGCTCGGACCAGATCAATGTCGGCACGCTGCAGCAGGATCGTTCTGTCATCGCCTATGTCGACGTCGAGGAGATGCTGTCCAAGCACTTCGCGGTGCTCGGCTCGACCGGCGTCGGCAAGTCGACCGGCGTGTCGCTGCTGCTCAACGAGATCCTGAAGTCGCGGCCGAACCTGCGCATCTTCCTGCTCGACGTGCACAACGAATATGGCCGCTGCTTCGGCGAGCGCGCCCAGGTGCTCAACCCGCGGAACCTGAAGCTGCCGTTCTGGCTGTTCAACTTCGAAGAGATCGTCGACGTGCTGTTCGGCGGCCGGCCCGGCGTGCCCGAGGAGCTCGACATTCTCGCCGAAGTGATCCCGATGGCGAAGGGCATCTACACCCAGTACCAGAACTCCGACCGGGTCGGTCTCGGGCTGAAGCGCATCGACCCCAAGCAGGTCGGCTACACCGTCGATACGCCGGTGCCCTATCGCCTCGTCGACCTGATCTCGCTGATCGACGAGCGCATGGGCAAGCTGGAGAACCGCTCTTCGCGCATCATCTATCACAAGCTGATCTCGCGCATCGACGCGGTGCGCAACGATCCGCGCTACGCCTTCATGTTCGATAATGCCAATGTCGGCGGCGATACAATGGCCGAGGTGATCAGCCATCTGTTCCGCCTGCCCGCCAACGGCAAGCCGATGACGATCATGCAGCTCGCCGGCTTCCCCGCCGAAGTCGTCGATTCCGTGGTGTCGGTGCTGTGCCGCATGGCGTTCGATTTCGGGCTGTGGAGCGACGGCGTCTCGCCGATGCTGTTCGTCTGCGAGGAAGCGCACCGCTACGCCTCGGCCGACCGCAATATCGGCTTCGGGCCGACCCGCAAGGCGGTGTCGCGCATCGCCAAGGAAGGCCGCAAATACGGCGTCTATCTCGGCCTGATCACCCAGCGTCCGGCCGAGCTCGACGCGACCATCATCTCTCAGTGCAACACGCTGTTCACAATGCGCCTCGCCAACGACCGCGACCAGGCGCTGCTACGCTCCGCGGTCTCGGATGCCGCCGCCAACCTGCTGTCCTTCGTGCCCTCGCTCGGCACCCGCGAGGTGCTGGCGTTCGGCGAAGGCGTGGCGCTGCCGACCCGGCTGCGCTTCAAGGAGGTGCCGCCGCACCAGCTGCCGCGCGGCGAGGCCACCATCGCCACGGTACCGTCGGTCACCGCCGGCCATGACATGCATTTCGTCAGCGCCGTGCTGGAGCGCTGGCGCGGCGCCACCTCGCATCGCGATAGCCCGAGCGGCGACGCCAACTTCAACTCTCCGGCGCCGGCGCGCACCATGGCGCCAGCCGAGGCGCCGATGCTGCAGCCCTCGCTCGGCCTCGATCCGGACCGCTTCTCGCTGCTGAAGAAGCCGCTGCGTTAGCCGAATTCCGCCAAGGCGCCGATGCGCCTTGCGCCCAAGGCGTCATCCATTATGGTCTCGCGTGACGCCGCATCCAGGCGGCACGCCGGAACCATCTCATGACGCAGCCGACCGCAAAACGCTTCCCGACGCCCGCTCTCGACAAGCTCCCCGAGGACATCCGCGCCCGCATCCTGGCGGTGCAGGAGAAATCCGGCTTCGTGCCGAACGTCTTCCTCACCTTGGCCTATCGCCCCGACGAGTTTCGCGCCTTCTTCGCCTATCACGACGCGCTGATGGAAAAGGACTCCGGCCTCTCGAAGGCCGAGCGCGAGATGATCGTGGTGGCGACCAGCGCCGCCAACCAGTGCCAGTATTGCGTGATCGCCCACGGCGCGATCCTGCGCATCCGCGCCAAGAATCCGGAGATCGCCGACCAGATTGCGGTCAACTACCGCAAGGCCGACATCACGCCGCGGCAGCGCGCGATGCTCGACTTCGCCATGAAGGTGAGCCGCGCCGCTGAGGAAGTCTCGGAGGCGGACTTCGCCACGCTTGCGGCCCACGGCTTCAGCGACGACGACGTCTGGGACATCGCCGCGGTTGCGGCATTCTTCGCGCTGTCGAACCGGCTCGCCAACGTCACCGGCATGCGGCCGAACAGCGAGTTCTACATGCTCGGCCGGCAGCCGAAATAGAGGACGCCTTGGCGGACTGGAGCGAGATCGTCCTGCGTCTCGGCGCGGCTACCCTTACCGGTTGCGCGATCGGGCTCGACCGTGACCTGCGCGGCAAGCCGATCGGCCTGAAGACGCTGGGTCTCGTCAGCCTTTCGACGGCCATGGTCGTGCTGTTGGCATTGCAGGCCGTCGAGCCCGGCAAATTCACCGACGCGGTGAGCCGCGTGATCCAGGGCGTGCTGACCGGCATCGGATTCCTCGGCGCCGGCGTGATCGTGCGGCAGGGCGACCGCTTCCAGGTCCGCGGCCTGACCAGCGCCGCATGCGCTTTCTTCGCCGCTTGCGTCGGCATCGTCTGCGGCGCCGGACATTGGCCGATCGTCGTCACCGCCGTCGCGCTGGCGTTCCTGCTGTTGACCTTCGGCAAGCGGACCGAGCGGTGGCTGCACCACTTGCTCGGCGGCAGGGAGGATCAACACGGGCCGGCGGTCGCGGCAGATCAGTCGTCAGATGCCGGCCCGCACCAGCCGGGCAAATAGACCGCGTCCTTGCTGCGGCCGAGCGCCAGTCCCTTCTCCAGCGCCTTGGCGAAATTGTTCTCCACCGTCTTGCGCGGGATGTGGCGGCGCAGGAAATCGGCCCACAGGAATTCGCTGAACGGCGTCGTGTCCTTGGCAAAGCCGCCCGCCCGGCGCATCTCGCCGGCGAGGCTGCGGAACGGATCGTCCCTGAGGTCCTTGATCGATTTCGGAATGTCTTTGAAGTGGCGGCGCTCGCCCTTGGAATCGTAGGGATAGACCCAGCGCTTGTTGTCCATCACGCCCCAGAACACGTCACGCTCGACCATCGTGAGATCGCCGATCACCGTGACCAGGATGTCCTTGACGCCCTCGTCGTGCAGCGCCCGCGCCATGTGATGGTGATCGACCACGTAGTAGCGATCGTCGGGACCATGGACTACCGGGATCATGTGCTTGCCCAGCAGTTCGGCGCGCTTCTTGTCCGACTTGTGCTCGCGCCAGCGCTTCCGCTTCTCCGTCACCTCCTGCATGCCGACCGTCATCTGGGTCGGCCGCAGCGACAGGATCGGGACCGGTTTGACGTAAGGCTCGCGCGTGTGGGCCATGATTTATGCTCCCTTTTGACCGGCATTCCGGAACGGGTTCCACTATGTCATGAGCCCGCAGGCGGGTGAAAGAGTCCGGTGTGCCGGAATGGCTTCACGAAGCGGTGGGGGCCGATGGCCGGATGGTCCGCTCTCGGCTGTCGATGCTCCCGGGCTGTCAATGCCCGGGCTGCCAATGCCCGGGCGCGCAGCCTCAACCTCCGTGACGGCGTTGCAGCGCAAACTGTGCATGCGCGAAGGTCGAACGAGCGTGTCGACATCGGCTTGGTCATCGCAATGCCGAGCATCCCGCGCTCCGCAGCAGCCGCCTCGACGGCAAGCCAGTTCCTGGAGGTGATCGACGCATGAATACCACCTCTGCGCGCACCAAGATTTTAGGTGTGAAGTGCAGCGAACATGCTAAACATAGCCGGCGACGCGACCGGACTGACAAACAGTGAAGACGCAGCGGCCAATCTCCTCGGATGCCGAGCACGTGGTGCTCAAATTCCGGCCGCGTACCTCGGCGCAGCCGCCCGGCAAGCGCGAGGAGCCGCACCGAACGACGCGCCCGGCTTCCGTTGCCAACGATCTCTCTCGCTATGAGAAGCCGCGCGAGGAGCCCGACGATTTCCGCCAGCGCATGCTCGCCAACATCGCCGCCTTCGCCTTCACGGTGGCGCTCACCGCGATCGGCATCTGGCTTGCCATGAGCATCGCCGATTTGCGCAAGACCCAGGATTGCGTGCTGATGGGCCGCCGGGATTGCGCGAAGATTACGGTGATGCCGCGCAGCTAGGCTGGCCGGAACCCTGCCCAAAAACCGTCCTTGCGATGCCGGCCAAGCTCCATTGAACTAACGGCCCTGCTCCGATATACGGGCACACGACTCCGGCACCAGCAATCGGGCATTCCGGGGCAACGCGCCCGCCTCCTCTGAGCCGACCCGGAATTACCTTCAATATATCAAAGGCTTAATGATGTCCTCCACATTCGAGCAGATCGCCAACATTATCGCGGAGACCTGCGACATCCCGCGCGACACGATCAAGCCGGAGAGCCACGCGATCGACGATCTGGGGATCGACAGCCTCGACTTCCTCGACATCGCCTTTGCCATCGACAAGGCCTTCGGGATCAAGATGCCGCTCGAAAAGTGGACCCAGGAGGTCAACGACGGCAAGGCCACGACGGAGCAGTATTTCGTGTTGAAGAATCTCGCCGACCGCATCGACGAGCTGGTTGCAGCCAAGAACGCGGGCACGGGCACGGGCTCGTAATCGCCCATCATGCAGCTCGAGATCTTTCAGCTGATTGATCGGATCGTCGACCTCAACCTCGACGCAAGGACCATTGTCGTCGAGGCGGATGTTCCGCCCGACAGCCATTCGGTGTTCGCGGGCCACTTCCCGGGCTACCCGATCATGCCCGGCGTGCTGCTGACCGAAGCAATGGCCCAGAGCTCGGGCTGGCTGATCCTTGGTCTGACCAAGTTCGAGCGCATGCCCTTCCTCGCCATGGTCAAGGAAGCCAAGATGCGCGGCTTCGTCAGCCCCGGCTCGGTCCTGACCATCGAGGCCAAGATCGAGCACGAAGGTTCAGGCTTCGCCGTGACCTCGGCGAAGGTTCGCGTCGGCAAGGAGCTCAAGTGCAATGCCGAGCTGACCTTCCGTCACATCCCCTTCCCCAGCCCGGACTTGCGCGTGCACATGGATGCGATGGCCGCCAAGATCGGGTTTCCGCAGCAGGCACTGAGTAATGGCTGAGAAGGAAGTCTGGATCACCGGCGTAGGCCTGCTCTCCTCGCTTGGCGAGGGACTGGATGCGCATTGGGAGGCGCTCGGCGCCCGGCGCGTCAATGCCGACGAGAAGCGTCTCGCGCCATACGTCATCCATCCGATCGCTCCCGTCAGCTTCGACGCCCAGATCCCGAAGAAGGGCGATCAGCGTCAGATGGAAACCTGGCAGCGGATCGGCACCTATGCCGCCGGGCTGGCGCTCGATTCCGCCGGCGTCAAAGGCAATCAGGAAATCCTGTCGCGGATGGACATGATCATCGCAGCCGGTGGCGGCGAGCGTGACCTCACTGTCGACCTCGCGATCATGAACGCCGACGCACAGGGCAAGTTGCCGCCAGCCCTCCTCAACGAGAAGCTGATGAACGAGCTGCGCCCGACGCTGTTCCTGGCGCAGCTCTCCAACCTGCTCGCCGGCAACATCGCGATCGTTCACGGCGTGTGCGGGACCTCGCGCACCTTCATGGGCGAGGAAGCCTCAAGCATCGACGCGGCACGGATCGCGGTCGCGCGCATTGGAGCCGGCCAGAGTGACATCGCCTTGGTCGGCGCCGCTCATAACGGCGATCGCGGCGACCTCTTGATGCTCTATGCATTCGGCGATCTCGCCCTCAAGGACCAGCATAGCTCGGTCTGGGCCCGCAGGAACAACCCGGGCTTTGCCATCGGCTCCGCTGGCGCCTTCCTCGTGATGGAATCGCGCGAACATGCCGAGGCCCGCGGCGCAAAGCCGTACGCCAAGCTGACCAAGGTTGTCGCCGACCTTGCCCGACGCAAGGAGCCGGGCGCCGTGACGAAATCGCTGCAGGCGTTGTGGCCGCAGCTCGGTGTCAGCGGCGACAACGGTATCCTGATCACGGGCGCGACCGGCGCCGAGCCTGCGACCGCCGAAGAGCGCGCATTCCTCAGCCAGCATGCCGACTTTGCCGTCCGCGCCACCGGAACGACCTTCGGCCACACTATGGAGGCGCAATTCCCGCTTGGGCTCGCGCTGGCCGCGTTGTCGATCTCGCGCGGCGCGCTCTATCCGGCCAACGACCCGACCGGGCTGGAGGTTGAAAAGACCGAAGCGCCAACCCAGATTGTGGTGTTGGGGGTCGGCCACTGGCAGGGCGAAGGCATGGCACTGGTCGAGGCCGTCAGTTAGAGCATGATCCGGAAAATTGTTTCCGAACATCATGCTCGAACAAACAACTAGGGTGCGATGAAGCTCATCGCACTTTAAGTCCGGCGCAAGCACCGACGGGGAAACCATGACAGCACCACGCGATAAATTCGGCCGACCGATCGTTGTCGTGACCGGCATGGGAATCGTGACGTCGCTCGGCGGCGGCAAAACCGACAATTGGAAGCGCCTCACCGCGGGTGAGTCCGGCATCAAGACCGTGACACGCTTCCCGCTCGACAGTATGAAGACGACGATGGCCGGCGCCGTCGATTTCGTCACCGTCGACCCGTTCTCGTCGACCAGCCTGTCGCAGCGTCTGGCGGAGATCGCGACCGAAGAAGCGCTCGAGCAAGCCGGCATCGGCAGCAAGGGCGACTTTCCCGGCCCGCTGTTTCTGGCAGTCGCCCCGATCGAGACCGAGTGGCCGCAACGGCTCGAAGTCGCGCGCGAGGTTCCGACCAAGGACTTTGGAATCATCGAATACCTGGCGACCTGTAGCGGCGGGAAGTTCGCGCACTTTCACCGGCGCTTCACCTTCGGCTCCGTCGCGCTCAACCTCGCCGAGACCTTCGGTACCAAAGGGTCCCCGATTTCGCTGTCGACGGCTTGCGCCTCCGGTGCGACCGCGATCCAGCTCGGCGTCGAGGCGATCCGCCGCGGCGAAACCGATGCGACGCTGTGCGTCGCAACCGACGGCTCGGTGAACCCGGAAGCCATGGTGCGCTTCTCGCTGCTGTCGGCTCTCTCCACCCAGAACGACCCGCCGCAGGCCGCCTCGAAACCGTTCTCGAAGAACCGCGACGGCTTCGTGATGGCCGAAGGCGCCGGCGCGCTGGTGCTCGAGAGCTACGAGGCCGCGATGGCCCGCGGCGCGCGCATCCTCGGCGTCGTCGCCGGCTGCGGCGAGCTCACCGATTCCTTCCATCGCACCCGCTCGGCCCCGGACGGCAAGCCGGCGATCGGCTGCGTGCGCAAGACACTCGCCGATGCTGGAATGGAGCCCGAGCAAATCGATCACATCAACGCGCACGGGACCTCGACGCCGGAAAACGACAAGATGGAGTATCTTGCGACGTCGGCCGTGTTTGGCGAACACACCAAAAACATTCCGGTGTCGTCGAACAAGTCGATGGTCGGCCACACCATCTCGGCCGCCGGTGCAGTCGAGGCGATCTTCTCGCTGCTCACGCTCGAGCATCAGCGGATTCCGCCGACGATCAACTACGAGGTGCCTGATCCCGCGATCCCGTTCGACGTGGTCGGCAACAAGGCGCGCGATGCCAAGGTGACCGCCGTGATGTCGAACTCGTTCGGGTTCGGCGGGCAGAACGCCTCACTGATCCTGACGCGCGAGCCGGCCTAGCGCCCTCGCCTCATCAGATGAAACGCCTGCTCCTTCGCACCAGGGCGCACCTGCGTGACGCCGCGAAGCCCGTGACCGACGCGGCGATCGGCGGGCTGACGATCGGCCTGCTGCGTACGACGCGCTACTTCGATCCCGAGAAGACCGCAAGATTCTTCGGCCGCGCCGCGCATTTCATCGGCCGCCGGCTGCGCGAGGATCGCATCGGCCGCGAGAACCTCAAGGCCGCCTTCCCGGAAAAGTCACCGGAGGAGATCGAGGAGATCCTGACGGGCGTCTGGCACAACCTCGGACGCATCGGCGCTGAATTCGCGCACATCGACCGCATCTGGGACCACGATCCCCAGAATCCCGACAAGCCGGGTCGCGTCGAATTCTCGGCGCGCAGCAAGCAGCTGTTCGATCAGTTGCGTGACGACGGCAAGCCGGCACTGTTCTTCGCCGCACATCTCGGCAACTGGGAGCTCTCTCCAATTGCCGCCGCAGCGCATGGGCTCGACGCCACCATCCTGTTTCGCCGGCCGAACATCGAAGCCGCCGACCGCGCCATCGAACGCATCCGCGCGGTCAATCTGGGCACGCTGGTGCCGGCCGGCCGTGACGCGCCGCTCAAGCTGGCGCAGGCGCTGAAGAACGGCCAGCACGTCGCGATGCTGGTCGATCAGTATTTGACCAACGGCGTTCCCGTCACCTTCTTCGGCCGCAAGACCACCGCGAATCCGCTGCTGGCGCGCCTGCGCCGGCAGATCGATTGCCCAATCCACGGCACGCGGATCATCCGCCTGCCCGACGGCCGCTTCCGCGGCGAGGTCACCGAGGAAGTCAAGCCGGTGTTCGACGCATCCGGCCAGATCGATATCCAGGGCACCATGCAGGCGATCACCGACGTCGTCGAGGGCTGGGTCCGTGAGTATCCCGATCAATGGCTCTGGCTGCACCGGCGCTGGCGGTAGGCCCGACACTCGTCATTGCGAGCGAAGCGAAGCAATCCATTTCTCCGAGCATACGGAGCGATGGATTGCTTCGTCGCTTCGCTCCTCGCAATGACGGATAGACCTACTTCCCGGTCTTCACCCGCGTCCACAGGCGATTGATGATCCGCTGCGTCGCCGGATCGCGCGCGGTGATCACGAACAGCTTCTTCTGCATCGCTTCGTCGGGATAGATATTCTTGTCGTTGAAGATCTTCGGGTCGATCAGCTTCTGGCTCGCCAGATTGCCATTGGCGTAGGACAGGAAGTTCGAGTTCTTCGCCGCGACCTCGGGACGGTAGAGGTAGTTGATCAGCTCATAGGCCTCAGCGACATTCTTCGCATCCGCGGGGATCGCGAGATTGTCGAAGAACATTTGCGCGCCCTCCTTCGGGATCGTGTAACCGATCTCGACGCCGGTGTTGGCTTCCGCCGCCCGGCTGCGCGCCTGCATGATGTCGCCCGACCATCCGACCACGAAGCAGATTTCGCCAGAGGCCAGCGCGCTGAGATATTCGGACGAGTGGAATTTGCGCACATAGGGCCGGACCTTGATGACGAGATCGGCGGCCTTCTCGAGGTCGGCCTGCTTGGTCGAGTTCGGATCGAGGCCGAGATAGCTCAGCGCCGCCGGCAGGATGTCGTCGGCGGAATCCAGCATGTGGATGCCGCAATCCTTGAACTTGGCGAGGTTCTCCGGCTTGAACACCATGTCCCAGCTGTCGATCTTCGCGTCGGGACCGAGAATCTTCTGCGCGATCTTGACGTTGTAGCCTATGCCGGTGGTGCCCCACATGTAGTTGGCGCCGTAGCTATTGCCGGGATCGTAAGTCGCAAGTTGGCTCGTCACTACGGGCCATGCATTGGCGAGGTTCGGCAGCTTCGACTTGTCGAGCTTGAGGAACACCTTCGCGGTGATCTGGCGCTGCAGGAAGTAGCCGGTCGGCACCACGACGTCGTAGCCCGACTTGCCGGCGAGCAGCCGCGTCTCCAGCGTCTCGTTGGCGTCGAATGTATCGTACACGACCTTGATGCCGGTTTCCTTGGTGAAGTCCTCGAGGACTCCCGGCGCCATGTAGTTCGACCAGTTGTAGAAGTTGACCGTGCGCTCCCCGGCGTCGGCGGACGCCGAGAGCAGCAGGACCGTCGCGACCGCGCCGACGAAGCTGACGAGACGACGGTTCTGCTCTCGCATTCTGGCTTACCTCTTGCGGCGGTGGACAGCGTCCGACAACCGCTCCAACGCGGCGTCGAGCGTTGAGTCTTTCTTGGCGAAACAAAAGCGCACGACCGACGTCACCGCATCCTGCTCGTAGAACGCCGACACCGGGATCGCCGCGACCTTGTAGTCCTGCACGATCCGCCAGCAGAACTCGGCATCGGTCTCGTTGAGCCCGAGCGGCGACAGGTCCACGGTGAGGAAGTAGGTCCCCTGCGACTTCAGCACCGGAAAGCCGATGCTCTTCAACCCCTTGGTCAGGCGGTCGCGGCTCCGCGCCATGTCCTTGCGCATGTCGAGGAAATAGTCGTCGGGCTTGCCGAGGCCATATGCCACCGCCGCCTGCAGATTGGGCGCCGTCGTGAAGGTAAGGAACTGGTGCACCTTCGCCGCGACGCGCAGCAGCGGCGGCGCGGCGCAGACGAAGCCGATCTTCCATCCGGTCAGCGAGAAGATCTTGCCGGCGCTGCCGACCTTGATGGTGCGGTCGCGCATGCCCGGGATCGTGATCAGGGGGATGTGCTCGCGGCCGTCGAACACCACGTGTTCCCAGACCTCGTCGCAGATCGCGACCGCGTCGAATTCCTGGCAGAACCGCGCCAGCAGTTCGAGGTCCTCGCGCGGATAGACCACCGCCGCCGGATTGAGCGGATTGTTGAACAGCACCGCCTTGGTCTTGTGATTGAAGACGCTGCGCAGCATCTCCTCGCTCAGCCGCCACTCCGGCGGTTCGAGCCGCAGCAGCCGCGGAATGCCGCCGGCCTGGCGGATGATCGGCAGATAGGAATCATAGACCGGCTGGAAGCACACCACCTCGTCACCGGGCTCGACCACGGAGAGGATCGAGGCGGTCAGCGCCTCGGTGCCGCCGGAGGTGACCATCACCTCGGTCATCGGATCGAGCTTGAGTCCGTGCCAGTGGCCGTAATGCGATGCGATCGCCTGACGGAGTTCCGGGATGCCCATCATCGACGGATATTGATTGTAGCCGTTGATCGAGGCGTCCGCGGCGGCGCGGCGGATGTCCTCCGGACCGGGATCGTCGGGAAAGCCCTGGCCGAGATTGATGGCGTTGTTGTCGCGCGCGGCCTGCGACATCGCCTCGAAGATGGTGACAGGAAGGTCCGCGAAGACCTTGTTCATGGAGGTCATGTCAGGGATCAGCCGCCGGTCTTGGTCGGCAGTCCCGCCGCCTTCCAGCCGATGATGCCGCCCGCCAGGTGCTTGTCGTAGGGCAGGCCCGCGGCCTGGGCGGCCAGCGAAGCCGTCACCGAGCGCTTGCCGGAGCGGCAGGCGAACACCACCTGCTTGCCCTGCGGATCGGGAATCGCCGCCGGATCGAACGTCGACAGCGGCACTACGACGCCATCGGGATAGGCCTCGACGGCGACCTCGTTGGGCTCGCGGACGTCGACCAGCAGATAGCGGCCTTCCGCTATGCCCTTCGACACCTCGTCCGGAAACAAATCTTCCACCTTGTGGTCCGCCACGGAAATATCCTCCCGATATCAGCTTGGCGAGCGTCGCGCGGCCCGCCGTTCCGGGCCGCAAAGTCGCCTCTTGCGCAGAGAAAATCAAGCGTCCGAAACGGGTTAGATGACTCGCAGGATGTGACTGGCAGGACCGCTAGATCGTGACCTGCGTGCCGACCTCGACCACCCGCCCGGTCGGGATCTGGAAATAGTCGGTGGCATCGTTCGACGAGCGGCTCAGCGCGATGAACAGATGGTCCTGCCAGCTCGGCATGCCCGAATGCGCCGCCGGCTTCAGCGCACGGCGGGACAGGAAGAACGAGGTCGACATGATGTCGAACTGCCAGCCGAGCTTGCGGGCGATCGCCAGCGTCTTCGGCACGTTCGGCTGTTCCATGAAGCCGAACTTCAGCGTCACCTTGGAGAAGGTCTCGCTCAGCTGCTCCATCCGCACCCGCTCGGACGGATCGATCCGCGGCGTCGGCGCCGTCTCGATGGTCAGGATGACGTTCTTCTCGTGCAGCACCTTGTAGTGCTTGAGGCTGTGCATCAGCGCGGTCGGCGCGCTGACGGGGTCGCTGGTCAGGAACACCGCGGTGCCGGTGACACGCTGCGGCGGCCGCTTCTCCAACATCGCGACGAGATCGGCGAGCGGGAATTCCAGCTTGCGCGACTTCTCGAACAACAGCCGGCTGCCGCGCCGCCAAGTGTACATCACCACGATCATGGCGCCGCCAAGCGCGAGTGGCACCCAGCCGCCCTCGAACACCTTGAGCAGGTTGGCGGCCAGGAAGGTGATGTCCAGGAACAGGAAGGGCGCGACCAGCGCGGCGGCCGCGATCGGCGACCAGCGCCAGACCTTCCAGATCACGACAAAGCCCATCATCGCCGTCACCACCATGGTGCCGGTCACCGAGATGCCGTAAGCCGACGCCAGTGCGCTCGACGAGCGGAACATCAGCACCAGCACGATGACCGCGATGAACAGGAAACGGTTGATGCGCGGCATGTAGATCTGCCCGGAATGCGCCTCCGAGGTGTGGCGGATCTCGAACCGCGGCAACAGGCCGAGCTGGATCGCCTGCCGCGTCAGCGAATACGCGCCGGTGATGACGGCCTGGCTCGCGATCACGGTCGCCATGGTCGCCAGCGCAACCATCGGGATCAAGGCCCAGTCCGGGAACATGAGGAAGAACGGGTTCTCGATGCCCTTGGGATTGCCGATCAGGAGCGCGCCCTGCCCCAGATAGTTCAGCGCCAGCGACGGCAGCACGATGAACAGCCACGCGGTCTGGATCGGGCGTTTGCCGAAATGGCCGAGGTCGGCATAGAGCGCCTCGGCGCCAGTCACCGCGAGGAAGACCGCACCGAGCGTGATGAAGCCGATCACGCCGTGATGCAGCATGAACGACACCGCGAGAATCGGATTGAGCGCGTATAGCACTTCGGGATGCCGCGCGATCTGCGGCAGCGCCGCGACCGCGATCAGGGCGAACCATACGCACATCACCGGGCCGAAGAAGGCCGCGACGCGCGCGGTGCCGCGCGACTGCACCGCGAACAGGACGACAAGGATCACCACCGTGAGCGGCACGACATAGGGATCGAATGTCGAGGTGACGAGCTTGATGCCCTCGATTGCCGACAGCACCGAGAGCGCCGGCGTGATGACGGCGTCGCCATAGAACAGCGCGCCGCTGATGATGCCGAGCAGCACGATCGCGGCGCCGCCCTTGGTCGCCGCGCGCTGCGCCAGCGCCATCAGCGCCAGCGTGCCGCCCTCGCCATTGTTGTCCGCGCGCAGCAGGATCACGACGTATTTCAGCGTGACGACGACGATCAAAGCCCAGAGGATCAGCGAGAGCACGCCGAGCACCGCATGCGCCGTCACCGCGCCCTCGCCGCCGGCGGCGGCAACGACGGCCTCGCGCAAGGCGTAAAGCGGGCTGGTGCCGATGTCGCCATAGACGACACCGATGCTGCCGAGCATCAGGGCCTTGAAGGTGGCGGTTGAATGCGCCTCACCATTGCCGTTTGCCGCCGGCGTTTCCGCCGCGGTGATCGCACTCTCGGATGACATGGGGAAGCTGTGCCTCTGTCTTCTGCCGCACCGCACAATGCTGGGTCGCAGCGCTATACTCCCGGCAGGAATGCATAGGTTAGCCCGGATTCAGGCCTCCGCCATGCACATCACGCATGGGTCACGGCCGATCAATGTCAGAATCCTGCGCCCGGTCAGATAGTTACCTGGGTACCCACTTCAACCACCCGGCCGGTCGGGATCTGGAAATAGTCGGTGGCATCATTGGCGGACCGGCTCATCGCGATGAACAGGTGGTCCTGCCATTGCGGCATGCCGGACTGGGCCGACGGCTTCAGCGAGCGGCGCGACACGAAGAACGAGGTCGACATGATGTCGAACTGCCAGCCGAGCTTGCGCGCGACCGCCAGCGCCTTGGGCACGTTCGGCGATTCCATGTAGCCGAAGCGCAGCCGCACCGCGGTGAACTTGTCGCTCACCTTCTCCATGTTGACGCGCTCGGATAGATCGACGCGCGGCGTCGGTGCGGTCTCGATGGTCAGGATCACGTTGTGCTCGTGCAGCACCTTGTTGTGCTTGAGATTGTGCAGCAACGCGGTCGGCACGAAGCTCGGATCGCTGGTCAGGAACACCGCGGTGCCCTTGACGATATGCGGCGGCCGCTTCTCCAGACTGTGGATCAGGTCGCGCAGCGGCACCTCGATGCGTCGGGTCTTGGCGACCAGGATGGCGGCGCCGCGGCGCCAGGTCCAGATCATCGTCGCCATCACGACGCCGAACAGCAGCGGCACCCACGCGCCCTCGAACAGCTTCAGGAGATTGGCGCTGAAGAAGGTCATGTCGACGATCACGAACGGCAGGATCAATGCCGCCGCCGACGCCACGCGCCAGTTCCACAGCTTCCAGATCACGATGAAGCCCATGATGCCGTCGGCGACCATCGTGGTGGAGACGGCGATGCCATAGGCCGACGCCAGCCCGCTCGAGGTGCGGAATAGCAGCACCAGCAGCAGCACGCCGATCAGCAGCAGCCGGTTGACGCGCGGCAGATAGATCTGACCGGCATGGGTCTCCGAGGTGTAGCGAACCTCGAAGCGCGGCAAGAGCCCGAGCTGCACCGCCTGGCTGATCAGCGAATAGGCGCCGGTGATGACCGCCTGGCTTGCAATCACCGTCGCGGCGGTGGCTAGCCCGACCAGGGGCAGCAGCAGCACGTCGGGCACCATGCGGTAGAACGAGTTCTCGATCGCGCTGGGATCGGACAGCACAAGCGCGCCCTGCCCGAAATAGTTCAGCAGCAGCGACGGCAGCACGAAGAACAGCCAGCCGGACTGGATCGGCTTGCGGCCGAAATGCCCGAGATCGGCATACAGCGCCTCGCCGCCGGTCACCGCGAGGAATACCGCGCCCAGCGTCACCAGGCCGATGGTGCCGTGGGTCAGCATGAACTGGAGCGCGTAATAGGGATTGATCGCCGCCAGCACCGACGGGTCGTCCATGATGTGAACGAGCCCCATCACCGCCAGCGAGGCGAACCACACCACCATCACCGGACCGAAGGCGGAAGCGACGCGCGCGGTGCCAGAACTCTGCACAGAGAACAGCACGACCAGGATCAGGATCGTCAGCGGCACCACATAGTGCTCGAGATGCGGGGTGGCGAGCTTGAGGCCTTCGACCGCCGACAGCACCGAGATCGCCGGCGTGATCATGGAATCGCCGATGAACATCGAGGCGCCGACCACGCCGAGCGCGAGCAGCGGCCAGCTGCGCCGACCGATCGCGCGCTGGCCGAGCGCCATCAGCGAGAGCGTGCCGCCCTCGCCATTGTTGTCGGCGCGCAGCAGCAACAGCACGTATTTCGCGGTGACGACGGTGAACAGCGCCCACAGGATCAGGCTGAGCACGCCCAGCACCATGATGCGGGTGACCGGTTGGCCGTGCGCGGCGCCGCCGACCGCCTCACGGAATGCGTAGAGCGGCGAAGTTCCGATATCGCCGAACACCACCCCGATGCTGCCGAGTGTCAGGGCCCAGAAGCTGGAGGTCGGTTGTCCTTCCTGAGCTTCGGTAGATGAGACGCTGACAGCCATGGCGAGGTTGGAACGCTCGATCGGTTGATTTGATCCGCGCGGCTATCGACGCTTCCGCATCGCGTGTCAACCGCGCAACAATGGTAGTTGACGGTAGTATGGTAACCCAGAGCTACGGCTTCAGATCCGGCGGCAGCGGCGGATTTTCCCGCATCAACGTGATGGTCACGCGACGGTTGGCCGGCAGCGTCGGATCGTCGGGAAACAGCGGCTGGCCGTCGGCCTTGCCTGAAACCGCGAAAATATGCGACGGCGGCAGCCCTTCCCGCTCCAGGATCTGCCGCACCGCGTTGGCGCGGTCCGCGGACAGGTCGAAGCCGTCATAATCGCTGCGCGCCGGCACGAAGCCTGCGGCCGTATGCCCCACGATCGCAACCCGCAGCGGCGTCGCCTTCAGCGGCGCGGCCAGCTTCTGGATCAGCCGGCGGGTGCGGTCATACGGCTCCCTGGAGCCGTCGGCGAACATCGAGCGGCCATCCTGGTCGACGATCTCGAGATTGAGCCCCTCCTTGGTCTCCTCGAACATGATGTTCTTGGAGATCTCGGTCAGCTCCGGCATGTCCTGCAGCGCCTGGCGAAGCGAGGCCGAGGCGAGAGCGAATTCGCGGTCTATCTTCAGCCGCGCGCCGTTGATCTGGCTGCGCTCCTTCTCGTCCGGCGTCGGATTGGCGGAGGACTCTTCCGGCGAGATGTGCTCGACGTTCTTCAGTTTCGGCCGGGTCGGCAGGCCGTCGGACTCGACGATGCCGGAATAGCGCACATTGGTCTGCACGCCGAACGCATCGCGCATCGAGCCGGCGACGATCTTCAGCTTGTTGTTGTCCATGGTGGAGAACGCGACGAGCATCACGAAGAAGCTCATCATCAGGCCCATCAAATCGGCGAAGGTCACGAACCAGCCGTGACCTCCGGTATGGGCGTCGCCGCGCTTTTTCTTGGCCATCGCTGCGTTTCCCGAAAGCGCGGTCCGGTCAGGCCGGAACCGGCTCGCCTTCCTCCTGGCGATGCTTCTCCGGCAGATAGGCCAGCAGCATCTCGCGCACCAGCGCCGGGCTCTTGGAGTCGCGGATCATCAGGATGCCGTCGATGATCAGCGTGCGGTTGGTCTCCTCGTCGAGCAGCTTGCCATGCAACTTGTCGGCAATCGGCAGGCAGAACAAATTGGCGACCAGCGCGCCGTACAGCGTCGCGAGCAGCGCGGTCGCCATGAACGGGCCGAGCTTGGAGGGGTCGGTCATGTTGGCGAACATCTGCACCATGCCGATCAGCGTGCCGATCATGCCGAACGCCGGAGCGCAGTCGCCGATCGCGCGATAGATCTTGCTGCCCTCGTCGAGGTGCATCAGGAAGTTGTCGCGGTCGCGCTCCATGTTGTCGCGGATGAATTCGAGGTCGTAACCGTCGGCGACGTAACGGATGCCCTTGGCGAGGAACGGCTCGTCGGTCTCGACCTTTTCCAGGCCGACCGGCCCCTGCTTGCGGGCGATCTCGGCGATGCGGGCGAGCTCGTCGACGAGGTCGCGGGCCGACAGCCGGCTCATCGTGAAGGCGAATTTGGCGCCGAGCGGCAGCCCATGCAGCATCACGCCCAGCGGGAAGCGGATCATCGTCGCCGCGATCGAGCCGCCGAAGATGATGATCATGGCGTGTTCGGAGATGAACATGTGCAGGTCGCCGCCCATGAACATCATCACCGCGATGACGATGATGCCAGCCAACAGCCCGGCGCCAGTCATGATATCCATAGGAGACTCCAACGCGTACGCAACCTGCCCGTCCTGGACGGCGCGCAGCCCAAGGCGGGCCGCGTGGAAAACCCTAACGTTAACGCCATTAAGGACGCGTTACCGAATTTGGTAGGGATAACAACGGGTAAACGCCGGTCTTTTCGCGATGTCGTTGAAGATGCTGGCTTTCCGCATGCGAGCCTGCCGTCGCATGCGCAAATCCCCTCCCCGTAGAACAACGGACATGGGATAGGTTTGCCGGAAGCGTATTCGCGCGAACTGGCTACCGGCTCGCGTGAAGAAGACGCGTCAATACAAGAATCCGGGGCTCCGTTCCGATTCAATCGGAGCGGAAAAGGCTCTTGAGGAAACCAACCAATGAGCAGGACAGGATGAAGGCCGTCGTCGTCGAGCAATACGCGCCCATCGATCAGATCGGGCTGAGGGAGATCGCCACCCCCGAACCCGGCCCCGGACAGATCCGAGTCCAGGTCCACGCCGCGAGCATCGGCTTCGTCGATGGGCTGAAGGTCGAGGGCCGCTACCAAACCAAGGATGCCCTGCCCTTTACGCCGGGCGCGGAATTCGCTGGCGTGGTCGATGCGGTCGCAGGCGACGTCGCCGGCATCGCGCCGGGCATGCGGGTGATGGGCGCGGCGCGCTCGGGCGCGCTGGCCGAGCACATCGTGGTGCCGCCCGACGCCGTCGAGATCATGCCCAACGGACTGTCGATGGAGGCCGCCGCGGCCTTTCGCACCAATTACCTCACCGCGCTCTATGCGCTCGGCGAGCGCGGCTCGCTCAAGGCCGGCGAGCAGTTGCTGGTGCTCGGCGCCGCCGGCGGCACCGGCATCGCCGCCATTCAAGTCGGCAAGCTGCTCGGCGCGCGCGTCGTCGCCGCGGCCTCGACGGAGGAGAAGCGCAACTTCGCCGCAAGCTTCGGTGCCGACGCTGTCGTCGACTACACGAAGCCCGACTGGCGCGACGCGCTGAAGGACGCGACCGGCGGCCACGGCGCCGACGTGATCTTCGATCCGGTCGGCGGCGAGGTCTCGCTGCAGGCGTTCCGCTCGATCGCCTGGAACGGCCGCCATGTCGTGGTCGGCTTCGCGGCCGGCAGCATTCCCGCATTGCCGTTCAATCTGCCGCTCCTGAAAGGCGGCCTCCTGATCGGCGTCGATGCCGCCCAGATCGCGCGGCACGAGCCCGAGGCGCAGGCGCGCGTGATGACGCAATTGTCGGCATGGCTGAACGATGGCCGACTGACGCCTGTTGTCGGTAAGGTGTTCGCATTCGACGATTTTCGCGCGGCCTTCACCACCATGCAGACCCGTGCGGCGCTCGGCAAGATGGTGGTGCGGATCGGGTCGTGAGAGAGGCAGCGCTATCGCCTCATCCTCGCTGTCGTCCCTGCGAAAAGCAGGGACCCATACGCCGCGGCGGATGTTGTGAACAAAGCTGGTCATTCCAGCGAAGCACACCAATCAGCGCTTGTGGTTATGGGTCCCTGCTTTTCGCAGGGACGACACTGAATGTCGCAAGCCAAGCTTGCCTTGAGGGTCAGAAAAATACGCGACCCTCGCCAAGGTTCGCGAAAATTATCACAGGTTATTGTTACGCGGTTCTATGCCGCCTTAGCGTTGCGGAGTACGGCATTCGGGGACGAAAAATGCAGGACATGCTGACGCATCTCGAAAAGCTTCGCCGCGACGCGGCGGAATGTGCGTTGATCCGAGACCTGGCGACTGACATGCGCAAGCGCGAGTTGTTCAGCAAGCTCGCCGAACATCTCACGGCCCTTGCCGCCGAGGTGGAGGAAACCATCAACGCAGCCCGCAAGGAGGACCAAGTCATTTAGCGAGGCCTACGTCGAGCGTTCGAAAGTATCGACACTTGTCGTGACGGCTCGCCACCAGTTCACGGGCTTCAGGGCCGCCGCTTCGCCCTCGCGGACCGCGACCAGCGCCTCGTCCGACATGACAATTTGCCGGATGGAACCAACGTCGCAACGGCGCATTGTCATTTCACCCATCGGTTGACAGGTAATATGCCGCCAGTATCGGTAGACGTGCCGATGCTGTAGCATTGCTGGTTCGCCGAGGAGCCTATTCGCCGCAATGTGTTGTATTTCAGGATTCTTTGTCTTGGCACTTTTTGCACATCGAGCATCGAGCATCACGTCGCGATCGCGCGGGCGGATTACCACCAAAGAGGCGCGATGAAGACCGACAAGGCCATCTGGTACGTCTCGTTCGCCATGCGAAATCCTGACGCCGGACATCACCGCTTCGCGCGCCAGACCCGTACCTTCACGACCGAGCAGGACGCCAAGGCGTTTGCGCGCACGCTGCTCGTTCAGACGCAGGACGTCAGCGCCGGAACGATCAATCCGCACGCACCGCGACGCGTGATCGCACCGGCCGCGATCACGGCCTGGGCCGGCGACAGCTGAGGCTTCGCCGCCGTTGCTTCCTACAGGAAGCGCGAGGGCGCAAACGGGGCGAGCGGAATCTCCGGCGCCTTGCCGCTCAGGAGTTGCGCGACCAGCCGGCCGGTCCGGGCCGATCCGACCAGGCCGACATGGCCGTGGCCGAAGGCGTAGACCACATCGCGCGTGGCACGGGCATAACCGATGCAGGGGCGCCCGTCCGGCATGCTCGGCCGATGGCCGAACCAGGTCTTGATCCGCGATGGCGGAATATCCGTCGGCAGCTTCGGGAACATATTGAAGAGGTGCTTGCGCAGGATTTCGGCGCGCTTCCAGTTCGGCGCGGCGTCAAGCCCCGCGATCTCCACCGTGCCGGCGGCGCGCAGGCCCTTATCGGTCCAGTTGACGACCATCTTGGCATCGGAGGCCATCATCGAATTGCGCGGGCCGGATTCCGCATTTTCGATCATGACGTGATAGCCGCGCTCGGTCTCCAGCGGCAGCGGATCGCCGATCGAGGCGGTCAATTGCCTGGAGCGCGCGCCCGCGGCGACGACGGCGGCGTCGCAGGCAATCTCGCCGCTCTCGGTGATCACAGCGACAAGCCTGTCACCGGCGAGCCTGAGGCCCGTTGCCTTGGCGGCGACGCGTTCGGCGCCGTTCGCGACGGCGTGCGCGGCAAGCGCCGCGACATAGGCGCCGGGATCGCGGCAGCGGCCCGCCTCCTCCACCACGACGCCGAATTTGTAGCGCGGATGCAGATCGGGCTCGCGCTGGCGCATCTCGTCTTCATCGAGCTCCAGCCATTCGATGCCGACGCGCTTGCGGATGCGCCAGCCGAGATCGCGGTCGAACGGCGCGCGTGAGGGAAACACATGCATCACCCCGCGCCGCTCGATCAATTCGCCCACGCCGGCTTCCTCGGCGAGTTGCCGGTGCAGCAGCGGTGCATCCTTCAGGAGATCGCGCATCGCCCGCGCGGTGGCCTCGACCTGCGCCTCGGTCCGGCTCGACAGCAGATACTTGACCAGCCACGGCAAGGCCTTCGGCAGATACGACCAGCGGATCGCCAGCGGCCCGAGCGGATCCATCAGATAGCCCGGCACCTTCTTCCAGGTGCCCGGCTCGGCCGGCGGGATCACCGAATGCGACGACAGCCAACCGGCATTGCCGTAGCTCGCCGCCTGGGTGCCGCCGGGCTCGCCCGGATCGATCAAGGTTACGCTGTGGCCCGCACGCAGCGCCTCGATGGCGCTGATGACGCCGACCGCGCCGGCCCCGATGATCGCGACGTGACGGGACTTTTGTTTGGGCATGATCTCCTCGGAAAACCGCTTCGCATTTTTCCGGATCATGCCCTAGCGCGTGGCCTGCGGCGCAAAATCCTTGCCGACCGACAGCGCACGCTGATCGACCAGGCAGTGCAGGATCGCGGGCTTGCCGGAGGCCAGCGCGCGCTCGAACGCGGGCGCGAAGTCTTCGGTGCGCTCGACCCGCTCGCCATGGCCGCCGAACGCCTTGGCGTAAAGCGCGAAGTCCGGGTTCTTGAGCTGGGTGCCGACGACGCGGCCCGGATAGTCGCGCTCCTGATGCATGCGGATGGTGCCGTATTGCGCGTTGTCGATGACGACGACGATCAGCGGCGCGTCATACTGCACGGCGGTGGCGAACTCCTGCCCGTTCATCAGGAAGCAGCCGTCGCCGGCGAACGCCACGACGACCCGGTCCGGATGATGCCGCTTGGCCATCACAGCCGCCGGCACGCCGTAGCCCATCGAGCCCGAGGTCGGCGCGAGCTGCGCGGCGAAAGCGTGGAAGCGATGGTGGCGGTGAATCCAGCCGGCATAATTGCCGGCGCCGTTGCAGACGATGGCATCCTTCGGCAGGCGATCGCGCAGCCAGGTCACGACCTCGCCATACTGGAAGCTGCCCGGCAGCTCGCGCGGCTTGTCGGTCCAGGCGAGGTAATCCGCGTGCGCCTTGGCCGCCTCGCCCTTCCAGGCCGGCACTGCCGCCGGCATCATGGTCTCGACCGCGGCGGCAAAGGCCGCAGGCGTCGCCTGGATCGCCAGCGCCGGCTGGTAGACACGGCCGAGCTCCTCGGCGCCGGGATGGACATGGATCAGTTTCTGGCTCGGCACCGGAATGTCGAGCAGCGTGTAGGACGAGGACGGCATTTCCGACATGCGGCCGCCGATCAGGAGGATGACGTCGGCGCCGGTGATGCGATCCCTGAGCTTCGGACTCGGGCCGATGCCAAGATCGCCGGCATAATGCGAGTGGTCGGCGTCGAACAGCGAGGCGCGGCGGAACGAGGTGGCAACCGGCAGGTCGAAGCGCTCGGCGAAGCGCGCAATGCCCTTGGCGGCCTCCGCGGTCCAGGCCGAGCCACCGAGCACCACGATCGGCGCCTTGGCGCCGGCGAGCATGCTGCCGAGGCGCTCGAGATCGGCCGGCGCAGGCCAGGTCGCCGCAGGCTCGACCTTCGGCGCGTCGGCGACCGCGGCGGTTTCAGTCAGCATGTTCTCCGGCAGCGAGATCACCACCGGACCGGGCCGGCCCTGCAGCGCGACGCGGAAGGCGCGCGCGACCAGTTCCGGAATGCGATCCGGACGATCGATCTCGACCGCCCATTTCGCCATCGTGCCGAACACCGCCTTGTAGTCGAGTTCCTGGAATGCCTCGCGCTCGCGCATGCCGGTGTCGACCTGGCCGACGAACAGGATCATCGGGGTGGAGTCCTGCATCGCGATGTGCACGCCATGGGCGGCATTGGTCGAGCCCGGACCGCGGGTGACAAAGCAGATGCCCGGACGTCCCGTGAGCTTGCCATAGGCCTCCGCCATCATCGCGGCCCCGCCCTCGGCGCGGCAGATCACGACGTCGATCGCGCTGTCGTGCAAGGCGTCGAGCGCCGCCAGATAGCTCTCGCCCGGCACGCAGGTGACGCGCTCCACCCCTTGCGCGACCAGCTGGTCGATCAGGATCTGGCCTCCGGTGCGGGCATTGCTTTTGGTCATGAGGGCTCCCTGCAAGTACTGGCGCGCGTTTGAGCTTCGCGCGGATCGTGGTCCCACGGGGTATGATAGACGGAAATAGGGTGCAAGGCCGAAGCTGCGTCTCCCGCGCGCAGCGGCGCCAAGCCATGCGGTAGGCAATGGGCAACGCCGTTTCGTCATCGATTTCCGCAGAGCGGACGATCGCCGGCAGGATTGAAGCCGCCGGCCGGCAAGCAACGCAGGTCACGATCGTCCGGCTCGAGGGCGATCTCGTTGCGCTCGCGCGGGACCACGACGCCGGTCCGTGACCCCGATCGCGTCTCGCGCGGCATGATCAACCTGCGCGGGCTTCTTTCATGAACACCCGCATCGACGATGCGGCCGCCCTGTCATCACGAGGCGCCGATCGACTCAACAGAGCGCAGGCGAAAGAATGCTCGCACGCCGCATCGCCAAGACCGACAGCGCGTGGCCGCCGAGACGATTGCAGTCAAGAGCTCTCCGCTGCGCGCGATGGCGTGGCACAATCTGCATGAGCCACACGTTATGTGCACGATAACAATCATTAGGAGCGCACGCGTGTGCTTCCGTAAGATTACGGTGCAGCGATCGGCCGCTTCACATCTTCGTCGCCGGATCGCGCGGATTTCACGGCAAATCGCGGTGTTGTGCGACGTTTTCGGCTGCGCTCATCGCGAGCATCGCGCGTTCGACCTGCGCGAGCGCACGCGGCGCATTGCGCGCCCTTCTTGGTGGAACTCGAATCGCCTACCGTTCCACGCAGTCAGAAATTGTAAATCGTGTAGCGCACCTGCGTGGGGCCGGCGGTGGAAGGCATTCCGTCGCCGATCAGGTGCAACGTTTCAATTCACCAAGATCATTATCAAGGCTGGAGGCAATAAGTCGGAGGCCAAGCGGTCTTAGGAAGACAACTATAACACTCAACTCCTTGGCTCACAGAACGACATGGCTACGATCCGACTTATGCTCTGCGAGCTGGACAATTTCAAAATCACCTACATCAACGAGTCGACGCGGCAGAACCTGAAGAAGATCGAGCATGTGCTGCCGGTGAAGGTCGACGCGCTGATCGGGCAATCGATCGATATCTTTCACAAGAACCCGCAGCATCAGCGCCGGCTGCTGTCCGACCCGAAGAACCTGCCGCACAAGGCGCGCATCACCATCGGCGGCGAGACGCTCGATCTCACCGTGACAGCCATGACCAATTCGCGCGGCCGCTACACCGGCCCGATGCTGACCTGGGAGCTAGCGACCGAGAAGGCGCGGCTTGAAACGCAGACCGAACGGCTGTTGCAAATGCTCGACAACATGCCGATCAACATCATGATGTGCGACACCGACTTCAACATCACCTACATCAACCAGACCAGCCTCAAGACGCTCGACACCGTGAAGCACCTGCTTCCGGTGGCGCCGGACAAGATCCTCGGCAACTCGTTCGACATCTTCCACAAGAACCCGGCGCACCAGCGCCGCATCGTCGGCGATCCCAAAAACCTGCCGCATGCGGCCAAGATCAAGCTCGGTCCGGAAACGCTCGACCTGCGGGTCTCCGGGCTGACCGACAAGCGCGGCAACTACACCGGCGCGATGCTGAGCTGGTCGGTCGTGACAGGCAATGTGAAGCTGGCGGACGATTTCGAGAAGGACGTGAAGGGCCTTGCCGGGATGCTGGCGTCGGCGTCGACGCAAATGCAGGGCACTGCGCGATCGCTGACGACGACCGCCGAATTCGTCAATCAGCGCTCGGCGAGCGCGGCGTCCGCGTCCGAGGAACTGTCGTCCTCGGTCAACGAGATCAGCCGCCAGGTGGCCGAGGCGAGCCGCATTGCCCGCATGGCGGTCGACGAAGCCGAGAAGTCCGACAAGCTGGTCGCGGGTCTCGTGACCATGGCGCAGAAGATCGGCGACGTCGTCGCCCTGATCAGCCAGATCGCCGGCCAGACCAACCTGCTTGCGCTCAACGCAACCATCGAATCCGCGCGGGCCGGTGAGGCCGGACGCGGCTTCGCCGTCGTCGCCTCCGAGGTGAAGGCGCTGGCCAACCAGACCGCCAAGGCCACGGAAGACATTTCGGCGCAGATCAACGAGATGCAGGCCGCGACCGGCAACACCGCCACGGCGCTGAAGGCGATCTCGCAGGTCATCGTCCAGATCAGCGAGATCTCGACCGTGATCGCCAGCGCGGTCGAGGAACAGGCCGCGGCCACCAAGGAGGTCACCGCAAACATCAACGGCACGACCAAGGCGATCGACGATGCCAGCAAGGCCGCCGAGAACGTGCTGGCGGCCTCCGGAGAGCTCGCCAGCAACGCCTCAGAGCTGGAAGTTCAGGTCGACAAGTTCCTCAAGAACGTACGGGCGATGTAGCGGCGCACGGCCGAAGGAGATGAGCGCGCACTCACCCCTCCGCGTCATTGGGGCGATGCGCGAGCATCGAACCCGGAATCTCAAGCCGCAACTTCGAGATTCCGGGTTCACGCTTCGCGTGCCCCGGAATGACGGCCAAAGACGCGCCCGCCTACAGCGAACGCGCGATCAGGAGCTTCATGATTTCGTTGGTGCCGCCATAGATCTTCTGGATGCGGGAATCGATGAACATGCGCGAGATCGGATATTCCTGCATGTAGCCGTAGCCGCCATGCAGCTGCAGGCATTCGTCGGCGGTCTCGACCTGCTTCTGCGAGCACCACCATTTCGCCATCGACGCCGTCACGGTGTCGAGGTCGCCGGCGACCAGGCGCTCGACGCACCAGTCGACGAACACGCGGGCGATCATCGCCTCGGTCTTGCGCTCGGCAAGCTTGAAGGCGGTGTTCTGGAATTCGAGCAGCGGCTTGCCGAACGCGGTGCGCTCCTTGGTGTATTCGGCGGTGATCCTGACCGCGCGCTCCATCGAGGCGACCGCGCCGATCGCGAGCGACAGCCGCTCCTGCGGCAATTGCTGCATCAGCTGTACGAAGCCGTTGCCCTCCTCGGCGCCGAGCAGGTTCTCCGGCGGCACCGTGACGTTATCGAAGAACAGCTCCGACGTGTCTGATGCGTGCAGCCCGATCTTGTCGAGGTTGCGCCCGCGCCGGTACCCCTCGGCGCCCGCGGTCTCAACCACGATCAGCGAGATGCCCTTGGCGCCCGGAGCCCCGGTCCGCGCCACCACGATGACGAGATCGGCGGCCTGGCCGTTGGTGATGAAAGTCTTCTGGCCGTTGATGACGTAGGAATTGCCCTGCTTCTTCGCCGTGGTCTTGACGGCCTGCAGATCCGAGCCGGTGCCGGGCTCGGTCATCGCGATGGCGCCGACCATCTCACCCGACGCCATCTTCGGCAGCCAACGTTTCTTCTGCTCCTCCGAGCCATAGTTGACGATGTAATGCGCGACGATCGCGCTGTGCACGGAGACGCCGGTGGTCAGCTCCGGCACCGTGCTCTCGAGGTCATCGAGCACGGCGGCGTCATAGGCGAAGCTGGCCCCTAAGCCGCCATAGGCCTCGGGCACGCTCGGCAGCAACGCGCCCATCTCGCCGAGCGCGCGCCAGGCCGAGCGATCGACCAGCTTCTGCTCGCGCCATTTTTCGGCGTGCGGCGCCAGATCCTTGGCGAGGAATTTGCGGAACTGGTCTCGGAAGGTGTCCAGCTCCTCGGTCATCCAGGACGATCGGTAGTGCATTCTGCCCTCGTATTAAATCAGAAGACCGCCGCCGGCGACGATCACCTGACCACTGATGTAATTCGATTCCGGAGCGCAGAACAGATAGACCGCATCGGCCGCCTCCTCCGGCGTGCCGCCGCGGCCGAGCGGGATCATGCGGCCCATCGCCTCCAGCATCTGCGGCTGGACGCCGACCTTGATGTCGCGGCCGGCGACGTCGATGGTTTTCTGCTGGGTCTCGATCGGCTGGGTCAGGCGGGTGTTGATCAGGCCGAACGCCACGCAATTGACGTTGACCTTGTAGCGGCCCCACTCCTTGCACATCGTGCGCGTCAGCCCGATCAGCGATGCTTTGGCGGACGAATAGCTCGCCTGCCCGGCATTGCCGTAGAGGCCCGCGATCGAGGAGATGTTGACGACCTTGCGGAACACCTCGCGGCCCGCCTCGGCCTCCCTCTTCGCCATCACTCGGATCGGCTCCGACGCCGCGCGCATGATGCGGAACGGGGCGACCAGATGGACGTCCAGCATCGCCTGGAACTGCTCGTCGGTCATCTTCTGGATCGTCGAGTCCCAGGTGTACCCGGCATTATTGACGATGATGTCGAGACCGCCGAACCGCTCGATCGCGGCGCCGACGAAGCGATCGGCAAAGCCGGCTTCGGTCACGCTGCCATTGACCGCGATCGCCTCGCCGCCCATGGCCTTGATCTCCGCGACGACCGCATCGCCCGGCTCGGCATCGAGGTCGTTGACCACGACGCGCGCGCCCTCGTTCGCGAGCTTCAGCGCAATCGCGCGCCCGATGCCGCGGCCGGAGCCTGAGACGAGCGCGACTTTGCCTTGCAGCTTTGACATTCAAACCTCCCTCAAACAACGTGATCTTTGCGGTATGCCCGCCTCACCTCGCCCCGCTTGCGGGGAGAGGTCGGAACGCATCGTCAGATGCGTTCCGGGTGAGGGGGTACAGGTCTCAACACCTCCAGAGTGCGCGGAAGCAGCCCCTCACCCCAACCCTCTCCCCGCAAGAGCGGGGCGAGGGAGCGCACAATCCTTCGTGGCGAGACCTTTCGCGCTACAGCGCGATAACCGCCTCGCCGGCGAGCTTGATCTCGCCGTTCTGATCCCTGGTAGTCAGCGCGAGTATTGCGCGCCTCTCACCGCCCTGCTCGACCAGCTCGGTCACCGTGCCCTCGCAGGTCAGCTTCGCGCCGAGCTGGGTGATCGCCGCAAAGCGGGTCGAGAACGAGCGGATGCGCGACGGCGCCACCGCGTCGGTCAGCGCCTGGCCGAGATAGCCCATCACCAGCATGCCGTGCGCGAACACGTCGGGGAAGCCGGCCGCCTTCGCGAAATCGATGTCGACATGGATCGGATTGTGATCGCCGGAGGCGCCGCAATACAGCGCGAGGCGATGGCGGGTGATCGGTGGAAACTCCTTGTGGACGATGCGGTCGCCGACAGAGGGAGAGCTGCTCATGACGGCCTCGCATTGCGTACCACGACGGTGCGCGAGACATCGGCGACATGGACACCGTTCTGGTTGGTGACCGGAGTGTCGACCACGATCAGCGTCATCGCCCCGCCCTTCTTGTCGGTCACGCCAGTGACACGCGGATGGAAGGTCAAGGTGTCGCCGACCACGACGGGCGCATGATAGTCGAAGCGCTGCTCGCCGTGCAGCACGCGCGCCAGATCAATGTCGAGCGCCGTGAGGAACTCGAACGCGTCCGGCGCATCCATCATCTCGAGGCAGAACAGATAGGTCGGCGGCACCGGCGCCGCCGTGAAGCCGGCCGCCTGCGCGGCCGTCTCGTCGCGATAGACGGCATTCGTCTCGCCGAGCGTATCGAGGAAGAAGCGCAGCCGCCCCGGCTCGACGCGCGCGGTCACGGGCGTAAATGTACGCCCGACAGCGGATTGATCGACCATGACGACCTCAAGCGCGTTCGTAGAGCGTCACGACGCAGGCGCCGCCGAGGCCGAGATTGTGTTGCAAGCCGACCCGCGCGCCCTCCACCTGCGTCGCCGCAGCGGTGCCGCGCAACTGCCGCGTCAGCTCATAGCACTGCGCAAGCCCGGTGGCGCCGAGCGGATGACCCTTCGACAGCAGCCCGCCGGACGGGTTGGTGACGATCCTGCCGCCATAGGAGTTGTCGCCGTCGTCGATGAATTTCGCGGCCTCGCCCTCGCCGCACAGGCCGAGCCCCTCATAGGTGATCAGCTCGTTGTGCGCGAAGCAGTCGTGCAGCTCGACGACGTCGAGATCATCAGGCCCGATGCCGGCGGCCTCATAGACCTTGCGCGCGGCATCCCGCGCCATGTCGTAGCCGACCACCTGCATCATGTCTGACGCACCGAAGGTCGAGGGCGTGTCGGTCGTCATCGCCTGCGCCGCGATGCGGACCTGCTTGTTGAGGCCGTGCTGGTCGGCGAATTTCTCCGAGACCAGAATCGCGGCGGCGCCGCCGCAGGTCGGCGGGCACGCCATCAGCCGCGTCATCACGCCAGGCCAAATCACCTGGTCGTTCATCACGTCGTCGGCGGTGACCTCTTTGCGGAACAGCGCCAGCGGATTGTTCTTGGCATGACGGCTCGCCTTGGCGCGCACTTTTGCAAAGGCGGAGAGCGGCGTGCCGTATTTCTTCATGTGGCTGAGGCCGGCGCCGCCGAAATAGCGCAGCGCCAGCGGCACGCCGGGCGCGTCGACCAGCTTGTCGGCCGCGGCGTCGAAATCGTCGAACGCACTGGGACGGTCGGTGAACACGGCCCCGAGCGCGCCGGGCTTCATCTGCTCGAAGCCGAGCGCCATCACGCAATCGGCCGCGCCCGACTCGATCACCTGCCGCGCCAGGAACAGCGCGGTCGAGCCGGTCGAGCAGTTGTTGTTGACGTTGACGATCGGGATGCCGGTCATGCCGACCGGATAGAGCGCGCGCTGCCCGCAGGTGGAGTCGCCATAGACGTAGCCGACATAGGCCTGCTGCACGCGGCCGTAGTCGAGCCCGGCGTCGGCGAGCGCCAGCTTCGCCGCTTCGGCGCCCATCACGTGATACGGCGCATTGGCGCCGGGCTTGACGAACGGGATCATGCCGACCCCGGCAATATAGGTGCGTGACGTCATCGCGTGTCCTCCCGGAAATTACCCACTGGACTATTTGTTACCCATGGGTAATATACGGGCGATCTTCCGGAGTCAATGCGACAACAGCCGACGCGATGGACGCCCACTCCCCCTCTTCCAGCAACGAGTCGCCGTGGCTGCCATTCGAAAGCCGGCGCCGCGCCCGCGACGAGAAGCGCGAGGCAGTGCTGCGCACGGCCGTAGCCCTGTTCCTTGAACAGGGCTATCACCGTGCCACGCTGAACGACGTCGCCAAGCGGCTCAACATCACCAAGCCGGCGCTCTACAACTACTTCCGCGGCAAGGACGAGATCCTGTTCGAGTGCTGGTCGATCGGCAATGAGCTGGTCGACGAATGCATTGCCGAGACGTCGGCGGGCGGCGGCTCGGGACTCGACAAGCTGCGCAAGCTCACCGTCCGCTATGCCGAGCTGATGACCGCGGACTACGGCAAGAGCCTGGTCCGGTTCGACATCCGCGACCTCAGCAAGGACAACCGCAAGATCGTGCAGACTGCGAAGCGGCGGATCGACCGCGCCTTCCGCGACTATATCGCACAGGGCGTCGCGGACGGTTCGGTGAAACCCTGCGACCCGAAGCTCGCAGCTTTCGCGATCGCCGGCTCGCTGAACTGGATCGGCCACTGGTTCCAGCCGGGCGGCGAGCTGAGCGGACGCGCCGTCGCCGAGGAATTCGCGATCCGCCTCACCGAAGGCATCGCCAAAACAACAACGCAAATGACATCAACGCGCAAGACAACGGCGCACGAGAAGGCGGACAAACCGCCTCGCAGGGGAAACGCATCAAGGGAGGAGACGAGTGAACATCACACACGGACTGCGGCGCGCGCTGCAGGTCAATCCAAACGGGCTCGCAGTCGTCTGCGGTGAGCGGCGGCGCAACTGGCGCGAGGTCGGCGAACGCGTCGCCCGCCTCGCCGCCGCGATCCGCGGCCTCGGCGCCCAGGACGGCGATCGCGTCGCGATCCTGTCGTTGAACTCCGACCGCTATCTCGAGCTCTACCTCGCGGTCGGCTGGGCCGGCGCCGTGATCGTGCCGCTCAACATCCGCTGGTCTCCGAGCGAGAACGAGGACGCGCTGCGCGACTGCCGTGCAACGATCCTGTTCGTCGACAAGCCGTTTGCGCCGGTCGGCACGGCGCTGGCAGGCGCCATCCCCGGCCTCAAGCTGGTCTATGCCGACGAGGGCGACATGCCTGCCGGCATGGCGAATTACGAGACGCTCATCGCGCGCAGCGCGCCTGTTCCGGATGCGATGCGCAGCCGCGACGACCTTGCCGGCATCTTCTACACCGGCGGCACCACCGGCCGCTCCAAGGGCGTGATGCTGAGCCACGGCAATCTGATGGCCAACGCGCTCAACGCGCTCGGCGAAGGCCTATGGCCGAGCAGCACGATCTATCTGCATGCGGCGCCGATGTTCCACCTCGCCAATGGCGCGGCGATGTATTCGGTGCTGCTGTCCGGAGGATCCAACGTCGTAATCCAGGGCTTTACGCCTGACGGCGTCGCGGCCGCCGTGCAGAAGGAGCGCATCACCGACGTGCTGCTGGTGCCGACCATGATCCAGATGTTCGTCGATCACCCGACGCTCGGCAATTACGACCTGTCGTCCTTGAAGCGGATCTCCTACGGCGCCTCCGTGATCAGCGACGCCGTGCTGATGCGCGCCATGAAGGCGCTGCCGCATGTCGAGTTCACGCAAGCCTACGGCATGACCGAGCTGTCGCCGATCGCGACCCTGCTGCACTGGAAGGAGCATATCGGCGACGGCCGCGCCAAGGGACGGCACCGCGGCGCCGGCCGCGCCACGCTTGGCGCCGAGGTCAGGATCGTCGATGCGGAGGACAAGGTCGTGCCGACGGGTACCGTCGGCGAGATCGCGGTGCGCGGCGACATGGTGATGATGGGCTATTGGGAGCGGCCGGAGGAGACCGCGCGCGCCGTGATCGACGGCTGGATGCACACCGGCGACGGCGGCTACATGGACGAGGACGGCTTTGTCTACGTCGTCGACCGCGTCAAGGACATGATCATCTCCGGCGGCGAGAACGTCTATTCGGCCGAGGTCGAGAACGCGCTCGCCCAGCACGCGGCGGTGGCGCAATGCGCCGTGATCGGGATCCCGAGCGAACGCTGGGGCGAGCAGGTTCACGCCGTCGTGGTGATGAAGAGCGGCGCCAGCGCCACGCCGGAAGAGCTGATGGAGCACTGCAAGATGCTGATCGCCGGCTACAAATGCCCGCGCAGCGTCGACATCACCGCGACGCCGCTGCCGCTCTCCGGCGCCGGCAAGATCTTAAAGCGCGAGCTGCGCAAGCCGTATTGGGAGAACCGCGAACGGCGGGTGAGCTGAGGGATAGCTCTCAACGTCACCCCGTCATTCCGGGGCGATGCGAAGCATCGAACCCGGAATCTAGAGATTCCGGGTCTGGCGCTAACGCGCCATCCCGGAATGACGACCTCTCATGACGCCATTCGACCGCGAGCGTTGACATCGGAGCGCACGGCCGATTGGATCAGCTCTAGATTCAATCCAGCGAGTTCAGATGTCCGCACCCGATACCAATGCCGACGGCAAGCCCCGCCGCCTGATGCACCGCCGCTCCGTCGAATGTCTCGGCTATCTCCGTGACGACGGATTGTGGGAAGTCGAGGCGCAGCTGGTCGACACCAAACCCTATGCCCGACAGGACAAGCATCGCGGGCTGCAGCAGCCCGACGATCCCGTGCACGACATCCGCCTGCGGCTCGCGGTCGACGACAGTTTTACGATCCGCGAGACCGGCACCACGATGGCCTCAACGCCCTACCCGTCCTGCCTCGACGTCGAGGGCATCTTGCAGCGCCTGGTCGGCGAACGCATCGGCAAGGGCTGGCGCGAACTGGTCCGTCGCAAGATTGGCAAGCTCGAAACCTGCACCCATCTCGCCGAGCTGCTGGGTCCCGCGGTGACGACGCTGTTCCAGACCGCAACCTCCGGCAAGGACCCGCAGGGCCGCGGCGCGCTCGATCACCAGCGCGATGTCACCGAGCCGCCATTCTTCGTCGGCGGCTGCTATTCATGGCGGCTGGATGGGCCTGTCGTCGCCGAGACCTTTCCGCAGTTCGCGCAGAAGCCTGTCGAGGCGAAGCCGGGTTCGTGAGTGGTGCTCCTGCTCCGCCGCTGACCAAGACGCGAGTATGGCGCGCCGCTGCTGGAGCTCAAATGTAGCTCCTCGTCGCAGCTTTATCCCATTCACGCAGATGATCGAACGCGGCACTAGCTCTCCGGCACGCCGGCCATGCGCATTCCCTCATAAAAGCGCTTACGCTTGGCGAGCCATACCGGATTGTCGGACAGGAAGACGACATTGACGTCGTATCGACGAATGCTGAAGTTGGGATCGAGCGCCAGTCCGGCTTTGGCACTGGATTGTGCTTCCTCGAGGTCTCCCATCATGGCCAACGCGCCAGCCAAGTGAAAGTGAGCGAGCGCAAAATTGGGATTAGCCTCAATGCTCCGGCGAAGCCAGTCCAGCGCCTCGAGGTCTGCGTTGGTGCAGGACATCAACTTGGCCATCCCGACAACCATGATCCAGAGAAAGGCACGCGTATCGCGAGGGGACAGTCGTAACGCCTCTTGAATATGCCCCTCGACTTCCTCACCACGCCCCAGCGCATGCTTCCCGAGGCCAATAAACCCATGCGCATCGGCCAAATTCCGATCGAGCGCCAGCGCCTGGCGACATTCAGCGATACCCTTTGCAGCGCGGTGCGTCCGAATTTGAACCGCGCCGAGCAACATGTGGGCTCTGGGGTGATTGGGCGCACGCAACAACACGCCATTCAGCGCCTTCTCCGCGGCCCTGAAATATGCCGGTCCGTCATCGGCCATGGAGGAAGAACCGATCGCAAAATCGACCTGAGCCGCGGCAACCGCTGCTTCAATATTGTCGGGATCAAGCGCGAGGGCGCGCATGAAGAAATCCCTTGCTCGCGCCATAACCGCTGGCGCTATTCCTTTATTCAGGACAGCCCTGCCCTGAAAATAGAGATCCATCGCGTCCGGCTGGGGCAACCGTTCTGCCCGTCGTGCTTCGGCCTTGATAAGCTCGGCGTTCAATGTATTGGCGAGCCGGGATACGATCTCATCCTGCATGTCCAGCAAGTCGGCAGCGGGCTTGTCGAAGCGCTCGGCCCACACATGGGCTCCGGTTTCCGTGTCAGTCAACTGAACGTTCAGGCGAAAGCGATTGCCGCCGCGTTGCACCGACCCTTCCAGCGCGTAACGGACATTCAATTCGCGACCGATCTCCCTCACGTCCACCGCCTTTCCCTTGAAGGTGAACGCAGTGCCCCGGCCGATGACGAACGCGCCGGCGATGCGCGACAGGTCGGTAGTCAGACTGTGAGTCACGCCATCGACAAAATATTCCTGCTCCAGATCGCCGCCAATATTTGTGAATGGTAGAACAACAATGGACAGGTGTGGGATCGAAGATGAACCCGCTGGCCTTCCGGCGTTGTCCGGCATCGACGAGGTCGTGACACTGGCAGAAGCCGGGCGGTCGGCCTGCTCGCCATCCACGACCAGCATGTAGCCGCGGCGAGGCAAGGTTCTCAGGGCCAATCGGCCCGCCCCTCCCAAGGCCTGCCTGATGTCGCCGATGGCCTGGACAAGCGAGTCTTCCGTGACCTCGCAGTCCGACCAGACCTCATCCAATATCTCGTCCTTATGCACCAGGCGCCCGACGCGTTGCGCGAGGAGCCGCAGCACCGCCCAGGCTTGAGGACGCAACGGCACGATGTCGCCGCGCCCGTCGAGCAGCAATTCGCGGGCTAGGTCCAAGGTCCGGTCGCCGATCACAATCGAAGGCTGCGATGACTTAAGCAAGAACGCCTCGTTGGGCCATTTCGGAAAGTATCGGCAGAATATCGGCGAGGTTTCGGGACCTGGCGGCAATTGTACAGCATCATCTTGCGGCGCGGGATAGCAAAACCGTCCCGAGCAGCGATCCACCAAAAGCGGTCAGCGCCAGGCAGGCCTCCATGATCAGTTCTGTCATCCATACTGCGCTAAGTATTTCAGGTTTCAACCCTTCCCCAATTGCGGGGACGGACCGGCGATGCGGTCCCGGCGTCAGCGACACCGAGATCAGGGTCGGCCAATCAATGCCGCGCAGCGCGCCGCTTTCGAGCCTGAGCAGGTTTGCCCGGGAGTGCTGGACCGGCACCAACTAGCAACATGAGGGGGAATGATCGATGGCCTCTGTCCAAGCATCCGCAAGATTGCTGCACCTTATTCAGTCGCAGCGCGTGACCGCGGTCATCTACGTCGCCGCGAAGCTGGGGATCGCCGAGCTCCTGCGCGATGGATCGCGGCCCCTCGGCGAACTCGTCGAGGCAACCGGCGCGAACAAGCAGGCGCTCCGCCGCCTGCTGACCGCGCTTTCGACCATAGGCATTTGCACGGTCGCTGAAGAGCGATACGCATTGACCGAACTGGGGGCTTGCCTTGACGGGGCCGCAACCCAGTCCCTCAAGAACTGGACGATCTTTGAAGGCCGGTTTCTGACCGAATCGTGGACCGGGTTGCTGGACTCGATCATGACCGGCAAGACCGCCGCGCAACTGCTTGACCATGAAAACAGCTTTGATCTGATGGCGCGCGATCCGGAGATGGTCAGCATATTTAATGCGGCTATGACGGAGGGGACCCGTCTGGCGATTCCGGATATCCTGGGGGCCTACGACTTCGGTGCGTTCGCTCATCTCATGGATGTCGGCGGCGGCTCCGGCGAACTCGTTGGCGCCATAGCCGGGCAGCATCCGCATATCCGAGGGACTATTTTCGACCTTCCGCGCTGCGCCGAATCCGCGACTGGCCATCTGAGGCGCAGCGGGCTCAGTGATCGCATCGAATTCATGGCCGGCGATTTCTTCCAGACGATTCCATCGATCGCGGATGCCATCGTCATGAAGAACATCATTCACGATTGGAACGATGAGCGCAGCATGGTCATCCTCGCAAACTGTCGAAGGGCGCTCCCCGGAGGGGGCGTGCTCCTGCTTATCGAACGGGTCATGCCGGAATTCCCGAGCGTAAGCGATGCGCACAGGGAACAGACGCTGACCGATCTGCTCATGCTTCGCGGTCCTGGCGGTCTCGAAAGAACGGAAAAGCAGTACGCCTGGCTGTTTCGCGAATCCGGCTTTACTCACACCGCGACCTGTCCGGCCGGGCGTCTCAGCGTCATCGAGGCAAAGGTCACCTGAGCTTTCGAGGTCAGACCATTACTCGCGCGCAATGGAGCAGCGACTGGTTTGAAGGACATCATAGGCAAAAGCATATTTTGGAAGGAACAAGAATGCATCTGCCTGCTGCAAGCAAGTCATCGTCGCCGATATTGGAGAACCCGGCGTACAAGGCCGTGTTCGCCAAGGTCGACTGGCGCCTTATGCCTTTGCTACTGATCGCCAGCATGGTCGCCTTTCTCGACCGCATCAACATCGGCTTCGCACAGCTTCAGATGAAGCAGACACTACCGTTTGATGATGCAGTCTACGGGCTCGGCGCGGGCATCTTCTTCGTCGGATATTTCCTGTTTGAGGTGCCCAGCAATCTTCTTCTGGAAAGGATCGGCGCGCGCAAAACCCTGTTGCGGATCATGGTGCTCTGGGGATTGGCGGCGACCGCCATGATGTTCGTATCGACGCCGCTCCAGTTCTATGCGGCGAGGTTCTTTCTTGGTGTCTTTGAGGCCGGCTTCGCCCCGGGCGTGCTGCTGTACTTGACGTACTGGTACCCGTCGGTGAGGCGCGGGCAGGTCATCGCGATCCTCGCGTCGGCGCCCCCCATTGTGATGTTCATCGCTGGTCCGCTGTGTGGTTCGATCCTGAAGTATTTCGACGGCGTCAGCGGTCTTTACGGCTGGCAATGGCTGTTTCTGATCCAGGGTTTGCCCGCGCCAATCCTCGGCGTTCTCGTGTATTACCTGCTCAAGGACAAGCCGTTCCAGGCCGCGTGGCTCTCGAAGGGGGAGAAGGCGCTGCTGGACGATGCTTTACAGCATGACGAAGAGAACATCGTGAAGGCGACCTCGGGGACGTTCCGGCAGCTGCTGCGAGACCCGAAGGTCTACCTGTTGTCGCTGGCCTGTTTTTGTCTGCTGGGCGCCAACTACACGATGGTATTCTGGATGCCGACCCTGATCCATAGCTGGGGAGTAAAGGATCCGCTACTGGTCGGCGTCTATCACGCAGTAGCCAACGCTGCGGGTATCGTCTGCATGATCCTGATCGGTCGTCATTCGGACAAGCGGCATGAGCGCCGCTGGCACTATGCGACCTGCGTCACGATTGCCGCCGGCGGCTTGTTCTTTCTCATGTTGCTCCACGGCACTTTTGTTGGTTCGATCCTGGCTCTCTCCTTCGCCGTCATCGGGTTTGTATCAGCGCCGCCGCTCTTCTATGCATTGACCAGTGAGTATCTCTCAGCGGGCGCGGCGGCCGGCGGCCTTGCCCTCGTCACTAGCCTCGGAAATCTCGGTCCGGCGGTAAGCCCGTCGATCACCGGGTTCATCGTGCGGAACACCGGCGACAACATCTATGGCATGTACTTCGTCATGGCGCTGTACTTGCTCTCCGGCGCACTCCTGCTGCTGAGCATGCGGCCCGCAACGAATGAGTTGCTTCCGTCCAGGAGTTGACCCATTCCTGCCAAGATCAAGCCGCCGCAGCGGAATGCTCGACCACAGCCTGCGGCGGGTTGCGGAAGCCGATGGCGATGCGGTTGTAGGTGTTCATCAGGCCGATCGCGATGGTCAGGTCGACCAGTTGCTTCTCGTTGAACACCTCGCGGGCCGCCTGGTAATCGGCATCCGGAATCGCGGTCTCCGCCACGCGGGTGACGGTTTCGGCCCAGGCCAGCGCGGCGCGCTCCTCGGCGTCGAACAGCGCCTCAGCCTCGCGCCAGACCTGCAGCACCGCAAGCTTCTCGACCTTGACGCCCATCTTCAGCAGGCTGCGGGTATGCGAATCCAGGCAATAGGCGCAGCCGTTGATCTGCGATATCCGCAGATAGACCAGTTCGACGAGCTGCGCGGAAAGCCCGCTTTGCGTGATGTAGCCATAGACGCCACCGAGCGCCTTGATGCCCGCGGGGGCGACCTTGTTGTAATCGATCCGCATGCTCATTGCTTGTGTCCTTCCTTGTCGAACACAGTCAGCGCCTTGTCGTTGCTGTCGACGACGAACACCGCAAGCAGCTTCGCCGGTTCGGTCGCGCTCGCGTTGCGCCCGAGCACGTGATGCGCGCCGGGCGGCTCGAAGAAGCTTTCGCCGGCCCGATAGACATGCGCGGCCTCGCCTTCCAGCTGGCTCTCGATCGCGCCCTGGAGCACGTAGACATAGAGAAACGCCGATTTGGCGTGATGATGCGGCGCCGACGGCTCGCCCGGCGGGAAGTTCACCTCCACCGCGATCAACGACTTGCCGGGAATGTTCGTGATCATATGCTCGAACTTCGGCGTCACCGATTGCGCCATCGCCGGAGTCGCAAGGGCCGCGCAGGCCAGCAGCGTTGTCATCAAGGTCTTCATCTCGTGCCTCCATTGCTACCGGATAGATGCGGGCACGCATGGCCAAAAAGAAGCACCAAGAATGAACCGAATTGGTGTACCACGAGCCATGCCCAACCCGCTTCCCATCGCGCTCGACCGGTCGGCCAGGACGCCGCTCTCCGAGCAGATCCGCAAGGCGATCGCGGCGGCGATCGACAACGGCGTGCTGGTGCCGGGCGCCCGGCTGCCATCGTGGCTCGACCTTGCCGCGCAGCTCGGCGTTGCGCGCGGCACCGTGCGGGCGGCCTATGACAAGCTGTCGGACGCCCAGCACATCGTGTCGTCGAAGGCGGGCGGCACCACCGTCGCGAGGCGGCCCAGGAAGGCCGCCAAGCCCGATGCGCCGGTCGCTCCCGGATCGGTCGTGGAGATGTTTCGCGATCTGAGCGGTCAGGGACACTTTCGGATGGGCGTCCCCGCGCAGGATAGGCTCCCCGCCAAGCTGCTGGCGCGAATCCGCGCGCGCGCCGTCCGGGCGGAATTGAGCGCGGTGATGCGCTATGTCGATCCACGCGGCGAGCTCGAATTGAGACGCGAGATCGCGGCGCATCTCGCGATCGCGCGCGGGCTCGAATGCTCGCCCGCGCAGATCGTCATCACCTCGGGATTCAGCGGAGGACTCGGCCTCGCGCTGCGCGTGCTCGGCCTCGAAGGCCGCCGCGCTTGGATGGAAAACCCGGGATTTCCATTGACGCGAAAGGGCCTCGATCTCGGCCGGCTGGAGGTCGTCCCGATCCCCGTCGATGCCAACGGCATCGATGTCGAGCACGGTCTCAAGCACGCCCCCGACGCGGCGCTCGCGGTCGTGACCCCGGGCCAGCAGGCGCCGCTCGGCCCGCCGCTGTCGCCGCAACGTCGCGCGCAGCTGCTCGACTGGGCCGCCCAAACCGGAGCCTTCATCATCGAGGACGACTATCTCGGCGAATTGCAGCTCGATGGCCGTGCCGCGCCGGCGCTCGCCTCGCTCGATCGCGCCGGCCGGGTGATCCATCTCGGCTCCTTCAGCAAGACGATCTCGCCGACGCTGCGCCTCGGCTTCCTGGTTGCGCCAGAGCCGTTGGCGGCGCAGTTCGCCGATGTCGCGACGTGCCTGGTCCCTGCTCCCGGCCCAGCGGTGCAGCTGTCCACCGCGGAGTTCATGCGCGACGGTCACTACATCCGCCATCTCAGGCGAACCAAGCGGGCCTATTGCGACAGGCGCGATGCGCTGACGACGGCGCTACGGAGCTGGAGCAACGATGTGCGGGTTGCCGGCCTCGCCGTCATGCTGACGCTGCCGGACAAGACCGCCGATGTCGAGATCGTCAGGGCACTGCTCGCGCACGGGCTGGCGCCCGCCCCGCTCTCGCCCTGGTATTTCTCACCGAAGCGCGCGCAGCCGGGTCTCTTGCTCGGCATTGCAACAGTGCCGGATCGCGGCGTTCCGGCCGCATGCAAGCGCCTGTTCGAGGCGATCCGCGCCCAAGGTCGCGTCCAAAGTGCGCCGGTCTCGCGCCGGATCAGGAAGCCCGCAGCCCGGTGAGCGTCAGGCTCAACGCCTTGAGCCGCTTGCGCGCCTCGGCGTCATAGGCCTGGGCATGGGCGCGCGCCTCGCGCTTACCGTCGAAGAACAGCCCGCTCCGGCCTGCCACATCGTCGTCCTGGACCAGACGCAGGATGGCATCACCGCCCTGCTCGACGGTCGAGATCGGCGTCGCGCCGCTGGCGCGCACCATGGTGGTGTTCATGTAGGTCGCGGGGTGCAGCGAGTTGACGGTCACGCCGGAGCCTTCCAGCTCCGTGGCCAGGTCGATGGTGAACATGATCTGCGACAGCTTGCTCTGCGCATAGGCGCGCGCACCGCTGTAGTTCTTCGTGATCATCACGTCGCCGAAATCGATCGGGTGCTGGCCGAGCGACGCGACATTGACGATGCGCGCCGGCGCGCTCGCCTTGAGCCGCGGCAGCAACAGATGCGCGAGCAGGAAGCCGGCGAGATAGTTGACCGCGAAGCGCAGCTCGTGGCCGTCCTTGCTGGTCTGCCGCGCCGGCCCCTCGTTTTGCGAACCGATGCCCGCGTTGCTGACGAACACATCAAGGCGTTCCTGGTCGTCGAGCACCAGCTGGGCGAACTCGCGGACCTCGGCGAGCGAGGACAGGTCGGCCTGGTAGAACATCGGCTCGCGGCCGCTGAGGCGCTTGATCTCGTCGGCGAGCGTCTGCGCCCGCTTGGTATCGCGGCCGTGGATCAGGACCCGGGCGCCGGCCGACGCCAGCTTCATCGCGACGTAGCGGCCGACGCCGTCGGTGGAACCGGTGATCAGCACCGTCTTGCCTGCCATATTCATCGAAATTGCCTTTCGATCGTTCGCCCAGCGCTGTCAGCAAAGATAAAGGCGCCGCGCGGACTTTGCCATGGCATGCCACCGCGCTGGCGGCGCCAAAATGGCGTCCAAGATCACCCCCAGGGTCTCGGGCCTTCTCCGGAACCGCATACGTACATCTTGTCGCGCGGCCGGCGGTCGCGCGGCGCCGCGTCGCGCGTCAAGGAGATCGCGTTCTGATATCCTCGACGTGAACGACAAGTCAGGATCGGTAAAGGACCGGAATGTCCTCGATCATTCCAGACACGATGCTGCGAAAGACTCCCTCTCTGGAGCCGTACGGCATGCTGCTGTTGTTCGGCGCGCTGACCGCGCTGCCGATCGTCCTGACGCTCCGTCTGGTTGAGCCCGCACTCGTGCTGCCCGTGCTCAGCCTGTTGTTGTTCGTCCAGGCAGCCATTGCCGCGATTGCGGCGCGCGTGATCCACGTGCGCACAAGCGTGGCGAACCTCACGCTGTGGGATTTTGCCGGCGCGTTCACCTTCATGGGGTGCGCGGCGGCGATCCTCGGCGAACCGGATCAGGCGGCGCTGTTCTTCGAGGAAGAAGCAGCAATGCGCCCGGTGTCACGACCGTAATCCCAGGCCGGGCCCCTCTGGCAGCCACAAGCTGCGATGTCGGACTGGAACCCAGTTGGAGTGGCCCTGCTTCGACCCGCGACGCGGATAAGCGTCGCGGTGGATTTGCCGTCCGCATGACGGCAAGAGCCGGTTTCGTCGAAAGGGTCCGCTCCCCGACCTCAAGGGGAACATGACCCATGTCCGAACTATTTTCGCCCGAGTTGTTTTCACTCGACGCCCTCAGCGCATTGCTGCAGGTCGTCGTCATCGACCTCGTGCTGGCCGGTGACAACGCCGTCGTGATCGGCCTTGCCGCGGCCGGCCTGCCGGAGAAGCAGCGCGGCAAGGCGATCCTGATCGGCATCGGTGCCGCGACACTGCTGCGCATCATGTTCGCGCTGGTCACCACGCAGCTGATGCAGATCGTCGGCCTGCTGCTGGCCGGCGGCATCCTGCTATTGTGGGTGTGCTGGAAGATGTGGCGCGAGCTGCGCGCCGACGCGCACGAGACCACGGCCGAACACGCCGATGGCGCAAAGGGCCAGCGCAAGACGCTGTGGCAGGCCACCACGCAGATCATCGTTGCCGACGTCTCGATGTCGCTCGACAACGTGCTGGCGGTCGCGGGTGCGGCGCGGGAGCAGCCGATCGTGCTGGTGTTCGGCCTCGCGCTCTCGATCGCGATGATGGGCGCGGCGGCCTCCGTCATCGCGCGGCTGCTGCAGAACCACCGCTGGATCGCCTATGTCGGACTCGCCGTGATCCTCTATGTCGCCATTGACATGACGGTTCGCGGGGCGAACGAGATCGCGAAGGTGGCTCCGGCCTGACCTTAGCCAACCTGTTTTGCGTCATTGCGAGCCATCCGGTCGGCGCAAAGCACCGCCGGATGACAGGCTCCGCGAAGCAATCCATCTCGACACTTGCGGAGACATGGATTGCTTCGTCGCTTCAGCGCAAAATTGCTCTGCAATTTTGTCGCGAGCTCCTCGCAATGACGGAGGGCACCTGCCCGCCGTCAGCACCATGCGCCTGCCTCAGTGGATTTCCGCCGAACGCTTCAGCGCGTCCTTGAGCTTCTCGAGCGAGAAATCCTTGCTGCGCGCGATGTCCAGGATCGGGGTCTCGCGGCGGCCGCAGAGTTCGGCGGCCTCGGGCAGCTTCGCCGCGACCTCATAGGGGATCACGATGGCGCCGTGGCTGTCGGCGTGGATCAGATCGTCGGATCGCACCGTCATGCCGGCGACGCGGACCTCGCCGCCAAAGCTCTCGGCATGCACCCAGGCGTGCGACGGGCCGATCGAGCCGGCCAGCGCCTGGAAGCCCGGCGCCCATTGCGGGATGTCGCGGATCGAGCCGTCGGTGATGACGCCGAGGCAGCCGAGCGCCTTGTGCACGTTGCTCTGCACCTCGCCCCAGAACGCACCATAGCCGACGTCCGGGCCGTCGATGTCCTGGATGACAGAGATGCGCGGGCCGAAGCCGGTGCCGACATATTCGTAATATTCGATGCGGCGCTTCGACTGCTCCTCGGCCGAGAGGCCGGATTTCAGCACCGAGCGGATCGTCGTGGTGCGGGCGTAGCCGACCATCGGCGGCAGCGTCGGAAACGGGCAGACCAGCGGCTTCACGGTGTAGCCGATCAGACGGCGCTCCGGCGCGACGATCTCCATCGCGTTGCAGATCGTCGGCGTGTCGTAGCGCGCCAACGCTTCAAGGACGGAAGCAGGAAGCGGGGCGGAAGCGGATGTCGTCACGGCGTTTCTCTCCTGATTTTTGGCGTCAGATCATGATGCGTTTCCAGGGAAACGCATCATGATCTCATTTCTTTGTTTGAGCATGATCTTTTCGGAAAACCGGTCTCCACTTTTCCGGATCATGCTCGAGCGGGCCGTTCTCAGCCTATAGCCGAGATCGCAGGCGAACCCAACCGAGGCACGCTCATGGCTGATATTTGCTGGAATGAAACCACTCTATCACCGTCACCCCCGCGCAACGGCGAAACCGTTGTCGCTGGAAGTGGCCGCTTCTTCAGCGGCCCTCGAAGGGTCGACGGCCCCAATCTCGGAGCCGGGCCGTACATCCTTCGAGGCTCGCCCGGCGGCGCAATTGCGCCGCAAGGCTCGCACCTCAGGATGACGGTCGACTACCGAGGGCGCACTCAGTGCAGATGCGTCGGACGATCGTCGTGGTCACTCTCCGCGACCGGCGCCGTATAGGGAGCAGCGGCCTGCGCCGCCACCGGCGCGCCCGCAGCTTGCGTCTGCGCGGCAAGCTGGCGCTCCTGGTCGCGGTAGGACTTCCAGCCCCAGGGCAGGCTGATCAGATAGAGCACCGAGCCCGCCGACAGGATGTGCCAGGGATAGCCGATCAGCAGCGCGACGATGAACACCACCGACACGAACACCGGCAGCACCATTTCCGGCGGCACGCGCATCTTCACGGTCTTGCCGGAGAACACCGGCAGCCGCGACACCATCAGGAAGGCGATCAACAGCGTGTAGAACGCCGTCAGCGTCGCCGGCGGCATCGGCACGCCGAGGAAGGCGAGATAGATCGGCAGCAGCACGGTGATCGCACCGGCAGGCGCCGGCACGCCAGTGAAATAGTTGGCGGCGAAGGCCGGCTTGTTCTGATCGTCGATCGAGGCATTGAAGCGCGCAAGCCGCAGGCCGCCGGAGATCGCGAACACCATCGCGGCGATCCAGCCGCCATTGTTCAATTCATGCAGCTGCCAGAAATACAGGATCAGGCCCGGCGCGACGCCGAAATTGACGAAGTCGGCGAGGCTGTCGAGTTCGGCGCCGAATTTCGACTGGCCCTTGATCATGCGCGCGACGCGGCCGTCGATGCCGTCGAGGATCGCGGCGAACACGATGGCGGCGACCGCCAGCTCCATCCGCCCTTCCGTCGACAGCCGGATCGCGGTGAGGCCGGCGCAGATCGCCAGCAGCGTGATCATGTTCGGCACCAGCATCCGCACCGGGATCGGGCGGAACCGCCGGCGGCGATACTCGTTGGAATTCGGATCGAATGGCGTCATGGCCTGATGAACATAGCAAGCGCCGCCCGGCTCCGCCATTGCGGCGGGAACCGGCTGATGGGGCTGGCGAAACAGAGTTAATCGGCGCGGTAGGTCCGGCCCGGATCGGCGTTGCGGAAATCCGCCAGAATCGTCTCGCCGGCGACCGCGGTCTGCCCCTCGGAGACCAGCGCCTTCGTGCCCTCGGGCAGATAGACGTCGAGCCGCGAGCCGAAGCGGATCAGGCCGAAGCGCTCGCCGGCGCCGATCGACTGGCCCTCCTTGACGAAGCAGACGATGCGCCGCGCCACGAGGCCTGCGATCTGGACCACGCCAATGCGCCCGTTGGAGGTCGAGATCACGAGCGAATTGCGCTCATTGTCCTCGCTCGCCTTGTCGAGCTCGGCATTGATGAAGGCGCCGGGCCGGTAGGCAATGCGGTCGATGCGGCCGACCACCGGGCTGCGGTTCACATGGCAGTTGAACACGCTCATGAATACCGAGACACGCGGCAGCGGCTTGTCGCCGAGCCCGAGCTCGGCCGGCGGCAGCGCCTGCACCACCATCGAGACGCGGCCGTCGGCCGGCGATACCACGATGCCGTCGCGCAGCGGCGTCACGCGAACCGGATCGCGGAAGAACAGCGCGCACCAGACGGTCAGCAGCGTCCCGATCCAGCCCAGCGGGGTCCAGATCCAGAACAGGATCAGGCTCGCCAGAGCGAAGCCGCCGATAAAGGGATAGCCCTCGGGGTGGATCGGCGGGATCTGCGCGCGGATGGAGTTGGCGATCGACATCAGAGCTCGCTTGCGTTTCCCCGCCCCATTTGGCGGGAGAGGCCCTAAATCGACTATTCCGCGGCGGTCGGCAAGGGTTTCTCACCCGCATCAGGGCTGGAATCCTCCGACGTTTCGGTGACCGCCGGCGGCAGCCGATTCGGCGCGGTGCCGTCGTCATCGACCTGGGCGAGCCGTTCGCGGGCCTCCTCGGCCTCGCGTTGCCGGTTCCACATGCTGGCATAGAGGCCGTCGGCGGCCAAAAGCCGCGCGTGGGTGCCGCGCTCGGCGATCCGGCCCTGGTCCAGCACGATGATCTCGTCGGCGCCGACGATGGTCGACAGCCGGTGCGCGATCACCAGCGAGGTGCGGTTGCGCGAGACCCGCTCCAGCGCGCCCTGGATCTCGTGCTCGGTGTGGCTGTCGAGCGCGGAGGTCGCCTCGTCCAGCACCAGGATCGGCGGCGCCTTCAGCACCGTGCGCGCGATCGCAACGCGCTGCTTCTCGCCGCCGGAGAGTTTCAGGCCGCGCTCGCCGACCTGCGTCTCATAGCCCTGCGGCGACATCCGGATGAAGCCGTCGATCTGCGCGAGGCGCGCCGCCTCCTCCACCTCGTCGTCGCCGGCATCCCAGCGGCCATAGCGGATGTTGTAGCGGATGGTGTCGTTGAACAGCACGGTGTCCTGCGGCACCATGCCGATCGCCGAGCGCAGCGAGGCCTGCGTCACGGTCTTGATGTCCTGGCCGTCGATCAGGATGCGGCCGCTCGAGACGTCGTAGAGGCGGAACAGCAGCCGCGAGATCGTCGACTTGCCGGCGCCGGAGGGACCGACGATCGCAACCGTCTTGCCGGCCGGCACCTCGAAGCTCAGGCCCTTGAGGATCGGCCGGTCCGCCTCGTAGGAGAAGCGGACATCCTCGAACCGCACGCTGCCGGATGACACCGCGAGCGGCTTGGCCCCCGGAATGTCCCTCACCTCGGGATCGCGCGCCAGCACGTCGAACATCTTCTCGATGTCGATGATCGCCTGCTTGATCTCGCGATAGACCATGCCCATGAAATTCAGCGGCTGGTAGAGCTGGATCATCATCGAATTGATCAGCACGAAATCGCCGACAGTGTGGGTGCCGTTGCGGATGCCGAACGCGCACATCAGCATGGTCGCGGTCAGCCCGGCGGTGAAGATGATCGCCTGCCCGGTGTTGAGCACCGCGAGCGAGGTATAGGTCTTCACGCTGGCCTGCTCGTAGCGCTCCATCGAGCGGTCGTAGCGCCGCGCCTCGCGCTCCTCGGCGCCGAAATATTTCACCGTCTCGTAGTTGAGCAGCGAGTCGATCGCCTTGGTGTTCGCCTCGGTGTCGGAATCGTTCATCCTGCGGCGGATCTCGATCCGCCACTCGGTCGCGATATAGGTGAAGTACATGAACACGACGACGGTGAGCAGCACCGCGAGCACGTAGCGCCAGTCAAACTGCCAGAGCAGCACCGCCGCCAACAGCGCGACCTCGACGATGGTCGGGATCAGCTGCAGGATCACCATCCGAACGATGGTCTCGATGCCGGAGCGGCCGCGCTCCAGCACGCGGGTCAGGCCGCCGGTCTTGCGCTCGAGATGGAAGCGCAGCGACAGTTCGTGCATATGCACGAAGGTGATATAGGCGAGCCGCCGCACCGCATGCATCGCGACGCGGGCGAAGATGCCGTCGCGCCACTGCGTCAGCACCGCCATGACGATGCGCACCGCGCCGTAGCTGATCGTCATCAGCACCGGCGAGGCGATCAGCCATACCACCCAGTTCGAGGCCGCAACCGGCGCCGAGCCGGTGCCGTTCAGCGCATCGATCGCCCATTTGAAGGTGAACGGCACCGACAGCGTGGCAAGCTTGGCGAACAGCAGCAGCACCACCGACCAGATCACGCGCGTCTTCAAATCGGCGCGATCACCGGGCCAGATATAGGGCCACAGATGAACGAGGGTGCCGAGCAGCGTCCCCTTCTCGGCGGCCGGCGACGTGGCCGTGGGCTGCGCGGCGCCGGTCACACTCTGTTGCGGCGGCACCATCAGCCGCCCGCCCGCGCGGTTACGGCGCGGCGGTCCGCCGCCACATCTTTTCCACGGTTTGCCATTGTGCCCGTCATATAGATCGTTTGAACGCGGCGTACAGGCTTATGACGAAAATTGTTCGCGATTCGCGGGAATTTACGGGATTTTTTGGCTCTCCATCCCCATATGGGAGTCTTGACCCTGTTTACGCTGCAGTGCCACAAGGAACGTATGAACCAAATCAAGACTGTCTGTGTTTATTGCGGCTCCGGCCCCGGTAACAATCCCCGTTTCGTTGAAGCTGCCGTCGCACTCGGCAAGAGCTTTGCCGAAAGCAACGTGCGCTTGGTCTATGGCGGCGGCTCGATCGGCCTGATGGGCGCGGTCGCGAAATCCACGCTCGATCACGGCGGCTCCGTCACCGGCATCATTCCCGAATTCCTGCGCGCGCGCGAGAACGCGCTGACCTCGGTTCAGGAGATGATCGTCACGCCCGACATGCATGAGCGCAAGCGCCTGATGTTCGAGCGCTCGGATGCGTTCGTCGCGCTGCCCGGCGGCATCGGCACGCTGGAAGAGTTGGTCGAGCAATTGACCTGGCAGCAGCTCGGCCGTCACCACAAGCCGATCCTGCTCGCCAACATCGACAATTTCTGGGAGCCCCTGCTCTCGCTTTTGAACCACATGCGCATGACCGAGTTCATCCGCCCCACGCTGCCGATCAACGTGCTGATGGCCGATCGCATCGACGAGATCCTGCCGCGGCTGCGTTCGGCCGTGGCGCGCACGCCCGAGGCCGCGAAGGATCTCGCGCCCGAAGTGGCGCGGCGGCTGTAACTGTTCGCCGCACTTTCGGCTCCATGACCGTCATGCTGAGGAGGCCGCAGAGCGGCCGTCTCGAAGCACGACGGCCCCGCTGGTGGCCGTGCATCCTTCGAGACGCGCTACGCGCTCCTCAGGATGACGGGTCGAGACAAGTGCTAGCCTGAAATCCTTACTACTCGCTCGGAAACGTCACGGCCTCGATGCGGTTGCCGTCGGGATCGAGGACGAAGGCCGCATAGTAGCGCACGCGGTCGTGCGGGCGCAGGCCCGGAGGACCATCGGAGAGGCCGCCGGACGCCAACGCAGCGGCGTGGAAGGCGTCGACCTCCGCGGTAGTCTTCGCGCGCAGGCAGATATGGGTGCCGCTCTCATGCGGCACCTGCGCCATCGTGGCGCGCAGATTGATCCAGAATTCTGGATAGGCCTTGCCGAAGCCGACCGTCGCCGGCCGCGTGACGAGGCGGCTCAGGCCAAGCGCGGCCAACGTCGGCTCGTAGAACCGCGCGGCCCGTTCCAGATCGCGAACGCCGACGGAGACGTGGTCGATCATGGATACTCCCTCCCCGTTGTCATTCCGGGATGGTCCGAAGGACCAGACCCGGAATCTCGAGATTCCGGGTTCGCTGTTTCGCATCGCCCCGGAATGACGGCTCAATCACTCACGCCTGCGCGCCCGACTTCACCAGCTTGTAGAACACCGAATCCATCAGCGCCTGGAACGAGGCGTCGATGATGTTGGGCGAGACGCCGACCGTGGTCCAGCTCTCGCCGGTCTCGTCCTCGCTCTCGATCAAGACGCGCGTGACCGCCTCGGTGCCACCATTGAGGATACGCACGCGGTAGTCGATCAGCTTCAGGCCATCGATATATTTCTGGTACTTGCCGAGGTCCTTGCGCAGCGCGACGTCGAGCGCGTTGACCGGGCCGTTGCCTTCGGCGGCCGAGATCAGCCGCTCGCCGTCGACATCGACCTTCACCACCGCGAGCGCCACGGTGACGCGCTGGCCGTTGGCGTTGTAGCGCTGTTCGACATTGACGTCGAACTGCTCGACCTTGAAATATTCCGGCACCTTGCCGAGCGTGCGGCGCGCCAGCAGGTCGAAGGAGGCGTTCGCCGATTCATAGGCAAAGCCCGCGGCCTCGCGCTCCTTCAATTCCTCGACCAGCCGCATCAGCCGCGGATCGCTCTTGTCATAGGCGATGCCGGCACGGTCGAGCTCGGCCATCACGTTGGAGCGGCCGGCCTGATCGGACACCAGCACCTTGCGGTGATTGCCGACGGAATCCGGCAGCACGTGCTCATAGGTCTGCGGATCCTTCATGACAGCCGAGGCATGGATGCCGGTCTTGGTGACGAATGCGCTTTCGCCGACATAGGCCGCATGGCGGTTGGGCGCGCGGTTCAGCATGTCGTCGAGCGTGCGCGACACCTTCATCAGCGTCGCCAGCTTCTCCGTGGTGACGCCGATCTCGAACTTGTCGGCAAACTCCTGCTTCAGCTTCAAGGTCGGGATCAGTGAGCAGAGGTTGGCGTTGCCGCAGCGCTCGCCGAGGCCGTTGAGCGTGCCCTGGATCTGCCGCGCGCCGGCCCGCACCGCGGCGAGCGAATTGGCCACCGCCTGCTCGGTGTCGTTATGGGCGTGGATGCCGAGATGGGCGCCGGGCACCTGCTTGATGACTTCGCCGACGATGGTCTCGATCTCATGCGGCATGGTGCCGCCATTGGTGTCGCACAGCACCACCCAGCGGGCGCCGGCCTGATAGGCCGCCTTGGCGCAGGCGAGCGCGTAGTCGCGGTTCTCCTTGTAGCCGTCGAAGAAATGCTCGCAGTCGACCATCACCTCGCGGCCGAGCGCCTTCGCGGCAGCGACGCTGTCGCGGATCGAGGCGAGGTTCTCCTCATTCGTGGTCTCGAGCGCGACGCGGACCTGGTAGGCGGAGGATTTCGCGACGAAGCAGATCGCGTCCGCCTTGGCCTCGAGGATGCCGGCAAGCCCGGGATCGTTCGACGCCGAGCGGCCCGGCCGCCGCGTCATGCCGAAGGCGGTGAAGCGTGCGTGGTCGAACGCAGGCTTCTTGCTGAAGAACTCGGTGTCGGTCGGATTGGCGCCGGGATAGCCGCCCTCGACATAGTCGATGCCGAGCGCGTCGAGCATGCCTGATATCACCTGCTTGTCCTGCAGGGTGAAGTCGACGCCGTTGGTCTGCGCGCCATCGCGCAGCGTGGTGTCGAACAGATAGAGGCGCTCGCGGCTCACGCGTGGCCTCCCGGGGTCGCGACACCATCGAGCTGCTTCTGCATCGTGGTGTTGGCGAGCCACTCATCGTTGATAGTGACCGAGTTGCGCTGCTGAGCGACGTAGCCGCGCTTGCGGAAGAATTCCAGCGCGGTGTCGCTGGCATCGACCTTCAGGGTCTTGGTGCCGCGGGCACTCGCGATCTTCTCAAGCGCATCGCACAGCGCGCCGCCGACACCCTGCCCGACCGCGCTCGGATGCACATAGAGCATGTCGATGAGATCGGCGCCCTTCAGCGAGGCGAAACCGACCGGGGCGCCCTGCAAGGTCGCGATCAGCGTGAGCTGGCCGGCGAGCTTCTTGCCGAAGGCCGCCTCGTCGTCGGCGGCCATCGCCCAGGCTTCCTGCTGCGCCTCGCTGTAGTCGTCGCCGGTCAGGTCCATGATCGAGGCCGAGAAGATCGCCGCCAGCAGCGGCGCGTCGTCGGGCAGATACGGGCGCAAGGCGGGCGCGGAGCGGCTCATCGCGCGACCTCCCAGGTGGTGATCGGCTTTCCTTCGGCATCCTTTCCGTCCTTGATCGCCACGCCCATCGCGGCGAGCTGATCGCGGATCCGATCCGACTCCTTGAAGTCCTTGCGGGCCCGCGCCGCGGTGCGCTCGGTGATCAGTGCTTCCACCGCGGCGGCATCGACACCGCTCGCCTGCTGCTTGCGGGCCTCCCACGCGGCCGCGCTCTCCGACAGGAAGCCGAGCAGCCGGAGCGAGCCGGCAAACTCCCTGCGGCTCTGTTCGCTGCTCGACGCAGCACCGCGCAGGCCGTGCAGCACGGCCATCGCCTGCGCCGTATTGAGGTCGTCGTAGAGCGCCTCGACCATCGCCGGCGACGGCGCGCCGGGATCGGCGTCGGCCGCGACCGCGTACCAGTCGTCGAGTGTCCTCGCGGCCTCCTCGGTGGCCTTGGCGGTCCAGTCGAGCGGCGAACGATAATGCGTCTTCAGCATGGCAAGCCGCAGCACCTCGCCGGGCCAATCGGCCAACAGATCGCGGATCGTGAAGAAGTTGCCGAGCGACTTCGACATCTTCTCGCTTTCGATCTGCAGGAAACCGTTGTGCATCCAGACATTGGCCATGCGGTCGGAGTGGAACGCGCAGCAGGTCTGGGCTAGCTCGTTCTCATGGTGCGGGAACACCAGGTCGATGCCGCCGCCGTGAATGTCGAACTTCTCGCCGAGATGCTTCCAGGCCATTGCCGAGCACTCGATGTGCCAGCCGGGGCGGCCCTCGACCTTGATGCCTGCGGGCGACGGCCATGACGGCTCGCCCGGCTTCGACGGCTTCCACAGCACGAAATCGGTGTTGTCGCGCTTGTAGGGCGCGACATCGACGCGGGCGCCGGCGATCATCTCGTCGAGCGAACGCTTCGACAGCGCGCCGTAACGCGGCAACATCGAATTGGCCGCGTTCATCGCCTGCGGCGAGAACAGCACATGATCCTCGGCGACATAGGCAAAGCCGCCGGCAACCAGCTTCTCGATGATGGCGCGCATCTCCGGGATGTGCTCGGTCGCGCGCGGCTGCACGGTCGGCGGCAAGCAGCCGAGCGCCGTGACGTCGTCCTGATACTGCTGATAGGTCTGCTCGGTGACCTTGCGGATCGCCTCGTTCAGCGGCACGCCGGGATAATCCCGCGCGGCGCGGACGTTGATCTTGTCGTCGACGTCGGTGACGTTGCGGACATAGGTCACGTGATCGGCGCCATAGCGATGGCGCAGCACGCGAAACAGCACGTCGAAAACGATGGCAGCGCGGCCGTTGCCGATATGGGCGAAGTCGTAGACCGTCGGTCCGCAGGCATACATGCGGACGTTTTCGGCATCGAGCGGCACAAACGGCCGCTTCTCCCGGGTCAGCGTATCGTAGAGGCGCAAATCCATGGAAACCGTTCCCTTGCGGCCGGGCGGTCCAATGCTCTCATGTGTTGAGAAAAGACGGCCTCAGCCAGCGAATCGCTAGCTCATAATCTCGCGGCAAATGCTGCAGATGGCGAGGTGGCCGTTCATGGTTCCACCATGTCTCACGGCCCCATTATTGCGTCAAGGGGCTGTTTTCGGGCAGTTAGCCACCCGCTCCGCACCGAAATCGCGTCAACGCCCTCATGGTTAATCATTATTAAGGATTTGGGCGTATCCGGTCGCTTGCGGATTCCCCGCCATTTTCACTGGTGCACCATGCGGCCTGTTTCAGCATTGATTGCCTGCACGCTCTTTGTTGCTCCGTCCTTCCTTGTTTCCTCGGCCGCGCTGGCCGACAGCCGCGTCTTCATCGTCGCCAACCAGGCCGACGGCTACGGCATCGACCAGTGCCTCGCCCGCGGCGATCGCTGCGGTGCCTCCGCCGCCCGCGCCTATTGCCGGTCACGCGATTTTGCGCAGGCCACCAATTACCGCCGCGTCGATCCCGACGAGATCACCGGTGCGGTTCCGCACGCCGCGAATGAAAAATGCAACGGCAACAGCTGTGGTGAATTCGTCGCCATCACCTGCCAGCGCTGAGCCAAGCCGCTGGCCAGACGGGGTTATTGCCACACCGGCGCCCCGGAAACGACGTGACGCTGCCCCGAGAAACGGCTATTGCAGCGGCCTTGCCCGCGCGCTTTGGCGTTGATCGCCGCGCGGCGTCGTTTTAATGGCCGGATATGCCCAATAGCTCCCGTTCTCGCTTCTCCCGCTGGTTTCTGAGTTGCGCCGTGCTGGCCGGCATGTCCCTGCCCGCCACGCATGCCCTGGCGCAAGTGCCGCCCGGCCCGCCCGGTCCGGCTCCGCAAGGCGCGCCACAGCCCAATCCGCAGGCCAATCCGATGTGCGGCCGGCTCGAAGGCCAGCTGGCGGCGATCGACCGCGGCGGCGGCTCCGGCGACCCGGCCAAGGACGAGCAGATCCGCCGCTATCAGGACGCGGCAACCCGCCAGCAGGGCGAGCTCGATCGCGTGACGGCGCAGGCCCGGCGCATGGGCTGCGACAGCTCCGGATTCTTCTCGCTCTTCAACAACAATTCGGCGCAGTGCGGTCCGGTCAACACCCAGATCCAGCAGATGCGCGCCAATCTCGACCAGATCACCGCCAATCTCGAGCGGCTGCGCTCGGGCGGGCTCGGCGGCGCCGACCGCGAGAACCAGCGCCGTTCGGTCCTGACCGCTCTGGCGCAGAATAATTGCGGCCCGCAATATGCCGCGGCCGCGCGTGGCCCCGGCAACTTCCTCGAGAACCTGTTCGGCGGCGGTGGCGGCGGCAATCCCAACAATCCGCTGCCCCCGCCCGATGCGCAGTATGGCGCCCAGTCCGGGACCTTCCGCACCGTCTGCGTCCGCACCTGCGACGGCGCCTATTTCCCGATCTCGTTCGCGACCGTGCAGGCGCGCTTCGCCGCCGACGAGCAGATCTGCAAGGCGCAGTGCCCTGCCGCGGATGCCAGCCTGTTCACCTACCGAAATCCCGGCGAGGACATCAACCAGGCGGTCTCGATCAGCGGCGTGTCCTACTCGTCGCTGCCGAACGCCTTCAAGTACCGCACCGAGTTCAATCCATCCTGCTCCTGCAAGCCGGCCGGCCAGAGCTGGGCCGAGGCGCTGAAGGCGGTCGACGACAAGGCGTCCGCCGAGCAGCAGGGTGACATCATCGTCACCGAGGAGAGCGCGCGGAAGATGCAGCAGCGCGCCCAGACCAAGGCCGCCGCCGGCAAGAAGGGCGCGCCCGCAGCCGCAGCTCAACAGCAGCCCGCCGCCGCTGACGCCGCGGCACCGGCCGCGCCGGCGAGCGACGGCCAGATCCGCACCGTCGGCCCGACCTTCATTCCCAAGCGGTAAGAAGAGTTCAGCCCTCGAACGCTTCCGCCGACGCGCGCGAGGTGCGCGCCACCAGCGTCTCGTCGGGCGCCGGCAGCGCCTTGCCGAAATCGCGGAAGCGGTTGGTGATGGGATAGCGGCGGTCGCGGCCGAAGTTCTTCCGCGTCACCTTCACCCCCGGCGCCGCCTGCCGCCGCTTGTATTCGGCGATGTTGAGCAGGCGATCGACCCGGGCCACCACGTCGCGGTCGAAGCCGGCTTCGATGATGGTCGCCAGCGGCTCCTCGCGCTCCACCAGCCGCTCGAGGATCGCGTCCAGCACGTCGTAGGGCGGCAGCGAATCCTGGTCGGTCTGGTTCTCGCGCAACTCGGCGGTCGGCGGCCGGATGATGATGTTGACCGGGATCACCTCGCCTGACGGCCCGAGCGCGCCGTCCGGCTTCCAGCCATTGCGCAGGCTCGACAGGCGAAACACCTCGGTCTTGTAGATGTCCTTGATCGGATTGAAGCCGCCGTTCATGTCGCCGTACAGCGTGGCGTAGCCGACCGACATCTCCGACTTGTTGCCGGTGGTCACCACCATGGCGCCGGTCTTGTTGGAGATCGCCATCAACAGCGTGCCGCGGGCGCGCGCCTGCAAATTCTCCTCGGTGATGTCGCGGTCCAGCCCCTTGAACACCGGCGCCAGAATCGTCTCGAAGCCGTTCACGGCATCGGCGATCGGCAGGATCTCGTAGCGGATGCCGAGCGCCGCGGCGAGCTTGGCGGCATCGTCGAGCGACACCTGCGCGGTGTAGCGGAACGGCAGCATCACGCCGCGCACCTTGTCGGCGCCGAGCGCATCGACCGCGATCGCCGCGCACAGCGCCGAGTCGATGCCGCCGGAGACGCCGAGCAGCACGCCGGGAAAACCGTTCTTGCGGACATAGTCGCGCAGACCGAGCACGCAGGCCGCGTAATCGGCCTTGTCGCCCTCGAGCTGCGCCGTGATCGGCCCGTTGCAGCGCCAGCCGTCGGCGGTCTTGCGCCAGGTCAGCGTCGTGATGTTCTCCTCGAACGCCGGAAGCTGCGCCGCGACGGAAAGATCGGCATTCAGCGCGAACGAGGCGCCGTCGAAGATCAGCTCGTCCTGGCCGCCGACCTCGTTGAGATAGACCAGCGGCAGCCCGCTCTCAGTGACGCGCGCGACGACGATCGACAGCCTGAGGTCGGCCTTGTCGCGGGCATAGGGCGAGCCGTTCGGCACCACGAGAATCTCGGCGCCGGTCTCGGCGAGACATTCGACGACGTTCTCGTATTCTTCGGACTCCTCGAGCCAGATGTCCTCGCAGATCGGCACGCCGATACGCACGCCGCGCACCGTCACCGGGCCCGGCGCCGGGCCGCGCGCGAACAGCCGCTTCTCGTCGAACACGCCGTAATTCGGCAGATTGGCCTTGAAGCGCAGCGCGGCGATGCGGCCGCCGTCGAGCAGCGCGCAGGCATTGTAGAGCTTGCCGTCCTCGACCCACGGCGTGCCGATCAGCATCGCTGGGCCACCATCCCTGGTCTCGCGCGCCAGTTCCTCGATCGCGGCGCGGCAGGCCGACTGGAACGCCGGCTTGAGCACCAGATCCTCCGGCGGGTAGCCGGCGATGAACAGTTCCGACAGCACCACGAGGTCGGCGCCGTCGGCCTTGGCTTTCTCGCGCGCGGCGCGCGCCCTCGCGGCGTTGCCGGTGACGTCACCGACCGTCGGATTGAGTTGCGCCAGGGTAATCTTGATCTGTTGTTCGCTCATACGCTTAAGTTGTCCTGCACAACAGCAAACTTCAATCATCTTCCAGTCATGGTGCGATTGCAGAAATCGCGCCATGACCGGCGGGAGCTTCTTTTGAGCATGATCTGATCGGAAAACCGGTTCCCACGTTTCCGGATCATGCTCGGGAATCAGAACGCGCCCATGCGTTCGGCGAGGGCGAACAGCCAGAACAGCCCGGCCATGACGAGCGCGACGCCGACCGCGGCCGAGCCCATGTCCTTGACCCGCCCGATCTGCGGATCGTGATCCATGGTCAGGCGATCGGCTAGCTTCTCGATCGCGGTGTTGAGCAGCTCGATGACGAGCACCAGCACCACGGTCGCAACCAATTCGACCCGGCGCATCACGGTGGCGCCGACCAGCCAGGCCAGCGGCAGCGACAGCGCCAGCGCCACCACCTCCTCGCGAATCGCCTGCTCCGAGCGAATGGCGAATGCCAGCCCGTTGCGCGAGTTGATGGTGGCTCGCCAGAACCTCAGCAAGTCACGGCCCCCAAGTCCAAGTCACTGCCTGCCCAAGCCACAGCCCCAATCACAACCCCGCAGCGGCCGGCATCGGCTTGACCTTGCCGGCGCGCTCCTGCTTCAGGAGTTCGGCGATCAGGAAGGCCATGTCGATCGACTGTTCGGCATTAAGACGGGGATCGCAGACCGTGTGGTAGCGGTCGTTGAGGTCCTCATCGGTGATGGCGCGCGCGCCGCCGATGCATTCGGTGACGTCCTGTCCGGTCATCTCCAGGTGCACGCCGCCGGCATGGGTGCCTTCGGCAGCGTGGATCTGGAAGAACGACCTCACCTCCGACAGCACGCGATCGAACGGCCGCGTCTTGTAGCCCGAGGTCGAGGTGATGGTGTTGCCGTGCATCGGATCGCACGACCACACCACCTTGCGCCCTTCCCGCTGCACGGCGCGGATCAGGCCTGGCAGATGGTCGCCGACCTTGTCGGCGCCGAACCGGTTGATCAGGGTCAGGCGCCCCGGCTCATCGTCGGGATTGAGGATGTCGATCAGCTTCAACAGTTCGTCCGGCTTCAGCGACGGGCCGCATTTCAGGCCGATCGGGTTCTTGATGCCGCGGAAATATTCGACATGGCCGTGATCGAGCTGACGGGTTCGGTCGCCGATCCAGATCATGTGGCCGGAGGTCGCGTACCAGTCGCCGGTGGTGGAATCGACCCGCGTCATCGCCTGCTCGTAGCCGAGCAGCAGCGCCTCGTGGCTGGTGTAGAAATCGGTGGCGCGCAGCTCGGGATGGCTCTCGAGGTCGAGGCCGCAGGCGCGCATGAAGTTCAGCGCATCCGAGATACGGTCGGCCAGCTCCTTGTAGCGGCGTGATTGCGGCGAATCCTTCAGGAAGCCGAGCATCCACTGATGCACGCTGCCGAGATTGGCGAAACCACCGGTGGCGAACGCGCGCAGCAGGTTCAGCGTCGCGGCGGATTGCCGATAAGCCATCAGCTGGCGCTGCGGATCGGGAATGCGCGCTTCCGGGGTGAAGGCGATGTCGTTGACGATGTCGCCGCGATAGCTCGGCAGCTCGACGTCGCCCTGCTTCTCGGTCGGCGACGAGCGCGGCTTGGCGAACTGGCCGGCGATCCGGCCGACCTTCACCACCGGCAGCGCGCCGGCATAGGTCAGCACGACCGCCATCTGCAACAGGACGCGGAAGAAGTCGCGGATGTTGTTGGCGCCGTGCTCGGCAAAGCTCTCGGCGCAGTCGCCGCCCTGCAGCAGGAAGGCCTCGCCGGCGGCGACCCGCCCCAGCGCCTTCTTCAGGCTGCGCGCCTCGCCCGCGAACACCAGCGGCGGAAAAGTCGCCAGCTGGGCCTCGACATCGGCCAATGCCTTGGCATCGGGATAATCGGGCACCTGCAGCACCTTCTTGGCGCGCCAGCTATCGGGTGTCCACCGCTCGGACATGAGGTCAACTCCTGAGCAAAAACCGCAACTTAATCACGGCATGACGAAAGCCCGGCTTATACACAGGGCCCCGCTTTCCCGCTAGAAGGATTCCTGCAATCTGGTCAAACCCTTGCAGGGAAATCCGAATTCGCATTTGGTAGAGCATAGCATGAATGCCGGGGAAATCGCCGTGGCCTCCGCCGCGCTGGACGACGTTTTTAGCGACGACATCGTCGTGCCGGCCGCGGACGGCTATCCGCTCGCCGCGACGCTGTTCCTGCCGCGCGGCACGCGGCGTCAGGCCGTGCTGATCAATTCGGCGACTGCCGTGCCCCGCAAGGTCTATCGCGGCTTCGCCGGCTACCTCGCCCGCCGCGGCGCCGCGGTACTGACCTACGACTACCGCGGCACCGGCGGTAGCCGGCCGATGGCGGCGACCGGCCTCAACAAGCCGAAATCACTGGCCGGCTTCAAGGCCACGATGGCGGACTGGGCTGCGCTCGACGCCACCGCGGCGGTGAGCTGGATGCGCGAGCGCTATCGCAGCCTCCCCTTCGCCTATGTCGGCCACTCCTTCGGCGGCCAGGCGCTCGGGCTGCTTGCCAACAATGCCGAGATCCCGCGCGCGCTCCTGATCGCATCGCAGGCTGCCTATTGGAAGCTGATGGCCTCGCCCGAGCGCTACCGCGTCGTCGCCTTCATGACCGGCGTCGGCCTGCCGCTGGCGCGCACGCTCGGTTACCTCCCCGCTTGGGCCGGCCTCGGCATGGACCTGCCGAGGGGCGCGTTCGAGCAATGGCGGAACTGGGTGATGCGGGAGCGCTATCTGCTCGATGATGCCACGCTGACAGCGCGCGAGAATTTTCCGAAGTTCAAGGGCAAGCTCCGCGCGCTTGTCATGACCGACGACACCTGGGCAACGCGGCCGGCGGTCGAATTGCTGTGCTCCGCCTTCACGTCGATCACGCCGGAGATCATCTCGATCCGTCCCGCCGACGCCGGCGCAAAAGCGATCGGCCATCTCGGCTTCTTCCGCAGCGACCACCGCGACGCGCTGTGGCGCGGTGCCGCGGAGTGGATTGAGGCGGAGGGATAGACGCGGCACTCTCCGGCGTCGTCCCTGCGCTTTCGCAGGGACGACGCCGCATTATATTGCGCCGCTGGTGAATCATAATTTCGCATTCTCGCGACATGAATCGCGCGAGCTTTGCTCTTCAACCCGGATTCGCGGTCAAGATGATGGGTATCGCTTCGCTCCGCCCACCCTGCCAGCCTCACACCACCTTCCGCGGCGCAGCCGTCGCAGCGTCACCCGTGTTCGGCGTCCCGGTCGGTTCGATCAGCAGCAGATGCACCTCTTCCCTTGCGACAGGCCGATGCTCGACGCCTTTCGGCACGATGTACATCTGGCCGGGCGTTAGCGTCACGGTGCGGTCGCGCAGCTCGATGTCGAGGATGCCTTTCAGGACGAGGAAGAAGTCGTCGGTGTCGTCGTGCTCAGACGAACTCGCCCTGCACCTTCACCACCATGACGTCGCAGGCGTTGAATTGCGCGACGGTGCGCGGCGACCAGTGATCGCTGAATGTCGACAGTTTCTGCGAAAGATCGATCGCGCCGCTCATGATGCCTCCGGGTCCGGGCCAGCCTGCCGGACTCGTTAGCTCAGCCGCGCGACGCACTCAATGCACGCCCCTCAGCCTCTCCGGATATGTACTCGGCCCATTGTGCCCGTTGATGTCGCAAGGCGCTTCGCCGTTGGTGGCCCGCCGCGCCAGCAGTTCCTTTTCGGCCTGATACCAGAGCTGATCCATCTTGCCCGGCGGCTCGCCGGCGTCCTTCCACAATTCGTAGGCGCGGGTCCGGATCTCCTGCTCGGTTGGGCCTCTCATGCGCGGCTCCCTCAATTTGAGACATCAAACTGTTTGAGAGTGGAACGGACAGCATAGCGCAAGGTTCCAGGGTGCGCGAGACGGCCGCGCGCCGATGGCGCATCGCCTGTGCACAAGCGCCGTTGCGCAGACCATTCGCCGGAAACCGCGTTCGATTTGAGGGCGCGAAGCGACCCTGAGGAAAAGTCCCGGGCGGATGTGCATGTCAACAAGGCTGCCCTAATTCCCGGGCACGAAGCACGGCCGTCGGCGTCGGTCTTGCGGAGGCGCGCTACCCCTTCCGAGGTATGAAACCTTTGCCCCGCTTCCGCAGACAAAAACTCATCAGGATTTTGCCAACCTTCCTGGGGCTAGAGACAGCGCCGTCCGCATGTATTTTAAGCGGGCGGCGTTGGGCTGTCAGGCAGGGCTCATTCCCCGTTCCCCATCGCCAGGAGAACACCAGGACGGCAGCGCCGGCCCCTGCGGGCTACCGCTATTCCGCTGCCTGGCGCACGTGGCGCGCGGTGGGCGTCCGCATCGTCACCAGCTCTTCGGAAGCGGTCGGATGCAGCGCGATGGTGGCGTCGAAATCGGCCTTGGTCGCCTTCATCTTGACGGCGATCGCGACGGCCTGGGTGATTTCGGCGGCGCCATCGCCGACGATGTGGCAGCCGAGCACGCGGTCGCTCGCGCCGTCGACCACGAGCTTCATCAGCACGCGGGTGTCGCGGCCGGACATCGTCGCCTTGATCGGGCGGAAATCGGTCTTGTAGATGTCGACGTGGCTGAACTGCGCCCGCGCCTCCTCTTCCGTCAGACCAACGGTGCCGACCTCCGGCTGCGAGAACACCGCGGTCGGGATCGTGGCGTGGTCGACCTCGACCGGGCGCTTGCCGAACACCGTGTCGGCGAAGGCATGGCCCTCGCGGATCGCAACCGGCGTCAGATTGGTGCGGTGGGTGACGTCGCCGACCGCGTAGATGTTGTCGACCGAGGTCTTCGACCAGCCGTCGACCTGGATGCCGCCATTCGCTGGATTGATGGCGACGCCGGCGGTCTCGAGCCCGAGATTGGCGACATTGGGATGCCGGCCGATCGCGAACATCACCTGGTCGGAGGCGATGCTCGAGCCGCTCGACAGGTGCGTGGTGAAGTCACGGCCGTGCTTGTCGACCTTCGCCACCGTGCAGCCGGTGATGATGGTGATGCCGCGCTTCTCCATCTCGGCGCGGACATGCTTGCGCACGTCCTCGTCGAAGCCGCGCAGGATGTTGTCGCCGCGATAGATTACCGTGACGTCGGAGCCGAAGCCGGCGAAGATGCCGGCGAATTCCAGCGCGATGTAGCCGCCGCCCTGGATCACGATCCGCTTCGGCAGCTCCTTGAGGTGAAACGCCTCGTTGGAGGAGATCACGTGCTCGATGCCGGGCACGATCGGCCCGTGATTGGGCGCGCCGCCGGTCGCGATCAGGATGTACTTCGCCGTCACCTTCTCGCCGGTGGCGAGTCTGATGGTGTGGGCATCCTCAAGCACCGCGCGGGTCTTCGCGATCCGTGCGCCCGACTTCTCGACGTTGGTGGTGTAGGCGCCCTCGAGCCGGGCGATCTCCTTGTCCTTGTTGGCGACGAGAGTGGCCCAGTCGAACGAGACCTGCCCGATGCTCCAGCCGAAGCCGGCCGCGTCCTCGATCTCGTCGTGGACGTGGCTGCCGATCACGAACAGCTTCTTCGGCACGCAGCCGCGGATCACGCAGGTGCCGCCCATCCGGTACTCTTCGGCGACCATGACCTTCGCACCGTAACCCGCGGCGATGCGGGCGGCACGAACGCCGCCCGAACCACCACCGATGACAAACAGGTCGACGTCAAACTCGGCCATGGTAAATCTCAGCTCTAATCGCCGGAATTCGGCTTGATCAACTGCTTTCCCTCAGCTTGAGGGCATCTAGTCTTTCACCGCCGTCATTGCGAGGAGCGATAGCGACGAAGCAATCCATCTCTCCGCTTGTGGGACAATGGATTGCTTCGCTTCGCTCGCAATGACGTAGATTAGTGCGGCGCACTCAACTTGACGCCCGTCATGCTGAGGCGTCGTTTAGATATCCTTGCCGCGCTTCTTCATCTCGGCCTTGAACTGGGCGTTGACGATCACGCCAAACTGCTGCGCCCACTGCTGCATATATTGCAGCGAATCGTTGATTGCCTTGGGCTCAGAGGTCAGAAGCTTCTGACCGAGCGGCGTCTTGTAGAAGATCACGAGATCCTTCAGCTCCTGCTCGGTGAACTCGGCGGCGTAGAGCTGCGCCATGCCTTCGCCGATTTCCTTCTCACTGCCACCCAGGTTCTTGGCGATGACGAGCGCGACCTCGTTGAGGTCCTTCTGGTAGTTGAGGTATTGCTGGAGCAGACCGGTCTTGGTCTTCTCGATGATTCCAGGAACGGCGCCGGCATACATCACCTGCACGTTCTTCATCTGAAGGATTTCCTTGGCGTACCCAATCGCCGCGGGGGTCGACTGCTTGACCTGGGGCATGGGAGGCAGCTGCGGCTGCTGCGCCATCGCCGGTGCGAGCGCCAGTCCAGCCGCCAGGGCCGCAGCCGACAAAAGTCCCGAAAAACGATTCATTCCAAGTCTCCTTGCTTGCGGCCTCATGGCCGTTCAACAACCCGAATTCCCTGCACGCCGGCCAGCACGGCGACGCTGCCAAGCCCGATGAACAGGCCGTGTTCGACCACGCCCGGAATCACGCTGAGCAAACCGGCAAGACGCGGCGGATCGCCGATCCGGCCGAGATGGGCATCGACGATCCAGTGGCCGCCATCGGTGACAAAAACGTGACCGTCCTTGCCCTGACGGACCAGCATTTCGCCGGATACGCCAGCCTCTGAAAACGCCCGCGCCATCGCGGCCTGGGTCGCGGCGAGCCCGAACGGGATCACCTCGACCGGCAACGGAAAGCGGCCGAGCACGTCGACCCATTTGCTGTCGTCGGCGATCACGATCATGCGATCACTGGCGGCCGCGACGATCTTCTCGCGCAGCAGCGCCCCGCCGCCGCCCTTGATCAGGTTGAGCGCCGGGTCGATCTCGTCGGCGCCGTCGATGGTGAGGTCGAGATGGTCGATCTCGTCCAGCGTGGTCAGCGGAATGCCGCAGCGGATCGCATCCGCGCGGGTCGCTTCGGAGGTCGGCACGCCGATCACCTTCATGCCCGACCGGACCTTCTCGCCGAGCAGCTCGACGAAATGCTTCGCGGTCGATCCGGTGCCGAGCCCGAGCTTCATGCCGTCGCGCACCTCTTCGAGCGCGCGCGCCGCCGCCTGGCGTTTCAGTGCGTCCATGTCCACGTGCCGATAGCCCCTCGGTTGGTCCGTTACGGGCCGCCATCGGGTGGCCCGGCGGGCGCATATCTAGCGTCGTTTTGCAGGCAGGAATAGCGGCAAGCGGACCAGTCTTTAGGCCGAAACGGCGTCCATCGCGGCCAAAATCGCCGAAAAGCGCTGTTCGACCTCGGCCCGCATCCCGGGGTGGGTGAAAATGTAGAACTGGTCGTCGCGGATCGCGGCCAGCACATGTCCTGCAACCGACGCCGGATCGAGACCGGCCTCCAGGCGTCGCGCGATCTCGGCGACGACAGCGGCCATCGGGCTTGCCGGATCGAACTGACGGGTCGGGCCGTACTGCTCCGGGCGGTTGCGCCCGCTCTCGCCGATCCGGGTCCGCACAAAGCTCGGACAGAGCACGCTGACGCCGATCCCGAGCGGCCTGAGCTGCATGGCGAGCCCTTCGGACAGGCTGACGACGGCGAACTTGGTCGCCGAATACGGGCTCAAGCCAAGCCCGGCATTCATCCCGGCCATCGAAGCCGTATTGACGATATGGCCACCCTCGCCGTGCCCGCGGATGTGCGGCAGGAAGCTCCTGATGCCGTGCACGACGCCCATCAGGTTGACGTCGATCACCCAGCGCCAGTCGTCGACCGAGATCGGGTCAATGCCGCCGCCGGCCGCGACGCCGGCATTGTTGCAGACGACATGGACCTTGCCGAAGGCGCGGAACGACGCCTCCGCCGCGCGATCGACGCTTAGGCGATCGGCAACGTCGCAGACCACGCCATGAGCATCCGCACCGCCGGCGCGCAGCGCATCGACGGCCTCGTCCAGCGGACCGGCTTCAATGTCGGCGAGCATCACCTTCATGCCCTCGCGAGCAAAGGCGGTTGCCATCGCCAGTCCGATTCCGCTGGCCGCGCCGGTGACGAAAGCGGCTTTTCCGGCAAGTTCCCGCATCTCAGCCTCCCCTATCTCATGACGTGCCCACATCTACTCTTGCATCGCAGCGCCCGGCCCGATAGCCAAAAGCATCATGTCCGCCGCCTCTCCCCCCATCGTCGTATTCGATCTCGACGGCACGCTGGTCGACACCGCGCCTGATCTGATCGGCGCGCTGAACCATGTGCTCGACCGCGAGGGCCTGCGGCCGGTGCCGCTGGCGGCCGCGCGCAACATGATCGGCGCCGGCGCGCGCAAGCTGCTCGAACGCGGGCTCGAGGTGGAAGGACGCGCGGTCAGCGTCGGTGACCTCGACCGCTTGACCGCGGATTTCGTCGACTATTATGCCGAGCATATCGCCGACGGCTCGCGACCGTTCGACGGGCTCGAGGCCGCGCTCGACCGGCTCGAAGCAAAGGGCCATCGCTTTGCGGTGTGCACCAACAAGCTGGAATGGCTGTCGAAGCTGCTGCTCGACCGGCTCGGCCTAACCAAGCGCTTCGCCGCGATCTGCGGCGCCGATACCTTCGGCATCGCAAAACCCGATCCCACGTTCCTGCGCGAGACGGTGGCCCGCGCCGGCGGCCGGCTGCCCGGCGCCATCATGGTCGGCGATGCTGGCCCCGATGTCGGGGTCGCAAGGCGCGCCCAGGTCCCGGTGATCGGCGTCGATTTTGGCTATACCGACGTTCCGATGACCGAGCTGAAGCCGGACCGGCTGATCAGCCATATGCGCGATCTGCCGGACGCCGTCGCCAGCCTGAGCGCGGCATAAACTTTCCGCAACACACTGATATCGCTTGGCAATATTTAGCCATGCGATTCCACCATTAACCATCCTTTAACGAGCAGGCCCCCCGCTGTTGCGCCTCTGTTCCGACGCACCTATGGTCCGCTCCGGGGATTGTGGCTGATTGCCGCAGTAGAGTGTGGATCATGCGTCGTATCATCGTGATTGCGGCCGCCGGGCTGAGCCTGGCCGGCTGCTCCTCCTTCTCATTGGATTCGTTCAAGTCGGCGCCGCCACCGATGCCGGTTCAGCTGGATTCAAACCCGCCGGGCGCCGACGCCGTGACCTCGCTCGGACCGGGCTGCAAGACGCCCTGCACCGTGTCGATCCCGGCGCCGGAGACCAACTTCTCCGTCACCTTCAACATGCCGAAGTTCCAGCCGGCGACCGTTCCGGTCACCGTGACCCGCGTTCCCGGCGACTTCACCACGCCGGCCACCACGACGCTGGATCCCAGTCCGGTGTTCGCCGAGCTGCAGCCGGCCGGACCGCCGCCGCGCGCGGCGAAGAAGCCGATACGGAAGAAGAAGCCGAAACCGGCTGCCGCTGCGGCGCCTGCCGCCGCTCCGGACTCCGCGTTCCCCGCCCCGAGCGCGGCTGCGCCGGCGCCGGCCGCCGCGCCGTCGCGCTAGCGCGGGCGGCCGAACCGCATTTGCACTGCACAAGAGCCCGGCCCAAAGCCGGTTTTTGTATTTGGTCGAGACACATCCGCGATTGCGATCCTACATCGCGCGATCTGCCTCGCCTATCGCTTTGCATGCTGCGGATCATCCATACGATCATCCCTTGGGACGCATTGTGACAACGCGCCAACATGCATAGATTGCGGATGCCGGAGCCGATCACGGCGCGGCAGGCAGGAAACAGATTGCAAGGCCCGAACTGAATGAACGGATCCACGCAAGCACATTCCGACACGCTGTTTCGTCCGATGACCGATCCGTTTGGCCGGACCATCCGTTATTTGCGCGTCTCCGTCACCGACCGCTGCGACCTGCGCTGCTTCTACTGCATGTCGGAAGACATGACCTTCCTGCCGAAGGCCGATCTGCTAACACTGGAAGAGCTCGACCGGCTCTGCTCGGCGTTCGTCGCCAAGGGCGTGCGCAAGATCCGCCTCACCGGCGGCGAGCCGCTGGTCCGCCGCAACGTGATGGGCCTGGTGCGCTCGCTGTCGCGGCATCTGACCACGGGCGCACTCGACGAATTGACGCTGACCACCAACGGTTCGCAGCTGGCGCGCTTCGCCCAGGAGCTGGCCGATTGCGGTGTGCGCCGCGTCAACGTCTCGCTCGACACCCTCGACCCCGTAAAATTCCGGGCCATCACCCGCTGGGGCGACATCGACAAGGTGCTGTCGGGCATCGAGGCGGCGCGGTCGGCGGGACTCGCGGTCAAGATCAACGCGGTCGCGCTGAAGAACCTGAACGAGGACGAGATACCGGCGCTGATGGAATGGGCGCACGGCAAGGGCATGGGCCTCACCTTGATCGAGGTGATGCCGATGGGCGACATCGGCGAAGGCCGGATCGATCAGTACGTGCCGCTGTCCTTGATGCGCGCGCGGCTCGAGAAACACTACACGCTGACCGATCTGCCCGACGACACCGGCGGCCCCGCTCGCTACGTCCGGGTCGCCGAGACCGGCGGCAAGCTCGGCTTCATCACGCCGATGACCCATAATTTCTGCGAATCCTGCAACCGGGTGCGGATCACCTGCACCGGCACGCTGCACACCTGCCTCGGCCACGAGGACGCCTCCGACCTGCGCCGGCCGCTGCGTGCCTCCGCCGACAACGATTTGCTGGCGGCGGCCATCGACCGGGCCATCGGACTGAAGCCGAAGGGGCACGATTTCATCATCGACCGCCGCCACAACCGTCCGAGCGTCAGCCGCCACATGAGCGTGACCGGCGGCTAGTCTTCAAGCTCCCTCCCGACGCGCGGCCTGTCCCCCGATTACCAAGGCGGGACAACAGTTTGCCGCGGCGTCAATTTGTCCATTTTCCGATTGACGGCGTTCCATGGCGCTGATTTGGTGAATCAGCTTTCACGCTAGTCTGGCCAGCATAGGCCGCTGCCCTCCGTCGGCTCCTGTCGACGATTCCCGGCAGCCAAGAACGGCTGAAGCGGATTTCGGGGGAGGACGAACGTTTGCAACTGCTCCTGAAAGTGAGCCGTGGCTCCGTGCGCATGCGCGCGGCGGCCAGATGATGCTTGAAGAGATATTCGGCGCGCGGATTGCGCGACCGTGGAGATCGTGATGCGCCCATTGTTGGCATTAAGTCAGGCCATCGACCAACTCAACGAGAAGATCGGCTACATCTGCAACCTGCTGGTGCTGATCTCGTGCCTGGTCAGCGCCGGCAACGCCATGATCCGCTACGCGTTCAGCTACTCGTCGAACGGCTGGCTCGAGGCGCAGTGGTACATGTTCGCGATCCTCGTGATGTTCGGCGCCTCCTACACCTTCAAGCGCAACGAGCATGTCCGCGTCGAGATCATGTATCTGATGCTGTCCGAACGCGGCCAGCTCTGGCTCGACCTGATCGGAACGCTGTTCTTCCTGATCCCGGCCTGCCTCCTGCTCGCCTATCTGTCATGGCCGTTCTTCTACCAGGCCTATGCAGTCGGCGAGATGAGCGGCAACGCCGGCGGCCTCTTACGCTGGCCGATCAAGTTCGTTATCCCGTCCGGCTTCGTGATGCTTGCGCTGCAAGGCGTCTCAGAGGTGATCAAGCGGATCGCCGCGCTGCAGGGCTACGTGACCATCGACGCGAAGTATGAGAGGCCGACTCAATGATCACGCTGGAGATGATGCCGCCACTGATGTTCGGCGGCCTGATCGTAGCGATGCTGATCGGTTATCCGGTGGCGTTCACGCTCGCCGCGGTCGGCCTGTCGTTCGGGTTCCTCTCGATCTATCTCGGCTTCTTCGACCTCAACTTCCTGCAGGCGATCCCGGGCCGCATCTTCGGCAGCGTGCTGTCCAACGAGCTGCTGCTGGCGATCCCTTTCTTCACCTTCATGGGCGCGATATTGGAGAGATGCGGGCTCGCCGAGGACATGCTGGATTCGATGGGCCAGCTGTTCGGCCCGATCCGCGGCGGCCTCGGCTATTCCGTGATCATCGTCGGCTTCATCCTCGGCGCCATCACCGGCACGGTGGCGGCGCAGGTGATCGCGATGGCGCTGATCTCGATGCCGGTGATGATCCGCTACGGCTACAACATCCGCTACATCACGGGCGTGCTCGCCGCCTCCGGCACCATCACGCAACTTGTCCCTCCCTCTCTCGTCCTGATCGTGCTCGCCGACCAGCTCGGCAAGTCGGTCGGCGACATGTATCTCGGCGCCTGGGGCCCATCGGTGTTCCAGATCCTGCTGTTCGCCGGCTACACCTTCCTGCTCGGCATCTTCAAGCCGAGCCATGTGCCGGCGGTGCCGATCGAGGCGCGCACGCTGACCGGGTGGGCGCTGTGGAAGAAGTGCCTGCTCGGCATCATCCCCTCGGCGGTACTGATCTTCGTCGTGCTCGGCACCATGATGATGGGCCTTGCGACCCCGACGGAAGCCGGCGCCATGGGCGCGGTCGGCGCCATCGTGCTCGCCGCCATCCACCACAAGGATTTCAGCGCCACCGGCAACAAGGTGCTGATGGTCGGTGTGATCGCCGGCGGCATCGGCACCATCATCGCGATGCTCTACAGCGAGAACCTGCTCTTCAAGCTCGCCTTCGCGATCACCTACGCCGCGGTGGTCTGGATCTGCCTCGAGGCCGTCAAGATCCCGGACCTGCGCGACCTGATCAAGCAGGGCTACGAGACCACCATGCGGATCACCTGCATGGTCACCTTCATCCTGATCGGCTCGACCTGCTTCTCGGTCGTGTTCCTCGGCGTATCCGGCGGCACCTGGCTGGAGCACCATCTGACCTCGCTGCCCGGCGGCGTCTGGGGCTTCCTGATCTTCATCAACCTGTTCATCTTCTTCCTGGCGTTCTTCCTCGACTTCTTCGAGATCGCCTTCATCATCCTGCCGATGGTCGCGCCGATCGCGCAGAAGGTGCTGGCGCCGGTGGTCGGCCCCGACGCCGCGCTGATCTGGTTCGGCGTGATGCTCTGCGTCAACATGCAGACCTCGTTCCTGCATCCGCCATTCGGCTTCGCGCTGTTCTATCTGCGCGGCGTGGCGCCCAAGGAAGTGAAGAGCTCGGACATCTACTGGGGCGCAATGCCGTGGATCGGCTTGCAGGCGATCATGGTGGCGCTGGTGATCGCGTTCCCGGTCGTCGTCACCGGACTGCTCGACAAGCCGCTCGATGTCGACCTCAACAAGGTCAAGATCGAGGTGCCGCAGATCGACCTGCCGCCGCTCGACTTCGGACAGCCGAAACAGTAGCCCGGCATCAGCGCATTCGGCGTGCCCAGAGCATTTCGGTTCTGATTAAATCAGAACCGAAGCCCTGGATTCTCGTTTTGTCGCGTTTTCTTCACGCGAACCGGCGTCCACTTCGCTCGAAAACGCTCGCGGGCGCGAGGCACGCCGCTGTTGACGGCACCGGCGAGGCCTGTGAAGACGGGGATACGGATCGTCCTCCAACTCACAGATCGCCGCCATGCCCCAATTGCATCCCGCCCGCTCGCTCATTCGCCCGCTGATGCTGTCGCTTGGTCTGGCGCTTGCCGCGCCCGCAGCGCATGCAGCCGACATTCGCGCGCTGGCGCAACAGGAACAGCAGCCGCTGCTCGACACCCTGCGCGACCTCGTGCAGATCGAATCCGGCAGCAAGGACATCGAGGGCCTGAACCAGCTCGCCGAGCGCGTCGCCGGCCAGCTCAAGCAGCTCGGCGGCACGGTCGATATCCTGCAGACCACCGATATCTACCGCCTCGACGACACGCCGGAGAAGATCGGTCCCGCCGTGCAGGCCGTCTTCAAGGGCACGGGCAGCGCGAAGATCATGCTGATCGCGCACATGGATACGGTGTATCTCAAGGGCATGCTGAAGGACCAACCCTTCCGCATCGATGGCGACAAGGCCTATGGGCTCGGCATTGCCGATGACAAGCAGGGCGTCGCCACCATCCTCCACGCCGTGGCGTTGCTGCAGAAGCTGAACTTCAAAAATTACGGTACGCTCACGGTGCTGATCAATGGCGACGAGGAGATCTCTTCGCCCGGCTGGCGCAGCACCATCACCCGTCTCGCCGCGGAACAGGATGCCGTGTTCTCGTTCGAGGGCGGCGGCACGGACGGCACGCTGCGCCTCGCCACCAGCGGCATCGGCTCGGCCTACCTCACGGTGCACGGCAAGTCGTCGCATGCCGGCGCCAGGCCCGAAGGCGGCGTGAATGCGCTCTATGAGCTGTCCCACCAGGTGCTGCAGATGAAGGACCTGTCCAAGCCGGAGCAGGGCCTGAAGCTGAACTGGACGGTGTCCAAGTCCGGCACCAACCGCAACGTGATCCCCGCCGAAGCCACCGCCCAGGCCGATGCGCGCGCGCTCAAGGTGGCGGATTTCGACGAGCTCGAGAAAGCCCTGCAGGACAGGATCAAGAACCGCCTGCTGCCGGACTCCAGGGTGGACGTGAAGTTCGAGGTGCGCCGCCCGCCGCTCGAAGCCAGCGACACCTCGCACCGCGTGGCCGGCCACGGCAAGACGATTTATCAGGAACTCGGCCTGTCACTGAACGTCGCCGAGCGGGCCACCGGCGGCGGCACCGACGCCGCATTTGCCGCCCTCAAGACCAAGGGCGCCGTGGTGGAAGGCATGGGCCTGTCGGGCTTCGGCGCGCACTCCAACGATGCGGAATACGTGCAGATCAACAGCATCGTGCCGCGCCTCTATTTGACCACGCGCATGATCATGGATCTGTCCGACGGCAAGGTGAAGTAGACCGGCAAGGCCGCGGCACGTTCGCGGGCCGGCTCAGGACGCCGCCGGCTCCGCCTTGGCGAGGCGGAAGCGCAGCGTGAACTGGGCGCCGCCGGACGGCAGGTTCTCCACCCTCACCGTCGCATCGTGATCGTCGACGACGCCGCGCACGATCGAGAGCCCGAGCCCCGCGCCGTCGGTGCGCTGGCGATCGCTGCGCCAGAAGCGCTGGAAGATCAGCCCCTGCTCGGCGGGCGCAATCCCCGGCCCGCAGTCGCGCACCTGCACCGAACCATTGTCGTGCACCTCGACATCGACCGAGGTTCTCTCCGCGGTGTACTTGATGGCGTTCTCCGCCAGATTGAAGATCGCCCGCTGCAGCATCTCCGCATTGCCCCTGACCTGCACCGGACTGTCAGTGCCGCGCAACGCGATGTCCTTTTGCTGCGCCAGCGCATAGGGCGCGATCGAGCCGACCACCTCGGTGCACACCGCGCGCAAATCCGCGGTCTCGCCGGGATCCAGCACCAGCGTGTCGAGCTCGGCGATCTCCAGCAGCTGGCTGACGATGCGGCTCATGCTCTCGATGTCGGCATGCAACTCCCTGGTCCCCTTGGCCGCATCGAGCGTCTCGATCCGGGTCCTGAGGATCGCAAGCGGCGTGCGCAGCTGATGCGCGGCATCGGCCGTGAACTGGCGCTGCACGTGAAAACCTTCCTCAAGGCGATCGAACGCCTGGTTGACGGCCGTCACCAGCGGCAGGATCTCGCTTGGAATCCCCTCCGTCGGCAGGCGGATATCGGTCCTTGCCGGTCCGATGCTTCTCGCCTCCTCCGAGGCCCGCAACAGCGGTGTCACCGCGCGGCGGAAGATCAGGATGTCGGTGGCAAGCAGGATCAGAAGGATCGGGATGGTGATCCAGCCAACCCGCCGGAAGAAGTTGGAGACGATGTCGTCGATGATGACGTCGCGATGCGACAGGTCCTCGGCGACCAGGATGCGCAGCGTCTGGCCGCCGAGCAGCTTGGTGACGCTGGCACCGGAAATCCGGTTGGCGGACGCCGGCAGTCGCGGCGCCTCGCGATGCGACGAGAACAGCAGATGACCGTCGGCATCGTAGATGTCGTAGCGGTAGCGGCCATAGGCGTCGGAATAGAGCCCCCTCAGGCTGTCCGGCAGGCTGAGCTGCACCTTGCCCGCGGCATCGACCGAGAGGTTCTGGCCGAGATCGGCGGCCTGGTCGCGCATCGCTTCGCGATGCAGCTGATTGATCTCCGAATTCAACAGCCACAGCAGCAGCAGCGGCAGGAAGATCGCCGCGACCGCGACCGCCACGATGTGCAGGAACACGATCCGCGACGTCAGCGACTTGAAGCGGAACACGCCTACTTCTCCTCCGCCATCAGATAACCGACGCCCCGAATGGTATGGATGATGACCCTGGCGCGGTGCTCGGTGAGCAGCTTGCGCAGCCGCGACACGTAAACCTCGACCGCGTTCGAGGCGACCTCGCCGGCGAGGCCGAAGATGTGGTCCTCGACATTCTTCTTCGGCACCACCCGCCCCTGCCGCCGCAACAGGATCTCCAGCACCGATGTTTCGCGCGCCGAGAACACGTGCGGAGCGCCGTCGACGAACACCTGCTTGCTCTCGGTGTCGTAGACCAGATTGGCGAGCTTCAGCGAGGAGCCGAGCAGCTGGCCGGGTCGGCGCAGGATGGCTTCGAGCCGCGCCACCAGCTCTTCCAGCGCGAACGGCTTCGCCAGATAGTCGTCCGCGCCGCTGCGCAGGCCACTGACCCGATCCTGCAGGCCGCCCCGCGCAGTCAGTACCAGGACCGGCAGCGGGTCGGTCTTGCGGCGAAGCTCCGACAACACCGACAAGCCATCGCCGTCGGGCAGACCGAGATCGAGGATCATGGCGGCATAACTGACGCTGCGCAGCGCATCGCGCGCCTCGGCAACGCTGTTGACGACATCGGACTCATATCCCGCCGCCATCAGCCCGCTGGCGAGCAGCCGCGAGAGCTCGACATTGTCCTCGACGATCAGAAGGCGCATCGCAGCAATCCTGACTTCATTCAATCGATCTTCTGCTTGCTGTCGTCAAAACAAGACGCATGCGAAGGTGACGTCTCGATGGCGACACAAGCGCATGTTGCTCCAGCTCGTGTTACTGCCCTGAAAACAGATACCGCCTCCCCGCTGCAATCAAAATCTACGCCAGGCGCCTTTGATTGCGCCCGTGTAAGGCTGACGTCAGCTAGCCATGATAACATAACGGATTGCGCGTTCGCGCCCGGAGATCGAGAACTGGCAGCTGCCGCCACGGCCAGCGACCGGCGGTCATGCGTCTTCGCAAGCCGCGTCGCGCCGCGGCCGCGATCGCGGCATGGAAAAAGCCCCGGCGCTTTCGCTCCGAGGCTGATTTCCTGTCCAACTCGCAGCAATCACGCCTGCGAGTGGCGCGCCATGAAATTGTCGTAGCCGACCTCGGCGACCTGGAACCATTGATAGCCGTTGTTGGAGAACGAGGTCAGCGAGTCATAGACCTTCTTGAAGTTGGCGTTGGTCGCGGAAACCTCGGCATGCAGCTCCTTGGCGGCCTTGAAGGAAGCTTCCATCACCGCAGGCGGGAACGGACGCAGCTTGGTGCCGACCGCGAGCAGCTTCTTCAGTGCGATCGGATTGGCCTGGTCGTAGCGCGCCATCATCCAGTTGTTGGCGAGATGGCCTGCCTGCTCGAGCACGAACTGATAATGCTTCGGCAGCGCGTTCCACTTGTCGAGATTGATCATCGCCACCAGCATGGGGCCGCCTTCCCACCAGCCGGGGAAGTAATAGTTCGGCGCGACCTTGTAGAAGCCGAGCTTCTCGTCGTCGTAGGGACCAACCCACTCGGCCGCATCGATGGTGCCCTTCTCGAGCGCCGGATAGATGTCGCCGCCGGCGAGCTGCTGCGGCACCGCGCCGAGCTTCTGCATCACCTTGCCGGCAAAGCCGCCGATGCGGAATTTGAGGCCCTTGAGATCGTCGACGCTGTTGATCTCCTTGCGGAACCAGCCACCCATCTGGCAGCCGGTGTTGCCGGCGAGCAGCGAGGTGACGTTGTAGCTCTTGTAGAACTCGTTGAGCAGGTCCTTGCCGCCGCCCAGCATGAACCAGGCCTGGTTGAGGCGCATGTTGGGCCCGAACGGCACCGCCGAGCCGAAGGTGAAGGTCGGGTCCTTGCCGAAATAATAATAGGGCGCGGTGTGCCCCATCTCGACGGTGCCGTTCTGCACGGCGTCGAGCACCTGCAGGCCCGGCACGATCTCGCCCGCGGCAAAGGTCTGGATCTGGAATTTGTTGTCGGTGGCTTCACCGACCGCCTTCGCCATCAGCTCGGCGCCGCCGTGCAGCGTGTCGAGCGACTTCGGCCAGCTCGTCGTCAAGCGCCACTTGAGCTCCGGCATCGACTGCGCGATCGCGGGAGCTGCGACCGTGGCGGCGCCGGCGACGCCCAGACCCGTGACCTTGATGAAATCTCTTCGCTTCATTTGAATCCTGCCCTGTTCGATTGTGTTGTCCGAGCGTCGACTGCTTTCGATCGTCGCGCCGCTTTTCTTTTTGCCGTCATGACCGGTGACCGATCACACGCCGCCTTCGTGCCGAGGCTTCGGATGCGAGCATGGAGCATCCCCTTCACGAATGCCAGACGCAAAAAACCCGGCCTCCTTGCGGAGGCCGGGCAATGCGTTCGCGTCGCGCGAACGCTCGTCCAAAAGGCTAGACGCCAATCAGCCGCGGGTGCGCGAGCGGATCATGAAGCTGTCGAAGGTGTATTCGGCGACCTGCCACCACAGATACTGGTCGGAGCGGTACGCCTGCATGGCCTCGATCGACTTCTTGAAGTCGGCATTCTTGGCCGAGATTTCACCCCACAGCTCGTTGGTCGCCTTGAGGCAGGCCTCGAGCACCTCGTTGGTGAACGGACGCAGCTGCGTGCCGCCGGCAACCAGCCGCTTCAGCGCGGAGGGGTTCTGCATGTCGTAGCGCGCGGCCATCCAGCTGTTGGCGTTGGCGGCGCCGTTGGCCAGGATCGCCTGGTAGTTCTTCGGCAGCGCGTTCCACTTCTCCAGGTTGACGAAGGAGTGCACGGTCGGACCGCCTTCCCAGAAGCCCGGATAGTAGTAGTACTTGGCGACCTTCTGGAAGCCGAGTTTCTCGTCGTCATAGGGACCGACCCACTCGGCCGCGTCGATGGTGCCCTTTTCGAGCGCCGGATAGATGTCGCCGCCGGCGAGCTGCTGCGGCACCACGCCGACCTTCTGCAGCACCTGGCCGGCAATGCCGCCGATGCGCATCTTCAGGCCCGACATGTCGGCGACGGTCTTGATCTCCTTGCGGAACCAGCCGCCCATCTGGGTGCCGGTGTTGCCGGTCGGGAAACCGATCACGCCGAACTTCTTGAAGAACTCGTTGCCGAGCTCCTGGCCACCGCCCTGATACCACCAGGAGTTCTGCATGCGGGCATTGAGACCGAACGGCACCGACGCGTAGATCGCGAAGGTCGGGTCCTTGCCGACATAGTAGTAGGCGACGGTGTGCGACATCTCGACCGTGCCGTTGGAGGTCGCGTCCAGCGCCTGCAGGCCGGGGACGACTTCGCCCGCCGCGAACACCTGGATCTGGAACTTGTTGTCGGTCATTTCGGCGACGTACTTCGACAGCTCGACGGCACCGCCATAGATGGTGTCCAGCGACTTCGGGAAGCTCGAGGTCAGGCGCCACTTGATTTCAGGCGAGGACTGCGCGATCGCCGGCGCGGCAACCGCCGTCGCGGCAGCACCGGCCGCAGAAACTTTCAAAAAATCACGACGCTTCATCGTAAGACTTCTCCTTCAGGGGCGTTTCCCAGTGACCGCAAGCAGTTCTCCGGCAGCCGCGTGAAAGGCTTGCCGAGGCGCTCTGGGTCGGCCCTTTAACACGGAAGGCGGCGTCACGGAAACGCGACAATGGCATGACCGCGCCAATTAAACGAAAGTCTGATGAGGCTGGAAATCAGCCGGAAAATGCGCCTTCAGGCAGCGACGATGACGCCTGGCAGGTGGCCGCGGAGCTGCCGCCGACCGCGCGGTAAATCGCCGCGTGCGGACCGTCCGGCCCGCTCTCAACCGTCGGGTTACCGGAGCTATCAGCGCCGCGTCGTCGCCCGCGCCTTCTTGGCTTGATCAGCCAAATACCGCCCGCGCCGGATCCAGCTTTGCGCGGTTGTCTTGCTGACACCATACGTCTTGGCGATCACCTCGGCGGCCTCGCCGATCGAGTCGGATTTCTTGGCCATGTTGAATGCCAGCCGGGAGGCCTCTGCGCGCTTCTCCCGCGTCAGATGTTTGCGGTGCTGTTTGTTTGCTTCGCGTGATGCTGCCATGTCGATGGTCGCCTCACGGCCCCTTCCCGCAGTTTGGTTTCACCCGTGGCCGCCTTCCGCTGATCGAAGGGTGGTACGATTCGGCCACTCCTGCATAAACATACAGGCCGGAACCGATTCAGCAATCGTCCAAAGGCCACGGGCCTGTGAAGAAAGCCCGCCGGGCTCCCGACGCTTCGCGACCAATCGGCCCAGCAGCGCAGGCTCAGGCAGCCGCGATGACGCCTTGCAGCTGCTCACGGACCTTGCCGCCGATCGCGCGGTAGATCGCCGCGTGCGGGCCGTCCGGTTCGCTCTCGACCACCGGGTTGCCGGCATCGGAGGCGGTGCGGATCGCGATGTGCAGGGGAATCTCGCCGAGGAACGGCACCCCCAGCTTCTCGGCTTCGTGGCGGGCGCCGCCATGGCCGAAGATATCCGAGCGGGTGCCGCAATGCGGGCACTGGAAATAGCTCATGTTCTCGACGATGCCGAGCACCGGCACGCTGACCTTCTTGAACATCGCAAGCCCGCGCCGGGCGTCGATCAGCGAGAGGTCCTGCGGGGTCGAGACGATGACGGCGCCCTTGAGCGGAACGTTCTGCGCCAGCGTGAGCTGGGCATCGCCGGTGCCGGGCGGCATGTCGACCACGAGCACGTCGAGCGTGCCCCAGGCGACGTCGCGCAGCATCTGGGTGATCGCCGACATCACCATCGGCCCGCGCCAGATCATCGCGGTGTCCTCCTCGACCAGGAAGCCGATCGACATGATCGACAGGCCGAAGCGCTGCAGCGGGACCATCTTCTTGTCGTCATTGAGCTGCGGCTTCTCGCGGATGCCGGTCAGCCGCGGCACCGACGGGCCGTAGATGTCGGCGTCGAGCAGCCCGACGCGCAGGCCGAGGTCGCGCAGGCCGAGCGCGAGGTTGAGCGCCGTGGTCGACTTGCCGACGCCGCCCTTGCCGGAGGCGACGGCGATGACGGCGGAGATGCCGGGGATCTCGGCCTGCCGGGCCATCGGCGATTGCCCGCCGGGCGGATGCGGATGGCGATGGGCGGACGCCGGCGGGACGCCGCCGGCCGGCCGCGGCGCCGGTGCCGCAGCGCCCGCCTTGCGCTCGGCGGTCAGCGCGATCATCGCGACGCTGACGCCGGGAATGGCGCGCACGGCATTCTCGGCCTGCGCACGCACGCTCTCCCAGGCGCGGGCCTCCGCGGCGTCGACATTGATCGAGAAGAACACCTTGCCGTCGGTTACCGTGATCGCCGACAGCACATTGGCGTTGGTCAAGGCTATGCCGCGTGGCGACATCACCTTGGCAAGGCAATCGAGGACCTGTTGCTGCGTCACGCTCACCGCGCATCTCCTGGAAAGTTCAAGAGACCGACCCATAGAGCGTTGCAGCGCAAAAGGCTACCTCGCTCCGACGTCGTCCCGCCGCTCGGCCGGCGCGGCGGAGCCGCCTTCCTTGGCGGCCTCGTAGTTCAGCTCGATCATGACCCCGTTGGGGTCGTTGACGAAGATCTGCCAGAGATCGCCGCCGGGAACCTGGCGCGAGTCGAATTCCATGCCCTTGGACTGAAGCCGCTGCCGCATCCCATCGAAGCCCTGGCTGGCAAAGGCGACGTGATGGACGACGCCCGAGTCAGGCTTTTGTGCCTCGTCGGTCGCCGAAATATCGACCAGATGCACGACCGCCTTGCCCTCGCTGTACATCCACGCACCGGGGAACGCGAAGTTCGGCCGCGCGCCCTTTTCCAGGCCCAGGATGTCCTCATAGAACCGCACCGTGGCGGAGAGATTCCGGGTCCGGATATTGAAATGATCGAGCACACCGACGCTCATGCCCATGCGATACACTCCCTTTTTTGTGAAGTTCGTTGGTGGCCCAATCCTAGCACAAAACCGCCTTCTGCCATCCCACCAAGGCCGTTGCCCTCCGCTGCACAGGGGGTATGGTGCGGCTCCTTCCATGGACGGAATGCCCTGCCCGCCGCGACGTTTTCCGGCGGTCTCAAGGGGCGATCACCACGGCAAATCACAAGGTAACAGATATGGCTAAAGTCGCTTTCCTCGGTCTCGGCGTGATGGGTTTCCCGATGGCGGGACACCTCGTGAAAAAAGGCGGCCATGAGGTCACCGTGTACAACCGGACCGCGGCGAAGGCGAAGGAATGGGCCGACAAGTTCGGCGGCAAGACGGCGCCGACCCCGAAGGCCGCCGCCGAAGGCCAGGATTTCGTGATGTGCTGCGTCGGCAACGACAACGACCTGCGCGCGGTCACGATCGGCCCCGACGGCGCCTTCGCCGGGATCAGGAAGGGCGCGACCTTCGTCGATCACACCACCGCCTCCGCCGAGGTCGCCCGCGAGCTCGATGCCGCCGCGACCAAGGCCGGCTTCAAATTCGTCGACGCGCCGGTGTCGGGCGGCCAGGCCGGCGCCGAGAACGGCGTGCTGACTGTGATGTGCGGCGGCAGCGAAGACGCCTATGCGGGCGCCGAGCCGATCATCACCGGCGCTTACGCGCGGATGTGCAAATTGCTCGGGCCGGCGGGCGCCGGCCAGCTCACCAAGATGGTCAACCAGATCTGCATCGCCGGTCTGGTTCAGGGCCTGTCGGAGGGCATCCATTTTGCCAAGAAGAGCGGCCTCGACGTCGCCGCCGTGATCGAGACCATCTCCAAGGGCGCGGCGCAGTCCTGGCAGATGGAGAACCGCTACAAGACCATGAACGAGGGCAAGTACGATTTCGGCTTCGCGGTCGAGTGGATGCGCAAGGACCTCTCGATTGCGCTGGCGGAGGCCCGCCGCAACGGCGCCACCCTGCCCGCCACCGCGCTGGTCGACCAGTTCTATGCCGAGGTCGAGAAGATGGGCGGCAAGCGTTGGGACACGTCGAGCCTGCTGGCGCGGCTGCAGCGGTAACACTTCCCACCATTTCGTCATGCCCGGGCTTGTCCCGGGCATCCACGTCTTTGGATCCACGAAAAGCAAGACGTGGATGGCCGGGACAAGCCCGGCCATGACAACATGGAATTGTCAGACCCGGCGTGCGCGTGTGCGCCCGCCATCGCACAACAGCGGGACCCCCGCGCAAAAGTTAATTTAACTCCCCGTTTACGCTTTTCCTTAGCTCTTTAAGGCAACGCTTAATGATTTAGCGTCACAGATAGACAATGCAAAAAGCCCGCGCGGTTCGTGGGCAGGATTTGTGTTGTTGATGAGTAATCCCGCAGAAAAGCCTGAAGTTGTAGCGCTTCCGGCAGGACCTCAGGTGACGGTGCCGGTGAACAGCCGGCGCGTCGCCGCGCAGCGGGTGCGCGAGGCGCGGGATCGGTTAACGTCAACCAGTGGAACCCGCCCGGCGTTCGACGCCGAACTGCTCCGTCAATACGCCCAGACCCGGATCTCGGCGTCCTACGTCGTGATGCTGCTCGTGGTGGCAACCGGCGTGCTGTTTGGCCTCTGGATGAAGCCGATCGTGGCCGGCGCCTGGACAGTCGGCATCCTCTGCGTCCATCTCGCGATCATCCGCAGTTGTTCCCGCTTCCTCGCCGAACCAACCTCGGTCGCGGTCACCCGCAAATGGCGGACCCGCTTCGTGCTGCTCGACCTGCTCTACGGCCTGTGCTGGACCGCGATCCTGATCCACCCCGCCGGGCGCGATCTCGCCTCCAACACGCTGATGATGTTTTTGATGCTGCTGGTGATCGCGGTCTCCAGCATGCTGGCCGCGAGCCTGCCGATCGCGGCCCTTGCGGCAACGGTTCCGGTGACGGTCGCGATCGCGCTCGACCTCGTGCTCAATGGCGCGTTCGACAATTACGTGCTGGCGCTGCTGGCGCTTGCGGCCGAAGGCTATTTCGCCCTGCTCGCGCACCGCCTGCATTCGACCACGCTGGCGACGCTGGAGGCCCGCGCCGAAAAGGATGCGCTGATCGGCGAGTTGGAACAGGCCAAGGCGATCTCGGACGAGGCGCGGCACCGCGCCGAGTCCGCCAACGTCGCCAAGTCGCGCTTCCTCGCCCAGATGAGCCACGAACTGCGCACGCCGCTCAATGCGATCCTCGGCTTCTCCGAGGTGATGAAGAGCGAGATTTTCGGCGCGCACACCGTGCCGGTCTACAAGGAATATTCCGCCGACATCCATAATTCCGGCGTGCATCTGCTCAATCTCATCAACGAGATCCTCGACCTGTCGCGCATCGAAGCCGGCCGCTACGAGCTGAACGAGGAGGCCGTGGCGCTGGTGCATGTCGTCGCCGATTGCCACCATCTCCTGAAGCTGCGCGCCTCCAGCCGCGGCATCACCATCCACGAGGTGTTCGAGCACGGCATGCCGAGGATCTGGGGCGACGAGCGCGCCATCCGCCAGGTCGTGCTCAACCTGCTCTCCAACTCGATCAAGTTCACCCCGCAGGGCGGCGAAATCTGGCTGAAGGTCGGCTGGACCGCGTCGGGCGGGCAATATCTGAGCGTCAAGGACACCGGAAGTGGCATCGCCGAGGACGAGATCCCGGTCGTGCTGGCCTCCTTCGGCCAGGGCTCCAACTCGATCAAGTCGGCGGAACAGGGCGCGGGCCTTGGCCTGCCGATCGCGAAAAGCCTGATCGACATGCATGGCGGCACCTTCACGCTGAAGTCGAAGCTGCGCATCGGCACCGAGGTGATCGTGACCTTGCCGCCGGAACGGGTGATGAGCGCGCTGGCGCCAATGGCGGAAGAAGCACCGCCGATGCAGCCGCCGGAGCCCGTCGAGCCCGCGATGGGCGCCGACCGGAAACGCGTGCGCCGCAAGTCGATCATGAGTGCCGGCACCGGATTGTAGAGCATGTCGCGGAAGATCGTGACGCGGTTATCACTAGAGCCCTTTCCGTTCCGATGGATTCGGAACGGGGCTCCAGATTTTGGCTCTGACGCGCTTTCTTTACGCGAACCGGTATCCACTTCGCTCGAAAACGCTCTGGCAATAAACCCAAGGCGTTCGCGCCGGGACCATGCTCGCGACAAAAAGCCGAGGCGTGATGCAGCATCCCACGTCAACCGGCTTGCACCGGCCGCCGAAACCGTTCAACACTTGAACAATGAGCTCAGAGACGCCGTGTATCGCAGTCTGCATGATGGACCCCAGAACGAAGCTCTGCTTCGGCTGTGGCCGCACGCTTCCGGAGATCGCGCGCTGGCACAAGATGGACCGCGCGGAGCGGCTGTCGGTGATGGCGACGCTGCCGACACGCATGGCCGAGGCTGGGCTCGAGCGCATGGAGCCGCGTCCGAAGCGCGCGTGATCGGCGTTGCGGCGGGAGTTGCGCCGTGACCCGTATCCTCCTCGTCATCGTGCTGCTGATGGCAACCGCCGGCGCCGTCGTCGCGTATGGCGACCCCGAGCAGATCGCCCGCGCCAGGGAGAATCTGACCCAGATCTTCGGCCGTAGCATCACCGCCTCAGCCTCCACCTCCAGCTCCGCCCCCGCCGTGCAGATCGCGCGCGGTCAGGGTGGCGAGTTCGCGTTCCGCGCCAAGATCAACGGCGTCAGCGCCCCGATGGTGATCGACACCGGCGCGACCTCGGTCGTGCTGACCTGGGAGACCGCGAAAGCGATCGGGCTGCCGATCGATATGCTCGAATACAATGTCGACCTCGAGACCGCCGGCGGTCACACCAAGGCGGCGCGGCTGACGCTCGACCGGCTCGCGGTCGGCAAGCTGGTCGAGAAATCGGTGCCGGCGCTGGTGGTGCAGCGCGGGCAGATGAAGACCAACCTGCTCGGCATGAGCTTCCTCGACCGGCTCGAGAGCTGGGGCGTTCGCGCCGACACGCTGAGCCTGACCGGCTACCCCGACGTCACCGGCAGTATCAACACCTCAAGCCGCCACCGGCGCGCGCGCACGGCCGTCGACTAGCGCGACGGCGCCTACTCCACCACTACCGGTCGTCGTCGTGGATCGACGACGGGTGCCGGCACAGCGGCGTGACCTGGATCTCCATGAACGGAAACAGCGGCAGGCTGGACAGGATGTCGTGCAATTCCTGCGCGCCAGACACGTCGAAGATGCTGACATTGGCGTAGCGCCCCGCCACCCGCCACAGATGGCGCCAGGCCCCGGTACGCTGCAGCTCCATGGCACGGACGCGTTCCGCCGCCTTCAGCGCGTCGACCTTCTCGACCGGGAGATCGTGCGGAATCCGCACATCCATTTCGACGTGGAACAGCATGACAAGTGAACCCCTTCTGCGACAAGATGGAACGGCGTGGAGCCGCCACGCAACTTGTGGCGGCTCCATTGATCCGTCTAACAAATCGTCAGCCCTGCACCAGACCGCGGCTGACGAGGTTGATGTCGTCGGGGTTGACGAGGTCCTTCGCCGTCCAACCGGAGACGTCGTAGTCGCTCATGCAATTGCGCACGAAATCCTGCATGGCGCCGAGGTCGCCGGTGGCGCTCGCGGCCATCAGCGTCTCGACGCGCAGGTTCTCGTAATTGCCCGCATAGTTGCGCTCGTAGAGCTCATGCCGGCCGCCGAACTCGGAGCCGACCGCGTCCCAGAGCAGCTTCAGCAGCTTGATCCGGTCGATCGCGGCATAGCCGTTGGAGCCGCGCACGAAGCGGTCGAGATAGGGCCGGATCGCCTCGCTCTCCAGATCGGCCGAGCTCGACGGCAGATAGATCAGGCCGCTCGCCACATGACGCTCGATCAATTCCTTGATCCGCGGATAGGCCATCGGTGCGAACACGCGATAGGCCAGCCCGTAGTTCAGATTCGGCAGATTGTAGCCGTCGGTCCCCTGCCAGGCGATCGGCGACTTCACCATGGCGTCCGCAATGCCGTGGAACAGATTGCGCCAGGCGATCACCTCGCCCACTGCCGTCTGCACGCCGCGAAAATCCTTCGACCCGGTCGCCTCGACGGCCATCGAGAACAGGCCGGCGATGAAGTCGAGCTTGACGGCAAGCCGCGTCACGCCGTGCAGCGTGAACCGCGGGATGAAACCCGAGGCCGGGAAGAACTGGTTGATCTTGTCGACATCGCCATAGATGAAGACGTTCTCCCAGGGCACCAGCACCTTGTCGAACACGAGGATCGAGTCGTTCTCGTCGAAGCGGCTGGACAGCGGATAGTCGAACGGCGAGCCGGTCGCCGCCGCCGTGAATTCGTAGGACGAGCGGGCAATCAGCTTGATGCCCTTGGCATCCATCGGCGCCGTAAAGATCAGCGCGAACGACTTATCCTTGATCGGAATACCGTAGTGGGCGATGAAGTTGTAGTGCGTCAGCGCCGAGCCGGTCGCGACCACCTTCGCGCCCGAAACGATCAGGCCGGCGTCTGTCTCCTTCTCGACATGCATGAAGACGTCGCGCACCTCCTCGATGGCGCGGTCGCGATCGATCGGCGGATTGACGATGGCATGATTCCAGAAGTCGAGACGCTCCTGGGTCCGGGCATACCACTTCTTCGCATTGCCGGCGTAATCGCCATAGAAGCTTGAATTCGCCCCCAGCGTGCCGAGGAACGACGCCTTGTAGTCCGGCGAGCGGCCCATCCAGCCGAACGCAACCTTCTGCAATTCGGCAATCGCATCGCGGCCCTTGACGAGGTCGTCGGCCGTCTTCGAGCCGAGGAAGAACGGATGGGTCAGCTGTCCCGAGCCGGTGTCGGTCAGGACGCCGATCTGATCCTTCTTCTCATGGAAACGGTCGTACCAGCGCGCCACCATCCGCGCCGAATTGCGGAAGGCTGGATGCTGGGTGACGTTCTTGACGCGCTCGCCGTAGATGTAGATTTCCCGGCCATCCTGGATGCTGTCCAGGAATTCCGCACCGGTATAGACGCTGGTGGTCGACGCTGGCACGTCGGCCCGCAGGGCTGCTGCTGTAGTCATGGGTTTCTCCTCCGCTTGTGTCGCTGGACCGGCGGCGTTGCCACACCGGCCTTAAGACCATCTCGTCACGCTCTTGGACGGCGTGACATCGGAGGAAACGCTACGCGCTCACCCGAAGCGGGCGAAAGGTATCACACCATACCGCGCAGACCGGCCTGGCTCGGGCTATGACTCGATGGCACGGACCGGACGGCAGGGATCGTTCGGCCGGCGCAAGCCGCAGCTGATGCAGCACGGCAAGGGAGCGAACCATGGGCAAGGGTTTTGACAGCAGCGCTGTCGCTTTCCATCGCGATGGGAAATTGGCCCTCGACGCCTGCGTCGTGACCATCGGCGCATTTGACGGCGTCCACCGCGGCCATCAGGAACTGCTGCGGCAGACCATCGCGGCAGCGCGGCGCCGCGGCATTGCAGCCGTGGTCTACACCTTCGATCCGCCGCCAAAAGTGTATTTCGGCCAGGCCAAGCCGCTGATTTCGCTTCGCGAAAAACTCGAGCGCATCGCAACATTCGCGCCTGACCACGTCGTCGTCGCCGATTTCAACCAGATCTACGTCCGGCGCACCGCGCTCGATTTCCTCGCCGAATTGCAGCTTCTGCGACCACGCGAAGTCATCGTCGGCGAGGATTTCCGCTTCGGGTCCTGCAAGGGCGGCACCGCGCTGCTGTTGCGGCAGCACTTCAACACCCGCATCCTGCCGCCGGTGCGCTGCGGCAATGGCGAGATCGTCTCCAGCAGCCGGATTCGCGCCTTGCGACGATCCGGCCTTGCCGCCACCGCGGCGACGCTGGAAAACTGGCGAGATATCGTGACCGCGCCACCGGCCAACCGATCCGGTTTGGCCCAACTCGAGGTCGCAAGCCAATGACCGCCATCGATCCGCGAGAGTTGCGCAATGCCTGTGGCCAGTTCGGCACCGGCGTCACCATCATCACCACGCATTGCCTGGGCCGCGATCACGGCATGACGGCCAACGCCTTCATGTCGGTCTCGCTCGATCCGCCGCTGGTCGCGATCTCGATCGCGAAGAGCGCGAAGATGCTGTGCAACATCCAGAACACCGGCCGCTTTGCGGTCAGCATCCTCGCCGAGGGCATGGAGGATCTCGCCTGGCATTTCGCCGGCAAGCCCAAGCTCGACCTCTGTGACGTGTTCGAGCGCCGCAACGAGTTGCCCGTCATCGCCAACGCGGCGGCATACTTCGTGACCGATCTCGCCGATGAGATCGTCGCTGGAGACCACACGATCTTCCTCGGCCACGTCCGCGAGATGGCGCTGGAGCCCAGCAAGAAGCCGCTGCTGTTCTTCCGCGGCCGCTTCGGCGGCCTTGCCGATCCGCACCCCGCGCCCGCGACGCTGGAGAATGCCGCTTACGAATTTGTCTGGTGAGACCAGCAACCGATATTCCCGAAAGAACGGGGATGCAAGTTTGAGCAAACTGCAAGAAAAGGAGGAACGACCATGCTGAACGTCAACAAGGACACCATCACCGACCACGTGATCGCCGCGCTCTCCAAGGACATTCCGGATCGCAACCGGCAGATCATGACGAGCCTGATCCGCCACATGCACGACTTCTGCAAGGAGGTGGACCTGACCTTCGCCGAGTGGTTCGCCGCATGCGAATTCCTGCGCCGTGCCGGCGACATCTCGGACGAGAAGCGCAACGAGTTCATCCTGATCGCCGACATCCTCGGCGTCGAGGTGCTGGTCGACATGCTCGATCACCGGGTCACCGACGGCGAGAGCGAGTCGACCGTGCTCGGACCGTTCTACCGGGAAAACCCGCCGGTGCTGCCCAAGGGCGCCTCCATCATCAAGAAGACGTTCGACAACGCGCAGACCGTCAAGGTCTCAGGGCGCATCAGCGACACCGCGGGGCGGCCGATCGAGGGCGTCACGATCGACGTCTGGGAAGACGCGCCGAACGGCCTCTACGACCTGCAGGATCCGGAACAGCCGGCCTACAATCTGCGCGGACGCTTCACGACCGACGCCAACGGCGAGTATGCCCTCGTGGCGCTCCGCCCCGAGCCCTATCCGATCCCCTATGACGGCGCCGGCGGCGAGCTGCTGAAATATATGGGCCACCATCCCTGGCGTCCTGGCCACATCCATTTCATGCTTTCGAAGGACGGCTATCAATCGCTGATCTCGCAGATCTACGATTCCGAGACCAAGTATCTCGACAACGACTCGGTGTTCGCCGTGAAGCAGAGCCTGATCGGCAAGTTCGCCAAGGCCCCCGCCGGCGCCGACACCGATCTGATTCTCAACTTCGACTTCAAGCTCAAGAAAGCCGCCGTCGAACGGCTCGTCGCGGCCGAGTAAGACCCGTTACGTCCTGCCAGGCCCATCAGCCTGGCAGGGCTCACTCTGAACTGACCTGCGAGGACATATGAGTCGTGCCGTGATCGAAATCGCCGAGCCCGTGGAGCGCGTGCAGGCTCACGCAAAGGACACTGCGATCCGCAGCATCCGCGCGACCATCGTGGAGGCACCGACCCGCCGCCGGCACAAGCTCTCGAACACGGAAGTCACGCATCAGGGTTACGTGCTGGTGCGCGTCCTGCTCGATAACGGCGTGACGGGCATCGGCGAAGCCTCGACGCTCGGCGGGCCGCGCTGGGCCGAGGAGAGCGTGGAGTCGATCAACGCCGCGGTCACGAATTATCTGGCGCCGGCGCTGCTCGGACAGCCTGCGCTCGCCTTCGAAGCCAATGCCTTGCGCATGAGCAAGGCCGCCACCCGCAATTTCGCCGCCAAGGGCGCCATCGAGTCCGCCCTGCTTGACGCCGCCGGCAAGACGCTCGGCCTGCCCGCCAGCGCGCTGCTCGGCGGCGCCGTGCGCGAACGCATGGAGGTGATCTGGGCGCTGGCGTCGGGCGACAGCGGCCAGGAGGTGGAAGAAGCGGAAGAGAAGCTGCGGCGCCGCGAACACCGTCAGTTCAAGATCAAGTTCGGCTTCAACCGGCCGCAGGTCGATCTGAAGCGGCTGCAAGCGCTGCGCGCCGGCCTCGGCGACGAGGTGCGCCTGATCGTCGATGTCAACCAGGGCTGGACCGAGGCCGAATGCATCCGTTTCATGCCCGCGCTGGAGGAGCTGGATGTTGCCCTGATCGAACAACCGGTGTCGGCGCTGCAACTGGAAGCGATGGCGCGGGTCGCGGCCCGCACTTCGATCCCGTTGCTGGTGGACGAAGCGGCTTTCACCAAGGAGGAAATCGCGCGCGCGGGCGCGATGGGCTGCGGCAGCGTCTACTCGCTGAAGCTCGTCAAGAGCGGCGGCCTGTTCGAGATGAAGCGCGCCGCTGCGGTCGCGGCCGCGCACGGGCTCGAGCTCTATGGCGGCTGCCTGCTGGAGAGCAGCATCGGCGCGGCGGCGCATCTCGCCGCCTTCGCCACCCTGCCCAGGCTCGAATGGGGCACCGAACATTTCGGTCCGCGAATCCTGGTGGAGGATCTGGTCGTCAAGCCGATCAGATTCGACGAGTTCGAGATCTGCGTCCCTGATGGCCCCGGTCTCGGCGTAGAGGTCGACGAGGACAAGATCCGCACCTTCGCCCGGAAGGACTAACCGGATGGCGTCGTTCCCGCGGACAATTGACAATCCACGGACCCACGCCCAGTCTTCGCGTCGGAACCATCGTCTCGATCGTGCGCACATGACCACGCGATATCGAACCCGGCAGGGTTTTTCCGCCGCTTCCGCGGAAGCGCGCGAGCAAGCGTTCGGCTAGCCGTGACCGATCGCGACGATGTCATGGATCTCAGGCGGCTGGTCTATTTCGTCGCCGTCGCCGAGGAATTGCATTTCGGCCGTGCTGCATCGCGGCTCGCGATCGCGCAGCCGCCGCTCAGCCGGCAGATTGCGCAACTCGAGAGCGATCTCGGCGTCATGCTGATCGACCGGAGCCGCAGCCAGATCAGGCTGACCCAGGCTGGCGGCGTTCTGCTGGAACGCGCGCGCGACGTGCTGGAGCGGCTCGACCGCACGCACCGCGAGATCAAGCGGATCGGCGAAGGCTTTTCCGGGCACCTGCGCGTCGCCTTCGTCGGATCGGCGACCTATGGCGTGCTGCCAAGCGTGATCCAGGCGTTTCGTTCGGCCTATCCTGACGTCGAGCTCGCGCTTTCGGCGATGAACAACGCCGAGCAGAAGCGCGCGGTGATCCAGCGCGAGATCGATATCGCCATCGCCCGCCCCTCGCTCGACGACGAGGAGCTGAAGTCCGAGCCGCTGCTGCAGGAGCCGCTGATCCTCTCGCTCTCTGACACTTCGCCCCTGCTCGAGCAAAAGGTCCCGCGGCTGGCGGCGCTGAAGGCCGAGACGTTCGTCCTCTACCCGCGCAAGCCGCGCCCGAGCTTCGCCGACCACATCCTCAATATCTGCCTCGAAGAAGGCTTCATTCCGAAATCGCAGGTGCTGGCCCAGGACTATCAGACCGCGATCAGCCTGGTGTCGGTCGGCGTCGGCATCGCGCTGGTGCCGAAATCGGTCTCGGAGGCAGAGCGACCCGGCGTCGCCTACCGCGCCTATGAGGGACACAATCCGGGCACTGCGCTGTCGCTGAACTACCGGCGCGACAACCGGATGCCGCATCTGTTCAATTTCCTGAAGGTCGCACAAGACGTCACGCGGCGTCAGCGCAAGCCATAACGATCGCCCTCAGGCCGCGACCGCCGCCGGCGTGCGATCGTCGACGCATGCGATCGCCTCGCGCAGCACATCGATGTCAGCCCCCGGCCGAACGCCGTTCTCCGCGAGGTGCCTGCGGAACGCACGCGCGCCCGGGACGCCATGGAAGGCGCCGACGAAATGCCGCGTGATCGAATGCAGTCGCGTGCCTTCGGCAAGCCGCCGCTCGATATAGGGCAGCATCGCCGCGAACACGTCCTTCATCGTCACGTGCGGCGCAGTCTCGCCGAACAGCTCGGAATCGACGGTGAGCAGCCGCCACGGCTCCTGATAGGCCGCCCGCCCCAGCATCACGCCATCGACATGCGCCAGATGCTGCTTCGCTTCGGCGAGGCTCGTGATGCCGCCGTTGATGATGATTGGCACATCCGGCAACGCCGCCTTGAGGCGATAGACCCGATCGTAGTCGAGCGGCGGGATGTCGCGGTTCTCCTTCGGCGACAATCCGTTGAGCCAGGCCTTGCGCGCGTGCACGACGAGCGCGGCCGCGCCCGCGGCAATCACGGCGCGCGCCAGCGTATCGAGCGCGACTTCCGGATCCTGGTCGTCGATGCCGATCCGGCATTTCACCGTGACGGGAATCCGCACCGCGCGCTTCATCGCCGCAACGCCTTCGGCGACCAGCGCGGGCTCGGCCATCAGGCAGGCGCCGAAGCGGCCATCCTTCACCCGATCGGAGGGACAGCCGACATTGAGATTGATCTCGTCGTAACCGAACTGCTCGCCGATCCCTGCGGCGGTCGCCAGATCGCGCGGGTCGGAACCGCCGAGCTGCAACGCCACCGGATGCTCGCTGGCATCGAAGCCGAGCAGCCGGGCCCGGTCGCCGTGGATAATGGCGCCGGTCGTCAGCATCTCCGTATAGAGCCGCGCCCGCCGCGACATCAGCCGATGGAAGACCCGGCAATGCCGGTCGGTCCAGTCCATCATGGGTGCCACAGAAAAGAGATAGTCTTGCGATTCCAATGATTTACCTTAAGCTCTCAATGGGATGTAACAAGAACGAGTACCCGCCAAATTTGCTGAATTTGCACACGTTTGTACCCGATTTAACCTCTAGACGCACACGTATCGCACACCGTTTGGGAAAAGCACACGACCATGGCCACCTTCACTCAGTTGCCGTCAGGGAACTGGCGGGTCCAAGTTCGCCGCAAGAACCGTTATGTGGCAGAGACCTTTCGCCGCCGCAAGGACGGCGAGGAATGGGCGCTCGACGTGGAGCGCAATGTTGATCGTAGCGGATCACCCAAACCGCGCGCTGCCGGAAAAGCGAAGACCTTCGGCGACATCATTGATCTGCACATTCAAGACATGCGCGACGTCGGCCGCCCCCCTCGCCGATCCAAAGCGGCCGTACTGAAGGCGCTCAAGATTGCAAACAGCGCGCCCGCAATGCCGCCAGCCGCGGCGATAGCCCCGCCCTCCGCAAATATCTCGGGCGCATAGGGCTCATAGGCGAACCACCATTCGAACAATCGCCAGGGCAGGTAGACCGGATAGCCGCTAATGGCGAACCACGGCGCGCCAAGCCGCGCCTGAAATCCGAGCGCCGCCGCCGTCCATTGCGTCGCTCCCCATGTCGACGCGATGACGATGCCGAAGACAACGGTGATCTGACCGACGTAGATTTTTGCCGGAAACATTGTCCGCCCCACTCGACGCTCGCAACGAGCGCGGCGAGATGAAAAGCGGGATGACGGCTCGCATTCAACCTGAATAAAAATCGCCGTCGGCAACGAGATCCGGCTCGATCAAACCCATCGAAGCAAGATCATTGTCGCGGCAGTCTCGGCGTGGGTGAGGAAGCTCCTCAATTGAAGGTGAATGGCATGATCAAACTGGATCACTGGTTCGGCCTTGCCCAGGATTGGTGATCGCGCATGCGCACACCGGCGAATGAACGAATCGAACGAGGGCCGCTTGTGCCTTCAACGTCGATGGTCGCATCGACCGTCAGCCTGAAAAAGGGCGCACGGTGACGAAAGCACTATCGCCGCGCGACGGGCTGCGCGATGGCAGCGATCTCGTACACGGATCAATTATACTACTATAATACCTCTGTTGTGGTTTGTCAAAGTTGACAAAGTTGCATTCGATACCGATATTGAAGGCGGAGTTCAGCTCATGTCCAAGGCACAGTCAAAGCCCTCCGGTACCGAGGATCTGTCCGTCCACGAGGACGGTGTGATGATGGTACTTAAGCAGAAACCCGCGGCCCTGAAGAGCCTCGCGCTTCCTGCCGACGCGCAGGTCGCCATCGTTTCCAAAAGCGTGACCGCACTGCAGAAGGTGCGTGAGCAGAACAAGCAACTAACGGGGCAATCATTCCGGTTCTTCTCCGAGGCGGCGAAGAAAACCGCTGTCGTCAACAAGGACGCATTCGCGCCCAATGCCCGCGCGCTCGCCGTTCTCGAGGGCGTCCGCATTGCGCAGGAGGATCTTCGGCGATCCGGCGGTGCGTATGATCTGGACCAGGTCAGAACGCTCCTGCGGGGCATCTCCCGGCAGGCCGTCGACAAGCGCGTGCAGGAAGGCAGCCTCCTTGCGGTACCGGGTCCCAGCAACCACCGAAGCTTTCCGACGCTTCAGTTCAACGTCGACGGCACCGTCGTCGAAGGTCTCAAGTCCGTCCAGGAGGCGCTGCCGACCAACAACCCCTGGACGGTTCTGAACTTCCTCGCCCAGCCTGACGACCGGTTGGGCGGCCGCAAGCCGATCGACCTCCTGAGGGAAGGCAAGGTTGAACTTGTGGTCGAGGCCGCCCGGCGCATGGCTCAGCAAGGCGCGTGAGCGCTCCGCTGCCGCCGGACGATCTCGATCGTCGCCGTCCCCGCCAGGTCCGGCTGCGGGCGGGTACGGTCGTTCACCGGTTCTACACCGCCGGGTACGATCCAATCTTCTTCGATACATCGCGTCTCGGCCGGCTGAATGCGCCCGACGGGAGCTATGGCGTTCTCTATGCCGCCCGAGAGCCTTTTGGCGCCTTCGCGGAGACGTTCCTCCGCGTGCCGGGACGGACGCTGCTCGACCCCAGCCTGCTCCGTCGCAAGGCCTATGCTCGCCTCAAGATCACGGCAGATCTTTCGCTGGTCAGACTGGCCGGCCCCTCCCTCGCCATTCTCGGCGCGACCGCCGAGCTGGTGCATGGCGGACTGCCTTACGACGTGCCGCAGGCCTGGTCGAAGGCGCTTTTCAGCCATCCGCTCAATCCCGATGGCATCGCCTATTACGCCCGCCACGACGACGAAGGTCTCTGCTATGCGCTGTTCGATCGCGCACTCAGCTCAGTCAGAGAAATCGATCGACAGACCAACCTCGATCAGGACTGGTTCTGGCGCCTTGCGCAGCGATACAGGGTCGGACTTGCACCCGGCTAGCCGCGTCGAAGTCGGAGAGGCTCTGGACTAGCGTCCGATGCCGCGCTTCATTCCGATCGACCAGGAAATGCCCTCTCCGCCGACGCTGCCGCTGACGAGTTGGCCACGCGCGCGCTCCAGAACCGGCCGCCAGGGCACCAGGACGAATTCGCGCGACTGCTCGATCAGCGCGTACCGTCCGCTACTGAGCGTGAGCATTCGCTTGTAGACGCCGCTGAGGCTGTCGCCGGCCCTGACGTTGCGATATTCGCGCCCCGTAAGCTTGCCCACACATGCAAACCGTCCGGTACCAATTCTGCAAGCCACGCCCGAAGCGCTGTCCGTACTGCTGACGCGCGCGCAGCCATTGGCGAGCGGCGCCGTTTTGGTCCCCTTTCCTCAATTCGCCAGGGGACTCCACCGCTTTGAGGACTATCTCGCCGAATTTCCGCTGCGCGCGCTCTCGAACGAGACGATTGACGGCTTGGGCTTCTACGGGCCCGAGAAATGGGTTCGGTCGCTGACCGGCAATTTGAAGCTCTTGCGCTGAAGATAACGCCCCGTCGTGAACCTGAGGACTGACCTCATCATGAGCATGGTCGTGTACCCTTACGCCATGGCGCCATCCCCGCTCAAGCATAGCTGCGAGGTGCTCTCGTTGGGATATTAAGACTTCCAGCCCTCGTGAGCCACGTTTCAAGCTCACCGGGAAGCCCTCGCGTGCGAGCGTCCGGCTACCTCAAGGGGAGCCGTGTGACATTAGAGCTTCTGGATTTCGGCTGGTGGTCGGCCGGCCCGCAGGCCTTCCCGAGCCGAAGCTGTCCTCATCACGGTGGAAAAGCTTTTGCGCTCGTCAGCCAGGCCTTCGGCCAACAGACGGTCGAGAGCTGACCGGGTAAGGCGCTTGGCAAAGGCCAGGCCTTCGGCACTTCGGCCCGATAGCTCAGCGCCGATCTCAAGGGAACGCGCGAGCGGATCGGCGACGACCTCATGCACAATTCCGATTTCGTGCGCGCGCTGTCCCGTCACTGTCAGGCCACGAAGGATCATCTCGAGCGCCCTGGCCTCTCCAACGATCCTGGGCAAACGCTGTGTACCGCCACCACCCGGAAAGATGCCGATGCGCGTTTCCGGAAGCCCAATCGCCGTAACACTGCTCCCGGCGATGCGCAGGTCGCAGGCCAGCGAAAGCTCGAAGCCTCCTCCCATGCACAGGCCATTGATAGCCGCAATGACCGGCTTGTCGACCGCTGCAATCGCATCCGTCAGCGCGTGGAAACCGGGTGGTCGAGGACCAGGCGACGGCGGGGCGCGAGGCGCTCCGCGCTCAATCGCGTCTGCGGCCTCAGAGAGTTCCCCAACGTCGTAGTGACGGATGAAGATGCCAGGTAGGCCCCCTGTAATGACAATGACCCGGACCGATAGGGCCATCCCTGCAGCGGCTACCGCATCGAACATCTCAGCCGCCCCGACGGCCGTCATGGTGCCGAATGGGGCGTTAGCATAGGTGATGACACGGATCGCGTCGTGATCCTGGATGGAAACAAGGCGCATAGCCTACTCTCACTGCAACCGCTCGCCGGACAATCACGCGTTGGCGCTGCACCGCTCAGAATGCGCCCGGCTCCCGCACCGATCAAGCCTCGGCGCGCTAAGATTGCCATTGCAGCCGCGCGGTTCATTCTTAAAATCCTGCCTCTCCGGCATACGTTTCGGACGGGCCTGTACAGCGGAGTAGACGTTATGCCCAAACCGGAAAGCTTCCCAATCGAGAAGATCTACGTTCCCGTGAAAAGAAGGAAGGCAATCAAGCCTCAAGTCGTCGAGGAGATCGCTGGAAGCATTCTGGAAATCGGACAACAAACCCCCATTCTCGTCAGGCCCGACGAAGACCGCTTCGTTCTGGTCGAGGGACTACAGCGGCTCGAAGCTTGCAAGGCGCTTGGAGAGACGACGATTGTGGGAATCGTGGTCTCGGCGGAGGATGCTCAGCAAAGGACGCTCTTGTCCGAGGGACCCGAAGCAGATGCAGAACGCGACAAGATGGCGCGATTGAAAAAGCTGCGTCTTGAGAAGGAAGCTGCAGAAAGTTCGAGTGCTGCCTTGAACCGGACGGATAAGCAGCGAGCCCGCTCGGCAAGGGGCGCGGGCGAGAACCCGAGAACAACGCCAAGCCGGACCTCAGCGCCGACGCCGAAAAAGACGTTGTCAGATTGGATCGCCCAGCAGAAGCGCGACGGTGGCCGTTATTGATTGCCCGCCTTCGGTCCTGCATCCAACGTCATCTAGCTGGCGATGGATTTTTCTTGATCTCTCGCTGCTCAAGCGATCTTCTAAGCCACAGCAATACTTGAACTTTCGCCCCATCCATCCTGCGCTCGTTTGAGCCAGCTTAAGCCAAGAGAAATAACGTCGACACACCGGGTCCGGCTCGTCTGCGTCTGGATTATTCTTGCCAATCCACAAAACTTGTTAGCCGGTCGAGTGACCGTCCACCCGGTCAGCGCCTTGCTTCAGCCGCCATTGCAGCAACGAAAAGGATGGATCGGACTCCGGGTGATGTTCGAAGACTCCTCCAACCTCAGTTCCGATGACCACGGTCTGGCGCGGATCGCCCAGCAGATTACCCACCATGCGCACGCCACCGGCGTGTGGTAGCTCGACGAGCAGCGCGAGATACGGGCCGTGCTGCTTTAGCGCCGGGTATGACGGATGCCACACGCGTTCCCAACTGTAGATGCGGCCGGTCGGCTCGACGTCCGTCCACCTAAGGTCAAAGGAATGACAATTGTGGCAAATCCATTCAGGCCCGAACTGCCAGGAACGGCAGCGGACGCAGCGTTGCACCAGCAGGCGGTTTTCCCGCAGGCCCATCCAATACGGCGCCGAAAGCCCATCTGGGTCACTGACCGGAATGGGCAACCCGGCAGGGAGATAGTGCGCACGTGAAGACCCACTCATAGCGTCGCCTCTGAACCCAGAATGAGGTTGCTGGCCGGCGTCACCATCGGGCCGCCGATCACCAGCGCCACATCATTTCGTCGAGCCTGGCTCGCCGACGCGCCACGCACCTGACGAACCGCTTCCAACACCAGCTCAAAGCCGTGCATGTAGCATTCGGCAAGGTTGCCGCCACTGGTGTTGAGCGGGAGCCTCCCGGATGGAGCGATCAAATTGTCGAAGGTCAGGAAGTCGTTGGCCTTCTCGGGCCTGAAGAAGCCGTGCTCCGCCAGCGCCATCACGACACCGCCGGTGAAGTTCTCGTACGCCTGGACCACACCGACATCTGACGGCCCTACCCCGGCCATGCGGTACAGATCGGATGCAACGGTGCCGAAGTTCGCGGTGGCGTAGAGCGGCGCATTGTGCGCCGTTGCCGCCGCACGATGTCCGGATCCGAAGGCCGCACCGAGCAGATAGGCCGGCTTGTGCCGGAAGTCGCTGGCGCGCTCTGCCGATACCAGCACCAATGCCGCTGCGCCGTCATTTTCCATGCAGCAATCGTAAAGATGGAAGGGCTCCACGATCCAGCGCGAGGCATCGTACTTCTCGATATCCAGCGGCTTGCCTCGCATCACCGCGCGCGGGTTGGCCTGGGCATGATGATAGGAGGCGAGCGCAATCGCGCGCAAAGCCTCCTGTCGCACGCCATGCTCGTGCATGTAGCGTTGCACCCGCATGGCAAAGCGCTGCGGGGGAGCCAGCACCCCATAGGGCATCAGATAGGACCGTTCGCCCGAAACGGTGTGAATCCCGGCTGCCTGTCCGAAACGGCCATATTGGCCCTGCGCCAATGAGCGGAACACCACGACACAATCGGCAAGGCCCGCGACGATCGAGGCGGCCGCATTGGCAACCGCCGCGCTGCAACCGCCGCCGCCTCCGCCCCATTGCATGGTCGCGGAGCGCAGTCGATGCGTACCCAGCGCCGCAGCCAGCCGTGACGCCTCGCTGCGATCGTCGCTGTAGGACGAGAAGCCATCGATCTCGCGGGGATCGAGCCCGGCATCCTCGCAAGCCGCCAGGATCGCCTTCAACGCGAGCTTGAATTCCGGATCGGGAGAAGCGCCATGACGATAATATTCGGTTTCACCGATCCCGATCACGGCCACACGGCCCCGCAGCGTGCGCTCGTCTCGCGCGCGCCCGGTCACGGTTTGGCATCCTGTCGCGAAGCCTCGCTGCCGAAGGCTCCGCCTCCGGCAAGGCGCGCGATCTCCGTCTTGTCGTAGCCGAGCAACTCAAGCAGCACGTTCTCGGTGTGCTGCCCAACTGCCGGTGCCGCAACGGGATCCACGATCGGTGTCCGCGAATACCGGATCGGCAGGTTCACGTTCGGCACCCACCCCACCGTCTCATGCGGGATCCGGGTGACGATCCCGCGCTCCCTCGCCTCGGGCGAACGGATCGCCTCGCCGACGGTGCGCAGCTGGCCGCAGGGCACGCCGGCCGCCCGCATCCGCGACTGCCAGTGCGACCAGGGCTGCCGGGCAAAGGCATCGCCGAGGATCGCGAACAACTCCTCGCGCCGGCGGATTCGATCGGGGCCGGTTGCATAGATTTCGGCCCCCGCGAGATCCTCGCGCTCGAGAACCTGCGCCGTCAGGCGCTGGAAGATCTTGTCGTTGCCGCAGTTGATATAGAAGGAGCAATCGCTGGCCTGGAACACACCCGACGGACACGTGTCCGGGCTGGTGTTGCCGCTTCGCCTCGGATCGGCACCGCTAAAGAGCGACTGCGTGGTCGCGTAGCCGGTCATCAGGACGGCGTTCTCGAACAATGACACCTCGACGGCCTGGCCGTGCCCGCTGCGCTCGCGCGCCAACAGGGCGCCAAGGATCGCATTGCTGGCCATCATCGCAGTGCTGATGTCCATCACCGGCGACAAAGCCCGCACGCCTTCGCGGTCGGCATAGCCGTTCATCGACACGAAGCCGCTCTCGACCTGCGCGATCGGATCAAAGCCAAGCCGGTCCGAAAATGCCCCGTCGCGGCCATAGGCCGACACCGAGCAGTAGATGATCTCGGGTTTGATCTTGCGGCAGCTCTCGTAGTCGAGCCCCAGCCGTGCCATCACGCTCGCGGAAAAATTCTCGACAAGGACGTCCGCCGTCGCGATCAGCTCGCGCGCGATCTTCAGGCCCTCGAGGGATTTGAGATCGAGGGCGACGCTGCGCTTGTTCCGGTTGGTCCACAGGAACGGCGCACCGTGCCTGAGATCGGGATGCACCGGGGGATAACGGCGCAGATCGTCGCCGCGGCCCGGCGCTTCGATCTTGATCACCTCGGCCCCCATGTCGGCGAGGATCATGGTGGCAAACGGCCCCGCGATGAAATGCGAGAAATCGATCACCCGGATCGCCTCAAGCGCTCTTGGCGCGCCGGCGGGACGAGGCGTGTGCTCGGGGAAGTCGGCTTCAAGCTGATCCAGCATCGGGATATCCGTCAATTTGAGCAGTGTTGATCCAAGGATCGCGGCCGTCGTCGTCAATTGCTCTTCGGCGGGTCGACGAGCGAGCAACCGCCCTGGTCGAGCGGCCGGAAGGCTTCCGGCCCGGACAGCGCGCCGACCTGCTCCAGCAGGTCCCACTTGCTCTTCGAGGCACCCGGGCTCTTCACCTTGAAGATGTACATGTTGTGGATGGCGCGGCCGTCGGCGCGTACCACGACTGGCCCGAACAAGGCGTCATCGATCGGCTTCTCCTTCAGCTTCTGGATCACGGCCGGCGCGTCATTGGTTCCCGCCGCCAGCGCCGCGTTCAGATAGGCCAGCACGGAGGAATAGACGCCGGCGTGGAAGGCGGTCGGCGACTGCCCATGCTGCCGCTCGCCGAATTTGGTCGACCAGGCGCGGCTGGCATCGTCGAGGTCCCAGTAGAACGGCTGCGTGATGATCAGCCCCTCCCCGACCGCAAGCCCGCTAGACTCGACATCGTTGGTGGTGGTCAATAGCGCGGCGAAGGTGCGCCCGCTCTGCTTCAGCCCGAACTCGGCGGATTGCTTGATCAGGCTGACGGTGTCGCCACCGGCGGTCGCGAACGCGATCACGTCGGCGCCCGAGCCTTCGGCCTGCAGGATGAACGAGGCATAGTCCGCATTGTTGATCGGTACATTGACCGATCCGAGAACGGTCCCGCCGCCGGCACCGATCACCGCCGTTCCGTCGCGCACCATCGATTTGCCGAGCGCATTGTCGGTGGCGATGAAGTACCATTTCTTGCCGCCGTGATGCACGAGATAGGCGCCGATGGTGTGAGAGGCCGCCCAGGTATCGAAGGTCCACTGAATCGTATTGGGTGAGCAGTATTTCCCGGTCAGGTCGGACGACGCCGCGCTCGATGCGATCAGCGCCGCTTTGGTGCCGCGCATGACCTCGTTGACCGCCAGCCCAACGGCCGAGTTCGGCACGTCGGCGACCGCATCGACCTTCTCCTGATCGATCCAGCGGCGCGCGATGGCGGCGCCGACATCAGCCTTGTTCTGGTGATCCGCCGAGACGATCTCGACCTTGAAATCCGGATGAAGCCGCATGAAGTCCTCGGCCGCCATTTTGGCCGCTGTCACAGAACCTTCGCCGGCATTGTCCGAGTAAGGGCCGGACGCGTCGTTGAGCACGCCGATCTTCAGAGACCGCGCGGCGACCGCCGTCGCCGGCGAACCGGCACAAAAGGCCAGGAGAGCTATTCCGGCTATCTGCGAAAGATACTTCATTGTTTCCACCCGTCGTATGTTGTTGTGTTAGAGATCGAGCACAAGCGTCCGGGACTTGGCGCCCGAGCAGCAGATCATGACGCTCTTGTTCGCCGCCTGCTCTTCGTTGCTCAGGAACTGGTCGCGATGGTCGGGTATGCCCTCGAGCACGCGCGTCTCGCAGGTGCCGCAGACACCTTCGGTACAGGCATAGTTCGCGGCGATCCCGGCCTCCAGCAGCGCATCGAGGATCGTCTTGCCGGGCTCGACTGCAATCGTGCGGTTGCTTCGCGCCAGCTTGACGTCGAAGCCACCTTCGGTGGCTGGAGCTTCCCGGGCCTTGAAATATTCGACATGTACGTGATCGGCCGGGCGATCGGCCGTCGTCGCCTCGAGCGCCTCGAGCATGGGCACCGGACCGCAACAGTAGAGATGCGCGCGAGGCGGAGCGTTCCTGACGAGCGCCGGGAGATCGAACACCCGTCCCGATCGCTCGTCGTCGAAATCGAGATGTACCCTCGATCGATACGTGCCGAGTTCGTCGAGGAATGCGGCAGCGGCGCGCGTCCTCGCGGCATAGAACAGCTCCCAGTGACGTCCAAGCGCCTCAAGCCGTCGGATCATCGACAGCAGCGGCGTGATGCCGATGCCCCCGGCGATCAGGACAGAATGGTCGGCCTCCTCGCGGAGCGCGAAGTTATTCCGCGGCTCGGAGATCCTTATGATGTTCCCGACCCTGACGGTGTCGTGGACAAAGCTGGACCCACCCCGGCTCTCGCCATCCCTGTTCACCGCGATGACATACCGGTGCCGCTCGCATTGGTCGTTTACCAGCGAATAGCTGCGGATCATGCCGTTCGGCAGATGCAGGTCGATGTGGCTCCCGGCCGTGAACGGCGTCAGTTCGCCGCCCGTCGGGGCAATCAGCTCATACGAATTGATCCGCTCGGCCTCATATCCGATACGCTTGACCAGCACCTCCAGCGTACCAGCCGTGTGTTCGAATGCGCTCACAGCTCGTACCCGAAATCGGCGCCAAGCTTCGCACGCATGAACGGCGCGCCGACGTCAACCCACAAATCCTCCGGCGGCAACCGCAGCGAGACCGCTCGCACCATGAACACGTCCGGGTCCAAGACTCCTTTGGGCTTGATCGCGTGATCGCGATAGGCGCCAAGCGCTTCAAGAATGAAACGTCGCGTCATCGCGATGCCGGTATCACTTGAGCAGAGCGTCTCCTTGGTGCGATCAAAGATCGGCGAGACGCCGCTTTGGCAGGCGCCGTCCTGCACCCAGAGCCCCGGCAGGCCCGAGAACCAGGTGGTCCGCTGCGCCTCGTAGTCGAACTGAAAGCCGTTCTGCGGATTGTATTTCGTCCAGTAGCCTGCGTATGGGACCGTCACCGGGTGCTGGACGAGCGCGTGGCGGCTAGCATGACCACTCTCGCGGCCCTTGTGTCCTTCGGCGAAGACCTGCCGGGTTTTCTCCAGCAGCGGCTCCGATGGATGATAGGAGAACATGATGCAGAGCGTGTTCTCGTCATCGATCGGGACCCAGGCGTGCCCGCTCAAATCCGGGAACGGAGACAGCGGAGGCACCAGCGTATAGAACGGCAGCAGGAACTGGTTGACCCGCCAGTACAGCGTGTTGGCATCGTAATTGCGCCGCGCGGCGATGCTCATGCCGAAATCCTGCTTAATGCATTCGAAGGTCGGGCGCAGGTCGCGCTTCTGGATCCAGGCGCTCGTCGTGCCCTGCGCATCCAGTCGTCCATGAAGCAGCGGCGCGTGCGCTGAATCGATCTCACCCTCGACCGCCTGCAGCCAATTGCACTCCTGGACGCGAACCGAGATGTGCACCTGCTCGGCAGGCACCAGATTCCATTCGAGATTCGGCAGCGGCGGAAGCTCAGCCTGGTCGGGACCCATATAGGTCCAGATCATCCCGTTGCGCTCCTTGCAGGGATAGGCCTTGATCCGCACCCGCTCCTTGAGGCGACTGCGCACTGGCTCTGCCGGCATGTCAGTCACGGCGCCGGTGACGTCGAATTTCCAGCCGTGATAGACGCAGCGCAGCCCGCAATCCTCATTTCGTGCAAAGACCAGCGGCGCTCCGCGATGCGGGCAGGCCTGGTCGACCAGCCCGATGCGCCCCTCGGAATCGCGAAAGGCGACGAGATCCTCGCCCAGCAGCCGGATGCGCTTCGGCTGCCCGTCCGCGGCGAGATCAGCCGACGGCAGGAAAGGAATCCAGTACAGGCGGAAAAGTTCGCCGAGTGGCGTTCCCTTGCCGACCCTCACCAGCCGTTCATTGTCTTCGCGCGAGAGCATGGGGTCGCCTCCTTCAATTGCGTGTGGCCGGGCCTGCCGCGCCGCCGAGAAGCGCGGCGACACGGTCAGACAGTCCGAGATCCTGGGCGGTCCAGAGCGGATCGGATGCGGTGAGCGGCTGGCGTGGAATGGGAGGTTGCTTGCCCTGCTCCACCAGGCCGACAATCAATTCGATGCGCCGCCGCTCGAGCTCGCGCAGAGCGTCCTCGACGACGGCGGCTTCAGCCGTGCACCCCGGCAGCTCCGGATAGGCAAGGCGAACCCGCCACTTCCCCGGCTCGGTTTCGACTGCCTCCGCCTCAAGCAAATAGGGAATCGACAGCAGCTCACGCAGGTCCAAGTTTCAACCTCCCTGAACGACGTCTTCGCATCGCATTTGATACGTATACGTACTACATTATCGGAAGGCTGGCAAGAGCCGAGGCCGACCCTGTCTCCCTCAGAAAGAGGCTGGTGACGTGGTTCGCCACAGGGTTGAGGACGATCAGCCAAGCTGCTAACGGCTAGGACGCAATTCGCAGAACGCAGCTGGGATCCAGACAACGGCATGGCAGCCGATAAAGGCAAGCAGACAACCTCGGCGGCAGACGTTGCACGCGACTGGCAGCTCGAGGGTGGTGTCGGATTCCTGTTGCGTCTGCTGGAGGCCCGCTACGATGGGCTTTATCAAAGCATGACGCGCCAGAGCGATATCACGCCGCGGCAGTTCGGTGTGCTGATGGCGCTGTATCAGTTAGGTCCTTTAACCCCCTCCGTGTTGGCCGAACGGATCAGCTGCGACCGCAACACGCTCAGCGAAATGCTGAAGCGCATGGTCGCGCGCAGACTGGTCTCGAAGAAAGACAATCCGGACGACCGCCGCTCGCTCCAGGTGCAGATCACGGCTAAAGGCGAGGAAGCGCTTCTCGCCGTCATTCCGGCCGCCACCGAGCTGCAAAACATCATGCTGGCCCCCCTTCGCAAGGAGGACCGCGCGCATTTCCTGAAATGCCTGTTGGCGATCGCGAAGGCTCCGCCGCCGGACAGTCCGGCCGATACGTGAAATCGCCGGCGTCCAGCGGCCCTACGCCTGCACCTTCCCGAACGTGCCCGCAGCGGCGAGCGTCGCGATTGCGTCCGGCGACAGGCCCAGGATCCGCGACAGCACATCGTCCCGCTGCGCGCCGATCCCGGGAACTCGACGTCCCATCGGCGTATCGGCCCCGGACATCTGCCATGGCGCATTGACGCCGATGAAGTCACCTGCCCCGTCCGAGACGGTCCCAAACACCCCACGTTGGCGCAAATGGGCATCGGTCAGCGCCGCGCCCGGCGTCCGGTACTCGGCGCAGGGAACACCGGCGCGATCCAGCGCCGCGATGCATTCAGCAACGGTGTGGCGTTCGGTCCATTTCTCGATCACCTGCATCATGGCGGTCCAATTGGCGCCGCGCGCTGGAATGGTCGAAAAGCGCGGATCGTTCACCAACTCTTCCTGCCCGGTCACCTCGCACAGCGCCGCGAAATTACGCGGCGTGACCGGGGCGATCAGAATATCGCCATCGCGCGCGCGGACCGGCCCATAGGTCGGGCGCGGCGAACGGATCGGGAATTGCGCCTCCTGAAGCTCATAGACCAGCAGATTCATCATGCAGTCCATCAAGGCTACATCGACGCGCTGTCCTTTCCCGGTGCGCGTTCGCTGGACCATCGCGGTCTGGATCGCGGAATAGCCGAAGATGCCGCCGAGGATATCGGCGACAAAGATCGCGCCCGGCGCGGGACGCTCCCGGTCACCGGCATAACGCATCAAGGAGTGATCGAATCCGCTCTCGGCATGGACGATCATCGCATAAGCCGCGCGCTCGGCTGCTGGGCCTGACTGGCCATAACCCGAGATCGAGCAATAGATGAGGCGCGGGTTGATCTCGCAGAGCGTCTCGTAGCCAAGACCAAGGCGGTCCATCACGCCAGGGCGGAAATTCTCGACGAGAATGTCCGCCTCCGCGACCATGCGATGTACGAGCCTGATGGCGTCGGCATTCTTCAGGTCCAGCGCCAGGCTACGCTTGCCGGCATTGAGCTGGCCGAAATAGGTGCTGTGGCCTTCGCGCAGCGGCGTTCGCAACCGCATGTCATCGCCTTCCGGAGGCTCGATCTTGATGACCTCGGCGCCGACGTCGGCGAGCAGCCGCGCGCAATACGGCCCTGCCACCATGATCGAGAAATCGAGCACGCGCACGCCGGTGAGCGGCGCCCTGTCGCCATCCTTCTGCATCCGATCTCTCCTATCTCGGCAGCCCGAGCGCGCGTTGCGCGATCAGACTGCGCTGAATCTCGTTGGTCCCGATGCTGATGACCCACATCAGCGAATGCCGCAGGCTTTGCTCGAAGCGACCGTTGTCGATCGCGCCCGGCATCTGCTCGGACAGCGCGGCACGCATGCCAAGGATGTCGAGCGCAGCCTCGCCGAATCGCTCCATCAGCTCACCGGAGAACACCTTGCTGATCGCGCCATATTCCGGCGGCGTCACGCCGTCGGCGGCAAGTTCGGCGCAACGCATCATCAAGAGACGGCCGATCTCGATCTCTGACGCCAAGGTCACCATCCTGTCGCGGATGATTGGATCATCGGCGAGAGACCGATCACCTTGCTTCGCCATCACTTGCGAACGCAGTTGCTCGAAGGCGTGCGCGACCTTCAGGACGATCCCGCCACCAACCAGCCCGCGCTCGAAGGCCAGCGCGCCGGTCAACACTTTCCAACCGCCATTGACCTCGCCGACCAGGTTCTCGGCGGGGATGCGGACGTTGTCGTAAAAGATGTTGGCAAACGTGCCATCATACATGGTTGCTGATGGACTGATCGTGATGCCCGGCACATCCATCGGCACGATGAACATGCTGATGCCCGCGTGTGGCGGCTTCGCGTCCTTGTCGGTCCGCGCGGCGAGGAACATGTATTTGCCCCACCAGGTGGTGGTCCAGATCTTCTGGCCGTTGATCACCCAGTGATCGCCGTCCCTGGCCGCACTGGTGCGCAGCGCGGCAAGGTCCGACCCTGCCTGCGGCTCGCTGTAGCCCATGCCATGCATCGCTTCGCCACGCAGGATTTCCGGAAGGTATTTCTGCTGCTGCGCTGCCGTGCCGAACATCATCAGCGCATTGGCCTGGATCGCCGCGCCGATCCGCGGCGCCTCGCCCCGCTCCATGGTCTCCATGAAGGCGATCTGCTCCAGGGGCGAGCGCGCCTGGCCGCCGAATTGCTCTGGCCATCCGAGCCCGATCCATCCGGTCTCACCGATGTCGCGGGCGAAGCCGGCATCGAACTCACGCTTGGCGAAGGGCCTTCCGTCGAATGCTTGCTTCGTATCTCCAGTCCAGTGTTGCTCGAGCCAGAGCCGGATCTGCTCGCGAAACGCATTTCCAGCGGCCCCGAGGTCATATTGCGGCAGCCCGACGCCGCCCGCATCCAACAGCCGCGCTGCCAGCCTGCTCTTGGCATCCGAGACGCCGCCAAGCGCGATCGTATCGAGATGCACGCGCTTGAAGTGGATTGGCGCCTCGTGCTCTTCGGCATAACCGATCGCACCGAACGTATGCTGGACCTCCAGCGACACCTGCCGTAGCGCATGACCGGAGAACGCCGATGCGCAATCGGCGAAGTAGCGCCAGCCGCCCTCGCCGCCGTCATGCAGTCTGGCGGCATGGTCGAGGATCAACCTGACGCCTTCGAGCGCAATCAGGCAGTCGGCCAGCTTGTGCTGGATGGCCTGGAACCTGCCGATCGGCTGCCCGAACTGGTGCCGTTCCTTGGCGTAGTCCACGGCGAGCTCAAAGGCACGCCGCGCCGCGCCATAGGCACGCGCGGTCAACATCGCTCTGCCCTTGATGCGGAGATGGTCGAGATCGACTGTATCTATGGGAATGCGCGTGAGCGGCGCTTCGTTCAGCCGGACCTCGTAGAGTCCCCACGCTCCCATCGCGCGGGTTGCGACGCACTCGACACCGGGACCGTCAAGATTGATCAGCCCAAGCTGGGCCTGGTCAAGAACGACCAGAAGGTGCGTCGCGCCTCCGGCAGCCTCGACAAAACGAAGCACGCCCTTTGCCTTGAGGTCCGTGACCTCAACCGCTCCTGTGCCGGCGTCCGGATCCAGCGCACCAAATGAGAAGGCGACGGTCGCCTCCCCGGACTGCAGCCGCTCCAGCAGATCCACCGCGACGTCGACCTGCGATCCGGAGATCGCAAGATTGGCGAGCGCCGCAGACCACATCGGCGCCGTGCAGCCGGCCCGGCCGAGTTCCGCCATGACGACGAGGATTTCGGCGAGCCCGCCTTCGCTGCTCTCCGTACCAAGCGCGGCGACGCCCTGCCCAACGAGCTTGCGCCAGATCGCCGACACCTCGTCCGGCGAGGACGATGCGGCTAAACCGAGTGGAAGCCAATGCTCGTCCAGGAAACCGCGCAAGGAATCGCGCAGCATTCCTGCGACATCGTCATTCGAGGCTTCGATCGCCGCCATGGTGAGGCCCGCGCTATGCCTGGCCGAATCTGGGCTTCCGCTTCTCCTTGAACGACATAGTCGCTTCCTTGTGGTCGGCAGTCTCGAACGTCACCTGCTCCAGCGCCATCGACGCCTCCAGCAGCATGTTGACGCGCTCCTTGACGATCTGGTTGATCGACAGCTTGGTCCAGCGAATGGCCCAGGTCGGACCGTTGGCGAGCTCGACCGCGATCGCGCGGGCCTTGGCCAACACCTCCGCGCGCGGCGCGACATGATTGACCAGCCCGATCCGCTCCGCCTCATTTCCCTTCAGGAGCGTGCCGCGGATCAGGAATTCCTTGGCCTTGTTGATGCCGACCAGCAGCGGCCAGATCACTGTGCCGCCGTCGCCGGCGACGAGGCCGACACGCGAGACGTGGGTGTCGCCGATCCGCGCGTCTTCCGCCATCACCGTGATGTCGCAAAGCAGCGCATGGGTCGCCGCAAGGCCGATGGCATCGCCATTGATCGCCGCGATGATGGGCTTGTCGAGCTCGAGCTGGCGGGTGACTCCGCGGCGGCTGATCATGGGATCGTGCACCTCGCCCTCTTCGAGCACGTCGCCGCCGGGCCGCTCGGACATCGCCTTGACGTCGCCACCGACGCTGAAGAAGTCGCCCGCCCCGGTCAGCACCACGGCATTAACGGCGTGATCGTCGGCGAGGTCGTCCCAGATCGTGCGCAACTCGCGGATCAGCTTCTGATTGATGGCATTGCGCGCCTGCGGACGGTTCAAGGTCACGGTCGCGACCTTGTCCGCGACCTCGACCGTCAGGCATTCATATTTGGCGTAATTGGACACGTTTGCCTCCATTGTTTCGCTGTTTGAGTTGTTGATTATTGGCAACGCGGGCGCGTGCTAGCGGCGCATCCCGGGCTGCACATCCGCCAATGCGACGTGAAGCGACATGGCGCCCGGATCCTGCTCGAGCATGCGCTGCACGGATTCCAGATGCGATCGCAGCAATCGGCTTGCCAGATCGACGTTCCGTTCGCTGAGGGCCGCCAGGAACTGCCGCCGCTTCTCGGCCAGCCGCGCCATCGCGACCCCGCTGGAAGCGACCTTGGCATAGACGAAGCGCATGTGGATCTCGGTGACCGAGTCCACGATCATCGCAATCACCTTGTTGCCGGTCGAGGCCGCCAGCAGCTTGTAGAACTCGCGCGAACATTCGACCCGGTCGAGCAGCCGCCCCTCCTTGGTCGCAAGCTCCGTCCGCTCGATATTGGCTTCCAATGCATCGAGATCGGCCCGGCGGGCATTGGCACAAGCCAACTGCACCACGAGGTCGAGGACGTGGACCCGCGCCTCCGACAATTCCCGTACCGAAATCGTCCCGAGGCTCAGCATGTCGCGCATGACCTCGTTCATGCGGCGGGTGTCGCCCTGCTGGATGAAGGCGCCGCCCTTGACGCCCTTCTGCAGCCGGAGCACGCCGGCCATTTCGAGGCTGCGCAATGCTTCCCGCAGCACATTCCGACTGACGCCGAGCTGCTGAGCCAGTTCGCGCTCGGCCGGCAGCTTGTCGCCGGGCTTCAGCACGCCGAGCGCGAGTTGCTCGCGAATGCGCTCGCAGATCTCCTCGAACGTCCGCCTGGTGTGAATCGGCTTGAATGTCGGCGCGGCCGGCGAGCCGGCCGCACGATGATCGGTGGCCCGCTCCCGGCGGCTCGGCGAGGCGGCACGGGACCGCCGCGGCGCGCGAGGGCTTGACTTGGTGCTCATGCGATGAATTATTAAATGGATCACCCATTCAATGGAAGCCCTTTTTTGCTTCCGGCAAAGAAAACGAAACGGGAGTTCGCATGAGTTTTTCCGAGGAGCAGGTCGCGTTCCGTGACAACGTGCGCAGAATGGTCGCCAGGCACGTGGCGCCGATCGCCGCCGAGATCGACGAAACCGACCGCTTCCCGCTCGAACTGGTCAAGCTGTTCGGCGAGATGGGACTGATGCAGCTCTGGGTGCCGGAGCGCTATGGCGGCCCGAATGGCAACCTGACCATGGCCTGCATCGCGCGCGAGGAGATCTCCAAGGTCTCCCCTGCCTGTGCGTCGATCGCCGCGCTCAACACCATGTTCATCATGCCGCTGCTGCATTTCGGCTCTGAGGAGCAGCGCAAGAAGTATCTGCCGATCATCGCCGAGGGTGGCGTGGTCACGGCAATCGCGATCTCGGAGCCGCAGGCCGGCTCCGACGTCGCCGCGCTCAACACCCGCGCCCGCAAGGACGGCGATAGTTATGTCCTGAACGGCCGCAAGCAGTGGTGCAGCTATGGTGTCGCGGCCGACTACATCGTGGTCATGGCGCGAACCAGTGACGGCGCCGGTGCAGACGGCATCAGCGCCTTCATCGTCGAGCCGAAGAGAATGCCGGGCATCACGTTCGGCCGCCACGAGCGCAAGATGGGCTTTCGCGGCGCGCCCAACACGCCGATCTTCTTCGACAATGTCCGCGTTCCCGCGGAAAATCTCGTCGGTGAGGAAGGCAAGGGCTTTCGCGCGTCGATGCGCGCGCTCGACCTCAACCGGCCGACCATCGGCGCGCAATCCGTCGGCCTCGCACAAGGCGCACTGGATGCCTGCGTCGCCTACGCCAAGGAGCGCAAGCAATTCAAGAAACCGATCGCCGAGTTCCAGGGCGTGCAGTTCATGCTCGCCGACATGGCCATGCAGATCGAGGCGGCCCGCGCGCTGGTCTACGAATGTGCCCACGCCGGCGATGCCGGCGACTGGAAGCGGCTCAACGTGCTTGCCAGCATGGCCAAATGCGTCGGCAGCGACATGGCGATGAAGGTGACGACCGACGCGGTCCAGATCTTCGGCGGCTACGGCTACACGATGGACTATCCGGTCGAACGCATGATGCGCGATGCCAAGCTGACCCAGATTTTTGAGGGCACCAACCAGATCCAGCGCGTGGTGATCGCCCGCGAGCTGCTGCGCTAGCGCGGATCGATTTCAAGAAGAAGCAATTGCAGGGAGGAACGAACTTGAACCACATCATCAACCGGACGCTGATGGCCGGCGCGGTGTCAGTACTGCTGGCGGTACCTGCCTATGCTCAGAAAGCCTACGGTCCCGGTGCCAGCGATACCGAGATCAAGCTCGGCCAATCGACGCCGCTGAGTGGTCCCGCATCCGCGTTCGGCGCGGGCGCCGGGCGGGCGGTGGTCGGCTACTTCGAGATGCTGAATGCCAAAGGCGGCATCAACGGCCGCAAGATCAACTTCACGCAGCTCGACAATGCCTACAGCGCGCCGAAGGCGGTCGAACAATCGCGCAAGCTGATCGAGGACGTCGGCATATTGGCCGAGGTCGGCACGATCGGCACCGCGCCCAACGTCGCGATCCAGAAATACCTGAACGCCAAGCAGGTGCCGCAGCTGTTCATCACCGCCGGCGGACGCCGCTTCAACGATCCCAAGGCCTTTCCCTGGACGATCCCGCTCTATCCCGACTTCGAAACCGAAGGCCGCGTCGTCGCCAAATACATCCTCACCGTAAAGCCGGACGCCAGAATCGGCGTGCTTTATCAGAATGACGACTATGGCAAGGACTACCTGAAGGGCCTCCGCGCCGGCCTCGGTCCGAAGGCCGAGCTGATCGTCGCCCAGGCCTCCTACGAGCTCGCCGATCCGACGATCGACTCGCAGATCGTGCAGCTGAAGGCCGCCGGCGTCGACACCCTGATCGAGCAGTCGTCGTCGAAGGCCGCCGCGCAATCGATCCGCAAGGTTTACGAGCTCGGCTGGAAACCCCTGCACGTGATCGGGGGCTCGACCGCATCGGTCGAAACTATCCTGAAGCCCGCGGGCCTCGAAGCATCGAAAGGGCTGGTTACAACGCAATTCCTCAAGCAACCGGGCGACCCGGCGTGGGCCAACGATGAGGAGGTCAAGGCCTACAAGCAGTTCTTGAAGGCATACGCACCTTCAGCCAACCCGGACGACTATTCTGTGCTCGTGGCCTATATGAACGTGCACGCCGTGGAGTTAGCGTTGCGCAAATGCGGCGACGACCTGACCCGCGAGAACCTCATGAAGCAGGCTACCTCGCTGAATGGCGAACGATTGCCGATGATGCTCCCAGGCGTCGCGATCGGCACCCGGCCCGGAGACTACACACCCTTCAGAGCTCTGCGGATTGCGACATTTGATGGAGAAAGCTGGTCCTTGACCGGCGCTCCTCTATCGGCCGACTAGACCAGACTAGACTGCGGGCGGAGAGCCACCAAGGCTCTCGCTAAGCTCGGGTAGGTCTGCTCGAACAAGCAGCTGCGTCCCATCATGTCGCGGCGAATCCTCACACGTTCGGTGACCATTGCGCCTGCCTATCTCTTCTCCGATGCCACCTCCTACTTGAGGGACGGTCGCTTTGGAACGGCTGCCAATCCCCGCCGTTCACCGCTCACATTCAACTTTCGGGATATGCACGATGTCCAAGACCGTTGGCGATTTCGTAGTGCAGCGCCTCCAGGATTGGGACGTGCGGCATCTCTTCGGTTATCCCGGCGATGGCATCAATGGCGTGTTCGGTGCGCTCAATCGCGCCGAAGGCAAGATCGATTTCATCCAGGCGCGCCACGAGGAGATGGCGGCGTTCATGGCGTGTGCCTATGCCAAATTTTCCGGCCGCCTCGGCGTCTGCATCGCGACGTCGGGCCCCGGTGCCTCACACCTGATCACCGGTCTGTATGATGCCCTCCTCGACCATCAGCCGGTGCTCGCCATCGTGGGCCAGCAGGCGCGGAACGCGCTGGGCGGGCAGTATCAGCAGGAGCTCGACCTGGTCTCGATGTTCAAGGACGTCGCCAGCGCGTATGTCGCGCAGGCTTCCTCGCCCGCTCAGGTCCGTCATCTGATCGACCGCGCCGCGCGCATTGCGCTCGCCCGGCGCACCGTGACCGCGCTGATCCTGCCGAATGATCTGCAGGAAGAGGATTACGAGGATCCGCCGCGCGCACACGGCACGCTGCGGTCCGGCGTCGGATACACTCCGCCGAGGATCGTTCCGGCAGAGGCCGACCTCGATCGCGCCGCCGACATTCTCAACGCCGGCAAGAAGGTCGCCATGCTCGTCGGCGCCGGCGCGCTTGGCGCGACCAACGAGGTCACCTCTGTCGCCGACCGGCTGTCGGCCGGATGCGCCAAGGCGTTGCTCGGCAAGGCCGTGGTGCCCGACGACCTGCCATGGGTGACGGGCTCGATCGGCTTGCTCGGCACCGAGCCGAGCTACGACCTGATGATGGAGTGCGACACGCTCTTGATGATCGGCTCGGCGTTTCCCTATTCCGAGTTCCTGCCCAAGGAGGGCCAGGCCCGCGGCGTCCAGGTCGACATCGACGCCGGCATGCTATCGATCCGCTTTCCGATGGAGATGGGCCTCGTGGGCGACGCCGGGGAGACGCTGCGCGCGCTGCTTCCGCGCCTGAAGCAGAAGAGCGACGGCAGCTGGCGAAAGACGATCGAGCACAACGTCCGGACCTGGTGGAAGACATTGCAGGATCGCGCGCACCAGCCGGCCAAGCCGGTCAATCCTCAGCGCGTGACATGGGAGCTGTCGCCGCGTATTCCCGATCGCGCGATCATCACCAGCGATTCCGGCTCCTGCGCCAACTGGTTTGCCCGTGATCTGAAGATGCGTCCCGGCCTTATCGCCTCGCTGTCAGGCGGCCTGGCATCGATGGGCGCGGCAGTTCCCTACGCAATCGCCGCCAAATATGCAGCGCCCGATCGTCCCGTCATTGCGCTGGTTGGCGACGGCGCCATGCAGATGAACAACATGGCCGAGCTTATCACGGTCGCCAAATACTGGCGCGACTGGAGCGATCACCGCTGGATCGTCTGCGTATTCAACAATGAAGACCTCAACCAGGTGACATGGGAACAGCGCATCATCAATGCCGATCCCAAGTTCGAGGCATCGCAACGCATCCCCAACGTTTCCTATTCGCGTTTCGCCGACCTGATCGGACTGCGGGGGATTTATGTCGACGACCCCGCACAGCTCGGCTCGGCCTGGGATCAGGCGCTCGCGAGCGACATCCCCGTGGTGCTGGAAGTCAAGACCGATCCGGAAGTGCCCCCGCTACCGCCGCATATTACGCTCGAGCAAGCCAAGAACTTCTCGATCGCGCTCGCCAAGGGCGACCCGAACGAAGTCGGCGTCATCCGCGGCGCAGCGCGCCAGCTGCTCCAGACCGTGTTGCCCGGCAGGGAGAAGTGAAGGCCAGAAGCGATGCATCGCCAGATGATGCTTGCCGTCTATTTGGTCTGCGCAGCGCTGGCGCCGGCGCGCGCCGAGTTGACCGGGTCCGATCTCGCCGGAGTCGACGCATCGCCCCGGCTCGGCGCCGTGCTACCGCTGAGCGTCCGCCTGCGCGACGAAAACGGCGTCGCACGGCCGATCCGGGAATGGCTCACCGGCGGACCCAGCGTGTGGGTCCTCGCAGATTTTACCTGCGATACGTTGTGCGGCCCGGTAGTCAGCACCGTCTCCGATGCGCTCCGGCAGTCCGGCCTGCGTCCCGGTCAGGACTTCGATCTGCACGTCGTGAGCTTCGACCCGCAGGATACCCCGGAGAACGCGAAGGATATGAAGCAGGCGCAAGTCGGCCTCGAAGCGCTGGGCGACGCCGCCCACGTCTCGCGCGGCGATGCCGGCGATATCGCGGCACTGACACGAGCATTCGGATTTGAAGCGGTCTACGACCGCGACCACGGCCGCTACGCGCATCCCGCGGCCGCGTTTGTCGTGACGGCAGACGGTCGCATTGCGCGCGTCCTGCCCGGTCTCGGGCTCCATCCCGCCAGTCTGCGCCTCGCGTTGGTCGAAGCCGGTCAAGGCCGCAAGCACGGGGGTCCGCACGACCGCCACACTCGGAGATCCGGCACCTTTGAAGAAGCAAAGGCCCAGCGCCCCGGGGAGAGCACTGAGGCCGATCATTGTCTCACTCGCCACGATCGCCGAGGCGACAGACTGCGACCAGCCCGCGGCGATTCCGCTTCCGAACGAGCGCGCTTTCGGGATCGAATTAGCACCAGTTGATTGCTGCCGACCAGGCCCTAACTCCGACCGGCACCGCAACTCGGCCGACGATCGACGCGCTTGCGGCCGGGGCCGCTCCAAACTGATCGATGTGCCCCGGGTCTTCGGGGGCAAGAGCCGGGGCACCTTCATTCGTCCCATGCCGCTCTGCCGAGGAGCGACGCATTGCTAACGACGCTTCGAAGGTGCCGTTCCTAACGACTTTTTCACCGCCGACCCGAGCCGGCGCTCAACTCTCTTGCGGCTATTGCCCACCTTCTTGACGGACTTCTTCACCGACGCTGCCGAAGTCCGGGTTTTCTTCGCCTCATAGCTCACCTTTGATCCTACCCGCGCGGCGACGCGCGCACCTTCGCCTCCAGTGTACAGTTTTGTACATACTTCCAAATCAAACCGCCGGCGCTCAGGTGAATAGGATGAGGTACCTTTCCGCCACTCGATGTTTTGAGACGGCCGCTGACCGGTGCGCCTAGCTCAAATTTGGTGAAAGCATTGGCGAGCCAAAGGTCTCTTAGGAACGACCACAACTGCCCAGGGTTGGGCTCCATCATGAGGAGGATCGCATGGCTTACGAAGAACGGGAGACTGGAAATCTGATCGGCAGCGATAAGGTCGAAGGGACCGCCGTTTATGGTGCCGACAATGAACGCATTGGTTCGATCGAACGGGTGATGATCGACAAGATTGGTGGCAAGGTCTCCTACGCAGTGCTGGGATTCGGCGGCTTCCTCGGCATCGGAGACGATCATTATCCCCTTCCGTGGCAGTCGCTCAAATACGACACCAACCTCGGCGGCTACATTACGGGACTTAACGACAGCCAGTTGCGCGGAGCGCCAAGGTACAGCAACGAGAGCAGTTGGAACTGGTCAGACCCCTCGGTCGCCCGATCGGTCGACGACTACTACGGCCGCATTCCAGCTCCGTGAGCCCGACAACCAACGATCGCCCGACGTGTCCGGTGTGCAAGCACCAAATGGCTCTAGCGCGCGTCTCGGCCGGCAAGCGTGGATTCGAGGAGCGCATGTTCGAGTGCGCCACCTGTGGGCGGACCGTAAAGGTCTCAGTTGCCGTTGATCCCACGGAGACGGATCGGGTTGGTTGGCTCGCCCGTTCGCTGGAGCCCCCGAGTTGAGGAGCTGGCCGCGCAGCTTCTCTTCAAGGCCGCGACCCACGGCACGCAAGCAAATACTCTGGCCCCTAGCCGACGTACGAACGCTGTTCCACCCACTGCCTCAACCCGATTGAGCGCAGTTGCTCTCATTCGCAGAATTCGGGTACAAACCTACGAATTCGCCTTTGCCTTCTTCGCCACGATCTGTTGCAGGGCCCAGCGCGCGTTCTTTCTGACATCTGGATCCGGGTCATCGGCAATGACCGCCAGGAACACTTCGCCATCCGGATGAGCGATCTCGCCCAACGCGGCGGCGGCGGCGACCAACCCACCATTGACATTGAGCCCCAGCGTCTCGGCCGCCATCTCGCGCACCATCCAGTCGTCGTCCTTGAGCGCACGCATGATCGTTTCCGCCGCCGAGAAGCGTTAGTACTGTCTCGATCTGGGCGATCAGCGCCTCGATTTCCTCCCGCTCGTTCGGTCCGGGATCACGCTGTAGTCGCTGCAGGAGCGCCTGCTTCCGTGCAAGAAGCTTTGCGACGGTCGACATGGGCCCTCCTCCGTTGCCAGGCAAGCAGGTGCAAGAAGGACTTGGTGCACCGGCTCCTGACGCAATGCCAATTCCCCTTCAGATGGACCTGTCCCTAGCGATAAGGAATGCTAACGCGGATGCGCCCGCACCTGGACGCGCAGACCCGGGTCCAGCCGTTCGTATGTGATTTCGCCCTCGAGCTGCTGAGTGAGCAGGTGCACGATGCGGGAGCCCAGTCCGCCCGGCTCTGCTCCCTCCCGCAGGCCAATGCCATTATCGGACGCCGACAGCTCGATGCCGTCTCCTTTCGACAAAGAAACAACGACGTTTCCTGGCCTGTCGCCAGGAAAAGCATACTTCAGCGAGTTCGTGACCAATTCGTTCGTGATCATGCCGATCGCAAGCGCGTGGTTGTTCGGCAGGAGAATGTCCTCGCAGACCACCTGGAAGGCAACCGGCCCAGATGGAGCCAAGGACTGGAAGACCTTCTCAACCACGTCATTTAGGAAGTAGCGCATGTTGACCGAGCGCGAGTCCTCCTTGAGCGCAAGATGGTCGTAGACCTCCGCCATCACCTGCACCCTGCGGGCGGTGGCTTCCAGCGCAGCCGCGACCTCCGGCCCGCCGTGCCTTGCCTCCAGCCGGATCATGCCGCCAAGGATTGCGAGATTGTTTTTCGTCCGGTGCGCCATCTCCTGCAGCAGCAAGGTCTTGGTCTTGTCCGCCTGCATGACGCGTCGGAGTTCCGCGCGCTGAAATTCGGCGACGATGGCTGTCCCGGCGGCGGTGATCGCGAACAGTGCATTCGTCGCGAGGAAATCGATGCCGAAGCCACCTGCGTAGCTGAGGTAGGCGCCCACGCCGATAGCGATGAAGGCCGCGAATATTCCAGAGCCGCGATCGAAGATCAGGCCCGAGAGAAAAACGCCGGGCAAAAGCAGGAAATATCCAGGCGCCCCGGTCTGAGTCTGCAGCGCCGTCTGCAGCACGGCGCACACCACCATGATGCAGGCGGAGATGCCGTACCGGACCGGGCTTGGAAGCCGGTGCTCCAGAACCAGGGGGTAAAGCCTGTTCATTGGATCCCAACCGCGGGCTTGCCGTTCAGTTGCTCATGCACAGTGTTCCCACCGTCGCTGCATCATCGCAAGCCGAATCGGACCTTGCGGATCTTCAGATTCTCTGGCTGTTCAGGCCTTAGATGTCTCGCTGCCGCCTCGCGGGCCAATCGTTCCGCCTTCAGGCACTCCCGGTTCGCATGGAACGCCTGCTGGGCGCGTTCATACTCGACACCGCCACTTTGGCATCCGCGTCACTAAAGACCTTTCGAGCTTCTCCTTCGGTCGGGGTCGGCATTCTCCGCTCCGATATGCGATTGCTCATTGCTCATTGCCCCTCCTCCGAGGGTCCTCGCCCAATAATGTGCATCAGGACCGCCAACCCTGATGGGCAGGCTTTCTCCCGGCGAAGCCTTAGGGGGAGTGCGCCGGGTGGGAAGTGATTCGACGCGCGGTAAGCCCGTTCGTTCCATGGGGCCCGTGACACAGGCAGACTTCCCCTGCGGCCTGGCCGTCGGCTTTTCACTGGGGCCTCATTCGCGGCCTTCTTGCCTTGATCGGCATCAGCATTTCCTTCTGCCCGCTTGATGCCTTGCGCGGCTTCTTGGCGAGGTTGGGCCCCGATCGCCAGTGCCCTCACGGCATAGCCACCATCTGCGGGCTCGACCGAAGGATCGGAAGCTCACAATGATCCCGGTTCAACCCGGCGAGAGGCCGGTATCGAGTAGCTGCGAGACGGCCGCAGCCAATTGCGCGGGCGTAAAGGGCTTCTCGATTAGGACGCTGCCATCGACACTCTGCGATTTCCAGTCTGGCGCGCTGGCGCTCGTCATGTAGATGACAGGAAAGCCAGGCGTGATTTCCCTGATCTGCCGCGCCAGCTCCCATCCGCTGATGCCGCTACCCAGGTTGACGTCCGTCAGCAACGCCCGACACCCCTCTCGCCCATCGCGAAAGGTGGATAGGGCCACCTCCCCCGAATGGACCGAGCAAGCCTCGAAACCGCCGTCGCACAAGGCGTCCTCGATGAAGCTGCAGATCAGAGCTTCATCGTCCACGACCAGAACGCGAATTGCAGCACTCACTTTTAAGTCTCCATCGGGACCAAGGCGGAAAGGCGGGTGGGTCTCGCGTAACGGCAGGGTCGTGGCCCCGAGTGCCGCCTCAAGCCACCGGCACACCGTAATAGGCATTCACCGCCCGCGTGGTCGCGGGGTCACTCCAGTTCCAACTGCTCTCATCGGCATATTTGGGAGCGCCGCGGAGCTGGTCGTGGGTGATGCCGGTGACGTAGCCGCCAAGGTTGGTGTCGTATTTCAGTGCCTGCCACGGCAGCGGATAGTGATCATCACCGATGCCGAGCAGACCGCCGAAGCTCAGCACCGCGTAGGATACCTTGCCGCTGATCTTGTCGATCATGACGCGTTCGATGTAGCCGGCCTTTTCGCCGTCGGCCCCGTACACGTTGGTGCCCTCGACCTTGTCACTTCCGATCAAGCTGAACGTCTCGCGATCTTCCATGGCCATGTTGACCTCCTGAAGTTTGTCTTCAGAAGTCAACCGGACGACCATGGCTCCGTTCCTTGGCTGAAGCCTCGGTGCCGTCGTTCTCGCCCTCCGGCAGCATTCGGCCGGGACGCGACCGCAACGCCTACCCCCGGGTCTAGGATTCCTGCCGCAGCGGAACGACGCACGGCGCGCCGCTCCCACCTTGCGATTGTGGGCCGGTGCGCAGCACGGTGATGAAAGTCTTCGAATTCCCCGAAGCGCCGCCAGTACGGCGGCCCGTGGCGGAGTCAGAAAGCCTTCGCCCGCGCCCGCTCCCGGACGGGTCGACGCCGCTGACGCCGTTGGGTCTAGCCCTCGCGGGTTGAGCCAGGAAGCGGAGATCTGGGCGCTGCAGGCGAAGACTCGGCCCGGGGTCCCTCGCTTCGCAGCTCTACGTCGGAAGGCCGGGCGGCTTCCATGAGCTCCAGCCCCGCGCGGCCCTTCTCTGTGATGCGCCAACCGCCGTTCAGGCGCTCCACCAGTCCTTGCGAGAAGATGTCGAGATCCAGCATGCGTGCGGCCGAGCGCTTGGTCCGCTCGCCCCAGTCCCGTCCGCTCGTCGCAAGGATCGCCAGGTCGCGCTTGAGGTCCGGCATGACGGCGAATCCGTCGGGATAGCTCACCAGGATCTTCAGCACCGTGACCTGGAAGTTCAGGCCACCCGCTCCCGCCCGCTATCGCCACATCGTCGGCGCGCCGTGAAGAGCCTCGCGGCCGACCTGCCTCAGCCGCTCGGGCGAGGTGTCGCCATTCGTCGCGGCTTCCAAAATACTTAAAGCTACGTGGGTGCGTGCGCCGGTCTCATAGCGCGACACGTCTTCGCAGACCTCGTCGAGGACGATACACAGAAGCGCGGTCATTGCCGGATCGAACATGAGGCCCCCAAAGGAAAAAGATTGTAACGCAATCACAATCACATGGGCGCCAAATTCAAAAGTGTTTAGCGCCCCAATATCCAGCCAAGTCTACACTTGAGATCCGGCTCGGCCAGCTCAGAAAGTGGCCGCACCGCAGTGCGGATTGAACCTGCCTTCGGTCAAGCTGTTGCGCGGGCCCCGGCGCCGAGGCATTGCGGACAACCAGCAACCAATGCCTGGTTTTCCCGTTGTCGAGCCGGGAAAGAAACGAGAAAGGAATGATCCGATGAGGAAGTTTGCAATGGTGGGGCGACCGGAGGCGTGATCGCCGGCGCGGTCATCGGAGGGCTTGCCTCCTCGGCGTATGCCTGGGGACCGGGTCCGGGCTACTATGACTACGGTCCAAGCTACAATGGCGCCGGGTACTAAGGCGGGCCATACGCCTACGACGACGCATACGATGCTCCGTAATCACGTGCCGAGATCTTTGGTTTCGGCGATGACCCACACACCGCCCTCGGGCCCATTCGCACTTTTGACGATACGGCCAATGTCGTTCGCGCCGATCTCGAGCTGCGCCGTGGCGCGTGCCCTATCCGATGGGTTCTTTGACAAGCAGATCGATGGGCGGATCGATGATCCCGCAGCGGGCTGGAAGGCTGTTCGGGTGGCTTCCGACAACCGCACACCGTTTCATATCGAGGCTATCGACGCGCCACATCCGGGAGCGACGGACGCCACACTATCGAGCCCCCTGGTGGTCCAGTTCCAGCTTCGTCCGGACGCGCTGGCCCACTAATCCGCTGGTGACGTGCACACGCCCGAGTTCGCGTACTGTCACTTTTCAAGGTATCGAATGAAGGCAGCCGCAGAATCATTTTCCCAAGGTGCAGTTTTCTCATACGAGACCTTATCCCCGAGGCGGAAGGCTGTGACCCACTGCCGCGCCTCGAACCGGTTCAAGGGGACCTCGTTGCAACGCAGCTCGCCTTTCGACGATGGCATGGTTCAACAGTTCAAGCACCAGGCCAAAGGCTGCCAGCTCTTCTTCTTCGATGGCGGCATCATCGTAACTTTCGAGCGTTTCCGCGATGATTGCGTCAGCCTCGCGTTGCAGGGCCAGCAGTTCCTGGTTGGTTTCCGCGGTCCGCGCGCTGGAAACCATGGCCAGGAGCCTGTTGCGATGGCTGGTGTTTTCCTCCCTTTCGTCCCGATTCAAATAGCGACGCAACCAGGCGCCGGCCGAACCGATCGCGGAGAGGAGCAGGAGAGCGAACCAGAAGTAGTCGCCGTATCTGTCAAGAAAGCTGCGTTCGTTACCTTCGATGACGGCCGCCGCTCCCCGGTGCACGGGCAGCTCGGCATCTTTCTCGGTGTCAGGCTTGGTAATGTGTGCAGCCCCCGGCACTTGTCTGGCAATCGCCTGACGGACAGCGAATAATTGCCGGAAAAAGGCCGCCACCGTCGCTTCAGACAATGTCTTTCGCGCCACGATCAGATGGCTGACGCTGACCGTCTCAACCTTGTCATCAGGCCAAGCCGGATCGGCATTGAAGACGCCGGGCGGAATTTCCTCGGATTCATACCGCGGGTGCTTCAGGGCGATGGCTTCCGATGTCTCGATCGCGAGAAACTTCGGCGCGCCTCGCACGCGGGTCGTTGCAGCGATGGCGTCGGAGGTGATTTTGCTATCGAGCGGACCGACCGCCATGAATGCATCGAGGGTCGGGTCGCGTGCCAGCTCCTCGATGTGGTCCGTTCCAAAGTGCATAATCGCGACCTTGTCCGCCTGCACGCCGGAGGCGCTAAGGATAACCCGCAGGAAAGCAGCATTCGCCGGGGTCCGCCCGATTACGCCGACACGATGCCCTGCGAGATCGGCGATCTCCTTGATTTTCGGCGCGTGCTTTCTTTTGGAGGCCTTGCCCGCAAGTCCGGAAGGCGCCCACAGCACAACGAAGTTCTTACGCAGCGTGGCGACGGTCTGCGCGTCGGCGGGCATATCCAGGTCGCCGCGACCGACCGCAAGGTCGGCCTTCCCAGCACGAAGCAACGCGAGGGATTCGACCGCCCCGTCGGCTTTGATCGGGGACAGCCTGACAGTTCTGCTTTCGCTGGCGAAGGCATCGGCCATCGCCTCAACTACTTTGTGATCATCGCTTCCGGGAGGTCCAACTGCGATCCGGAGAACTTCCGGCCGCAGCGCATAATACAGTGCGCCCGCTGCGGCGCCAAAGACTAGAAATCCAACGGCCAGGACAAGCAGCAATGAATTGCTCCTTCTTCGCCGTCGGCGGGCAACGTCATTGGTTTTATCTGTATCGCTTGGCGAGGACATGTGCCGCTGCCAGCCAGAGATCAAAGCGCGTCCTGCTTCCTAGGATATCTGCCGCGAGCGCTTGGTGGAAGAGCGAGTGATGAACAACAACCACGACACGCGCCGTCTTTCTTCGCCTGCAGCGGCGGACTCCTGGGTGCCGAGCAACTTCAGCGCAGTCTCGATCTTGGCGAGGAGCGAGCGCCTGGATTTCGGCTCGCTCGTTCGGGCCGAGACCGGCTTCGAGCCGCGCCGGTAATTGCTCTTTCTGTTCCAGGAGCTTCGCAATAGCAGACATCTCATCACCGCGAAAACGTAATCGACGGCGAAAGGGCCGCTCAGAGAGCGGCCCCATTTCTAGTTCACCAGCTCCGGGTGCCGAAGCTGAAACCGATGCTTGGGCCACCGCCGTAGTAGCCGTAGCCGCGATCGTAGTAGCCTGGACCATTGTAATAGCCGTAGCTGCGGCGAACCACGTAGCCGTCGTCTCCGCCGTAGTAGCGTTGGACATAGCGGGGACCGCGGGTCCGGTAGCAGCGGCCATACTCGTTACAGACAAGACGGACTTGCTCGATGCCCGCAGCCTCAGTCGACGCGATGGCTGCAGGTGCAAGAGGTGCCGCACTCGCAGACGACGCCATCAAGGTCGCGGTGAGAGCTCCAAGCGCGATGTTCTTCATGGATATTCTCCTTCCTTGGCGAGATCAGTCGATCTCTTCGATGATGCGACGTTCATGGGGTTCGACGATGTAGGTCCGGCTGTCCCGGTTGATGTACCGGTACTCGCGAAGGCTCGGAGCATCCCGATAGACCTCTTCGGGAAACGCTTCGATCTCCACGCCTTCCGGCACGCGCTCTCCGGTGCGGATCTCGGTACGAACCGAGCTGCCGGTGGTGGTGCGACGCTCGCGCTCGACCGGCCGCGCTTTGGCGTGCTTGCGGATGACCTCGCGGTCCTTGTCGCTGAAGGTCGTCTTGCGCTGTTCGGTGCGCGCCGGCGCGGCCGCCGTGGAGCGGCCCGAGTACGGCAGGACCGCGACGATCTTGTAGCTGGAGGGCTCCACGATCACGATCTCGTCCCTCACCAGCACGAAGTTGTAGCCCCGGTACTGGGGTACGATCTCGACGACCTCCGCAGGCAGCGGCTGCAGATGTACATCGCGCGGCACGGCCGTGCCGATCGACAACGAGAAATTCACGTTGTTGAGCGGTTGCACATCCAGGTGTGAAATCGACGTGCTGATCCGGGTCTGCTGCTGATCGTTGATGTTCACGGACGCGTTCACGTTCGTGCTCGACGAGCGATTGGCCGTGTTCTGCTGGCTGCTCGGCTGCCGGGCCGTGGTGGTCGGATTGCTACCCGTCGGAGACTGAGCCTGATTGGTGCCCGAAGCCGGTGGGTTCGCGCTCTGTGTCTGATTGTTCGCAGGCGGATTGGTCTGCGCCTGGTTCGAAGGCGGATTAGTCTGGTTGGAGGGCTGGCTCGTCTGCGCCTGGTTGGTAGAGTTGTTCGACGTGGGCGCCTGCGTGGTGTTGGTGCCCGTACCGGAGTTGGACGTTTGGCCTGCAGCGCTCTGGCCGGTCGCTGGCGGAGGCTGCGTCTGGGCCGCATTCGTCGAAGGGTTGGTCTGCGCGGATCCCGGAGCGGAGTTGGACGACGGTGTCGACGTCGAAGAGGACGGCGGCGTCGACGTGGAATCCTGTTGACGCTGCCTAGCCGACGGATTGGAGCTCGACGTGCTCGGAGAAGATTGTGCGAGAGCCGAAGTCGCGAGCGCAACTGCGGCGGTCGTAGCCAACAATAAACGCTTGTTCATCTGAAATCCTCCTAATTGGTCGCCGAACAACACCGGACGAAGGGCCAGGTTCCAGAACGGGAAGTTTCGGCAAATCGGCTGAGACGGCGCCGGTGGAAATTCTTGTCGCCGCGAGAAATCAGTCTCGCGACATGAGCGGTGTGCCTTCCGACTGCCGGGAAGAAACGGAACTTCGCGCCCGCCTGCCCGTTGGCAGTGACTACTTAGAAGCCATTGGAGGAGTCAATGAAGAAGCTGATCGTGTGCGGCGGCCTCGCCGCCTTCGCCCTCGGCACCCAGGCCGCCAGCGCCGCCGAGTTCTACATCGTTCGTGATGCAACGACCAAAAAGTGCACCGTTGTCGACACCAAGCCGACGACGACCACGACGACGGTCGTGGGCGACGGCGTCTACAAGACCAAGACGGAAGCCGAGTCCGCCGTGAAGACCACCAAGGTCTGCACCGAACAGTAAACGGCCATCGCAGGGCCGAGCCGGCCTCGCGAAAACGTTCTGAAGGCCATTGGAGGAGAAAATGCTTGTACTGACTTTATGGGCCGTTCCCCCGTGCTCGTTGTTGGCGGCGTCGGCTATTGGATAGTTCACATGCACTGAGCGAACAGTCCGCATGAAAGGCTCGCCCGCAAACCGGGCGATTTTTTTGGACCATTGGGCCCGGCAGAAAAAAGGGCCCAGCGGGGGCCCTTTTTCCGTGAGTTCTCGCCGCACTAATTGTAGTCCGAGTATTTGAACTGCGGGAGCGCCTTCAATTGCTCCTTGTTGCCGCTCATGACCGCGTGGTCCGGGACCCAATCGTTCGCGTTGCGGTTCGTCGTATTCGTCGAAGCCGCGCCGGTGGTGGTGTCGCGCGAGTTGGTCGACGTGCTGCTCGAGCTGGTCCGGACCGGCTCTTCGACGAACTTCAGCTTGTCCATCGAGACGGCGATGTCGTGCTCGCCCATGCCCAGAAAGCCGCCGATACCGATCACCACCGCGTTGATCTTGCCGCTCTTGTCGACGAGCAGCTCGTTGATGTCTCCGAGCTTCTCGTTGGCCTCGTTGTAGACGTTCAGGCCTATCAGCTTCGAAGCGCGCCAATTTCCCTTGAGCGCCATCTTCGCATCGGCCGGCTGGGCCGTGACCGCCGGCGCGGCGCGATCGGCGGGCTGGGTGGATTGCGCGAACGCGCCGCCGCCGATCACGGCAGTGCCAAGCAGAGCGACGGCAAGAAAGCTTTTCATCGATTATCTCCTCCAACGTGAGCCGCACCCGTTCAAGATGCCGGGCCCCAACGCCCGCGATTGCCACTTGTTCCTGATCGCTCCTTTCAGTCGAAACGGGGCGCAAAGGATTCTACCCATGCTTGATGGGGGTCAGGATCCGGTCCACTAACGATGTTCGGTGCTCACGAGCCGGACGACAATTCCTTTGCCTTGGGAGTGAAGGCAAAGCTGCCAAACCTCATTCGAACAGTCTTCCGCTTGCCTTGCGGAGTCGCCGGCCTGCTGGACCTCCGGCTGTGGAGGAGGCACTTCGTCCGCAAGGGCGGCCGTCGCGAGAAGAACAAAAGCCGCCGTGGAAAGAATGGTTTTCATGCGAGCCTCCTGATCGGCGACTCAACGAAGAGACTCTGAAGCCGTGCCGACTTCCGGGCGCGATATGGTTGACCCCGTCTCGAATCCTTCGCGTCCTCCGCGGCCGAGCAGCTCGCGATATCGGCGTTCGTACTCCTTCACCATCCGACTTGCGGCGAAGCGCTCCTCGAACCGGGCGCGGACCACTCTTCTGTCCAGCCGGCCCAGTTCGTTCACTGCCCTGATCGCCTGCTCCTCGTTATCCACGATAAAGCCGGTGACGCCGTCTTCCACCACTTCGGGCACCGAGCCGGCTCGGTAGGCAATCACAGGTGTCCCGCACGCCATCGCTTCGATCATGACGAGCCCGAACGGCTCCGGCCACGCGATCGGAAACAGCAACGCGGCGGCCCCGGCGAGGAACGGCTGCTTCCCGATTTCGTCCACTTCGCCGACAAGTTGGATCTCCCCGCCATCGATGTTCGGCTCGAGCTTCTTCTTGAAGTAGGCCGTCTCCGCGCGCGGTATCTTGGCCGCTATCCGCAGCGGCGTCCGCGCGGCGCGTGCGATGCGTATGGCGGCCTCCGGTCCCTTGTCCGCCGTCAGCCGCCCGAGGAAGGCCAGGTACGAACCACGTTCGCAGGACGGCCTGAACAGATCATTGGGCAGCCCATGCTGGATCGTCGCGATCCAGTTCGCATCCGGAAGTGGTCGACGCTGGTCGTCGGAAATCGCGACGAAGGCCGCGTTTGGGAAAGCCCCGATCACATCGGACAGCCCGGGAAGGTCGAGCCGGCCGTGCATTGTCGTCAGGAACGGCACGCCGGTCCGGCTTAGCACCGGAAGAGGCAACCAGTCGACGTGGGAGTGGATCACGTCGAAATCGCCCGCGCGATCGGCGATGGCTTCAATCAGCAGCGCGCATGCGGCGTTCGGATCCGTTCCCCTTCGCCCCAGGCGCAGCGCACGCGGCCAGACAGGATGGAGCTTTCCCTTTGTCTTCGAATCCCCGCTCGCGAACAGGGTGACGTCGTGTCCGAGCTCGACCAGTTCGTCGACAAGCCAGGCGATCACGCGCTCCGTGCCGCCATAGAGCTTCGGCGGAACGCTCTCGGCCAATGGAGCAAGCTGGGCGATCCGCATGCTAGGCCCCGACCACGGACTGCATGGCAATCACAACGACCTCGGAACTGAGGTATGAAATCGCTAGCAGCGTCCAACTGGGCTTTGTGCTTTCGCAGACCATCCGCGCGACGAACATCTTCACGCCCGTCAACCTTCGTCTTCGGGAGGCTGGTGCAAGTAGGCTATCCCGAAGCTGGCGAGATCTTCGGCATCGCTCTCTCGCTCTTCCCGTCTCCTGTGCAAATAGCGCTCGAGCAGGCAGCGGCGGCTGTCGTGAACGTCAACGTCAGGGTGCGCCGCCCGGTACACGATCCAGGCCGTCTCTGCCGCCCTTCTCACCGTGACTTCGTCGACCATCCTCACGCTCCAAGCGACCGCATCCAGTCGCTGCCAACTCAGCGCGATGGCAAAAGTTTCCAATTTTTCCCCAAATCTTCGACCTTTGGTGGAGAAGCGCTCGAAGGGCCGATCAGAAAGCTTTCGCCCGCGCGTGATCGCGGATCCGATTCAGCGCGATGATCTGGCCATCAATGGCCCCTAAGCACGGCTCCGCAAAAGCCGGTCGACGGCGCGAACAGTGTCATGGACGGTGGATTTCTTATGACCAAGGCACGCGATCAACTAGCGCGTCGATTCTCCGCCGCAGGTGGTCAACCAGCCCGCTTCGCACCGACAGTCATGCAGCCCCCAAGGCACTTGGACACTTCGAGTTGAGAACAGAGGCGCCGTCAATTGCGTCCCTCGTGTTCGGCGGAGTAAAACGCCGCGGAGACCCCGAGCGGTGCCAGAAGATATGGCGCCGTCAAAAATCCTGCGCAAAAAGTAGCGCGAGACGATCGGCTTAATCAGCTTGACGGTCGCTCGGGTCGCCGGACGGCATTGACCGTCGGCGGGTTGATCATCACGACCATACGAACATTGTTTTCCGGTGGCCATCAGCCGGCGAGCGGCTTCGAACGGCCACCATGGCGCCCTTGCATTTGCCGCCCAAAAGGAAAGGAGCGCTGGCTTGCCGCTCCAGGATAAGCGGAAGGCGAACCAAGGAGCTGGGGCGCGCCCGGGTGGTGACCACGATCCTTGCCACCCGAGCGGCCGAGAAGCGCGCCGCAGGCGAAGCGCTAAGCTGACGTTGAAGCCGACGTGCCGACCAGCACCAGGCGGGCCGGCGCCACTGGCATGGTCCTGACTCGACGAAAACCAAATGTATCGCATACCAGGCGAGTGTCGTGCCGATCAGGAGCCGCGCCGAGGCGGACGCTGTCGATTCGCGGCTGCCGCATGCGACGGGTTTCATCAACCGGTCGCCACCCGCGCCGGCGGCAGCCGCCCGCATGTTGCCAGTTTTTCCCGACATCAGGAACGAACTGGTTTCTGCCACGTTCACCGTCCGAGGCAAAACACGGAGTGGCTGAGATGGGCGCTGGCGATCAGGTCGCATGCATGTCGGTGGTGGCATTGTTCTCGCTTGCACTGATCGTGACATCGAGCCTGTTCGTGCAATCGAGGGCGGCAAAGAATCCGGCGATGCTCGCCGCGCAGCAGGTGCGCGCTCCATTTTAGCGCTGGCAATCCGCCGCCTCAGCTCGGTCAGACTCGGCAACCATTTTGCGGTGTGAGACAGCGCAGCCGGCTCATTGCTTGATCAAAATCCCTTGCGCGTCAAAGGCGCGGTCGGCGCGCTCTCCTGCTCGCCGCGACCCGGCACAATAATTGGCTCCGGCGCAGCCGGGGAACCGCGCCGGAACCTTTGGGGAAGTTGATTGTGCTCGTTTAAGCAGGTCATCAACTGCCGCCGAGGCAAACCGTTCCCAACCATTTGCATATTTTTCCCGACAAAAAGGACGGCAGCAAAACCGGATGTTGGCGCAGCGGCAATGGTTCCGACCTGAGGAGATATGAAATGAGACGGCTCGGCAAGACGGCCGCAGCGCCATGCTTGATGCCGGCTTCCTGGCCGTGTCCGCGATCAGCGCATCGGCGGCGATCGCGTGCGCTGGGCGGGTGTGCGGGCACACCCATGAGACCTATGATTATCCGCGTGAATGCCGCGTCGTGGTTCACGACAATTGGCGCTGGGGGCCGCGCGAGCTTCCTCGAGCACGAAAAGCGCGGGCTATTTGGCGCGGCCGCACCTGGGTGACCTGGTGAGCGTACCGACGACGTGATGGGGCCGCCGCGGGCGGCTTCATGTTTCAGCCCATGCGATCGGCGAGGAACGTTTGCCATTTTCTCCCGTTGATCGGCGCCGGTGCCGATATGCGGTCCGGGATTGCGGTGAAGGTTGTTGATGCCTCTGGTCCGGTACTTTCTGTTCACAGGCGCGACGCTGCTCGGCCTGCTGCTTCTCACCGACTGGTATTTTTCAGCCCCGGCGCCAGTCACCGTCGCTCGCAACGACATCGATCGCACGATCATCCGCATTCGCTCGCAGCACAAATGGCCGGAGGCGATCCGCATGGACACGAGCACCCCGCTCCCTGCCGCCGCGCCTGCCCCCACAGCTTCGGCGGCTGTCGCGGCACCGGTCCCCGCTGCGCCGCCCGCGACGATTGCGCAGGTTGATGCGTCGCGGGCAGCTCCGCCGGCGCGCCTTGAGCGCAGCGCGCGACATGCAAAGCCCACCCGGCAGGCGCAGCGCGAGAGACGCCAGCGACTTGCACAGCGCGGTCAGCGCTTCGCGAGCTATCGCGAGCCGGAATGGCAGGGCCGGTCGTTCCCGAGCTGGTGAGCCGCAAAGCTCTTGCTTGAATATTGTCGCACCGGTGCGTTCGTCGCGTCGATTTGCCCCGATGAATCCCGCCTGGTGTACGGCAATGAAGAACTGTCCGCATCACTGAACGCGGCCAGTTCAAATTATGCAAGGATCAGCCAAGTTCCATTTCGACGGCGATCCGTACCAGGTCCGAGTGGTTCTTCGCGCCGAGCTTCTGCTTGAGCAGCGACGTGGCATTGGCGACAGTCTTGTAGGAGATGCCTAGCGCTGATGCGACTTCGACGATCTTGTCGCCGCGGCCGAGCAACCGCAAGATCTCCAGCTCCCGCGCCGACATCTGCGAGGCGGGGCTGGCCTTGATCGCGGCGCCGGCGAACGCGATCGCCTCCGCGAGATGCGGCGAAATGAACCGCTCGCCTGCCGCGACCTTGCGCACCGCCTTGACGAACAGGCGCGGATCGTCGCTCTTGGAAAGATAGCCTTGCGCCCCCATCTCCACCGCCCGCACCACGAAGGCGGGATCGTCGTTCATGCTGAACATGATGATCCGGGCGACCGGGTCGTCTTTCCGGATCCTGCGCAGCAGCTCGAATCCGGAGACATCGGGAAGCTTGATGTCGATCACGGTCACGTCCGGCCGCTTCTGGGTAAAGGCGCGCAAGCCGGCCTTGGCATCGGCGGCCTCCTCGATTTTCACCGTCTTGTCGGAAGCAAACAGGGACCGGCAGCCCGACACCACCACCGGGTGGTCGTCGACGATCAATACTCTCATGGACGATTTGGAGGTATCGTGCATCATTCTCTCCCCTGCCTTTGATAGAACTTCGCGCGGAAATTGAAAGAGAAGAATCGCTGAACGGAGCCCGACGTGACAAGACTCTGGAACAGATTCTGGAACCACCTCTCACTTCGTGCCCGGCTGTTGCTGCCGATGGCCGCGATGGTGGTCGGCGCCTTGCTGCTCGGCGGCCTCGCCCTGCAGATCGTCTCCCCCGAGCAGTTCGAGAATGAGAACGCCCAGGCCGCGCGCTCCGCCGAGCTGGTGGCCAATGCGCTGAATGCCGCGCTCGCAGTCGCCGGCAATCCGCCGCAAACCCTCGACGCATTCGCGGACAAGCTCGGGAGGTCCGAGACTATCGCATTCGTGCCGCCTGGAACGCGGCCGCAGCGCAGCGCGGCGGACCGCCACCGCGGCAACATTCCCGCGTGGTTCACTGCCCTGCTCGAGGTTCCGGAGCTCGGCTCCACGCATCCGATCAGGATCGGAGCGTCGCATGTCGGGGACATCGTCTTCAGTCCCGATCTGTCGCCGGACATCGAGGAGAAATGGGCGGGCTTCGTTGCGATCGTCTCGTCGAGCTCGGCGCTGATGCTGCTCGCCGCGCTGAGCGCCTATTTCACGACCGGCGCGGCGCTTCGGCCGCTGGCTCAACTCGGCGCCGGACTGACCCGTATGCGAAACGGCGATTATGATGCCGCCATTCCGCTGGCCGGCCCTCCGGAGATCCGCAAGAGCTGTGCGGAAGCCAATCAGCTTGCAGTGACGCTGAGGCGGCTTAGCCAAGACAATCGGAACCTGCTGCGCAAGATCGTCGCCGTGCAGGACGAGGAGCGCCGCGAACTCGCCCGGGAGCTACATGACGAGATGGGCCCGCTTCTGTTCGCGATCCGCGCCAACGCTACCGCGCTGTCGGATCCCGAGGCGGAGGGCCCGCCCGAGCCGGGTTCGCCGGCGCATGGCATCCTCAGCGCAGCCGAAGCCTTGCAACAGGCGAATAGGCGCGTCCTCGAGGGACTGAGCCCGCTTTATGTTGCGGATCTTGGATTAGCCGCAAGCGTACAGACGTTGCTGCGAAACGCCCGATCCCAGGCGCCCGGCCTCCGCGTGACATCCCGGCTCGACGATCGTCTGGATGAGCTCGATGCCCTGCTCTCGCAAACCGCGTACCGCGTTATCCAGGAGGGAGTGACCAATGCGCTCCGGCACGCTCACGCGACCACGATGGGCGTCGCCGCGATCGTCGACGGCGATCAAATTCAGCTCGAGATTTCGGACGACGGCATTGGCCTGCCGCCGGACCTGACCTTTGGGAGAGGCCTGACCGGCATGCACGAACGGGTGCGCGCGCTCGACGGAACGCTGCAGCTGGTCCGTGAGCAAGGCCAGACCATCGTGCGTTGCCGAATTCCACTCCAGAACCATGTTGCGCGATAAGGACGCGTCATCACCGCGAGGAAGGGGCGCACCGCATATGCGAAATCTTACCAAGGGTATCGAATACAAAGATGATCCGAACCCCTTGCCTTCATAGCTCAGATAATCCAGCACCCCGTCGTCCTGCGGCGTGATCTCTTCGAGCCCGAAGGCATCCGCGGCCACCGGGACGATAAGCAAACCAAACGAACACGGCGACAAATTGAGGCCGGCTTCAGTTGGCGACCTCTTCGCAAAAACGGCCCCAGCGCAGTCCGAGCGCGTCGAGGCCGAGTTGGACCTTCGCATCCAGCGCGGCGCTAGCTGATCAGCAAGTTGGCGACCAATCCGACAAGGAAAGACCTGTTTGCCAAGCTGGCGGCACACCACCGGAGCTAGCTGATGAGGTCGAGCGGACCATGAAGGCCTCGGCCTAGGAAGTCCGCTAACCAGCGACGCGGGAGATTAAGGCCACCTCAGCAAGTGGCCTTGCATGGCTCCATTCTACACCGGGACAATTTCCCGTAGCATTCCGGTACAAGGACCGCACATCGATTTGCTATCCTCTGCATATGCCAAGCACCTTCACCCACAGGGGCGTCACCTTCGACGTAAAACGCCTATATGATGATCAGTTCGAGATCATCATTGAGATCGGCGGAGAAACCACCCGCCATACCGTGCGCACACGATTGGCAGAACTGGCAAAGCGCCGGGCCGAGATGCTGATCGATCGTAAGCTGAAAACAAAAATTAGGCCTATGTAGGCCGCCCCAGTTGGCGGCCTCTAACAGAAAACGGCCCCAGCACCTTTGGGGGCCTAGAGACTGGTGCCGGGGCCAGTCGTCCTTTGATGAATCGGGACGTGACCCGAGGCTTTAAAACTAACACTGGTGTCAGAAATTGCTACTCCTTCCCGATGCGATTGGGTGTCTTAGTTTGTCGTTTGTCGCGGCAGTGCCCTATCTAGACGGCGTGATAAGAAAGGGCCCCAGCAGTGAAGCTGGGGCCAGTGTGCAGCTGGGCGTCTCAGTGCCTGTAGCGGTGCGGCACCGAACAGGGCGACAAATGCCAATGCTTGCGCTTCGTTCCTACTCATAAAAGAAACCCCAGCATCCGGATCATGCTGGGGCCAAGCTGGGTCGCCGAGCCGCTGTCCGCCAGGAAGCAACGGTCGTCGTTCTAGGGCTGAAAAAATACGAAATAAAAATTACCTGCCCTGTTGGTCGGATCATCCCAACGACGCTCCGGTCCGGAAATAAACCATGTGAATCCTGGCGAGACAATTTCCGCTTTTTCCCGAGACTTGACGCCACCTTCGATGGGGGTTTGAATTCACTTCTCGGCTCTCTCCAAGCCGAGAACCCTACCGCACAAGGCGAGGCCCCGGACGCGCCACGCCGGGGCCTCTGCTGCGGATTGGCAACAAGGGGCGAGCCCGCTCCCTTGTTGCGTGGAGTTGCGTCATGCGTCGGTCCCAGCTAGGCACCCTCGATCGTTTCATCGACGGATCAGACCATCTACCTGGTCGCCGACGATTTCGGGGCGATCGGCCGCGCGCGGCGCGAGGCCGACATCGTGGCGACCGACCTCGATTCGGCTGATCGGCTTCAACACCGCCGAGCGCTGGTCGGAAGACGTATCCGAAGACGTCGCCCGCGAAATCCAGCGCCGTTGCGATCTGCACAGACCAACGTGCCGACGGCCCTGCGGGGCTTTGTCGTTCGACATCTCGACGATCGGCTGCAACTGCCCCTGCGGCTTGTTTGACGCCTCAGAAATCGCGCAGAGCTGGCTGTTAGAGAACCGAAATAAAAAGTCAGGCTAAGCAGACATCTATTCGTAGGCGGCGCCTCTAGAAACGCTCTAATCTCACCTCTTTAGGCATGTAGGTGAGGAATATGTCCTTTGACCCGATGGCCGCGGCGGTTGATTGGCTTGATGCTTACCGCGCTGGCGACATTGAAGATATCGTTGGCATGTTTGCCGATGATGCGGTGATCCATTGCGATTGTGGAGGCCAGAAGACGCTGACTGGCCGGGAAGCGCTCCGGGCTTATTGGGTCGACAGGCTCAAGCGTTATCCCGCCTTCGGGTTGAACGACATGCAGCCAAACCGCGATTACGTCGCGGTCTCTTACATCACGACCAGTGGCTTAGTTAGCGCGCTTCTGATCTTCAATGCAGCTGGACAGATCAAATCGGTTAGCTGTGGTCCCGGCGCCGCCCGAGATTAGGCTCGAGCATCACAACGGCTTTCCGCTCACTTTTTGCGTGGCCTTAAGATCGCTTTTGATCTCGGCACCGAGGCCATTTGTCAGCGCGGATCGAATCTGTCGGGCGTGCGTGATGGCGCCTCAGCGGCAACCACGCGTTTGGACTGCAGTGCATGGCACTATAGTTGTCGTGACAACTCCGTTCCCGCGCCTGGGCCTATGCCCTTATTCCTGTCGTGCGTTCCGCGGCCGAGCAGGCTTGTCAGAGTTTCAGACAGTTAACGGGTGTTATGGAAACCCAGCTTCCGCGGGGTCATTGTCAGTTCATCACCGCACGGCCCTCGGTAACTATCGGTGACGAGAACGCCGCCACCGCGCTCCCGCCCCACACAAACAGGAGCAGCTTTATGACTAGCAAGCGGCGTCGTTTCAAACAAACCCGATCACTGGGAGAACGTCTGACTGACGAGGCCATGCGCCTGCGCTCGAAGGCCAAGGCGGTGCCTCCATTAGCCAAGAAAGAGGCCCTGCTGAGGGGGGCCGGCAAGACGAAGCGGTGGCTCATCTGACCGAGTGGCTGATGTCCCCAAACTCTGCAGGCGCCAATATAGGCCGCCCATGATCAACCAGCCTCACTTCGACCCCTATTCGAAGGCAGCGCGCATCTGTCTTGGCGTTGCGATATTTAGCGCGACAATGCTTGCTGCGCTGCTGACGAGCATTTTCGCCTAATCAGGCCGCCTCAGTTGGCCGGATAACGGCCCCAGCGCTTCCTGGGCCCGGAGGCTAGTGCCGAGGCAGTTGCCGCTCAACCGTTCCCGCCCCGCGCTGATTCGTAGATCCGCAAGAAGCAGCCCTATACCAAGCGCATTGCACACAAGGCGATCTGGGTTGAACCGAAAGTACTGGCCGAGATCGAGTACCGCTCCAAATCCGCCGAGGGCAAGGTACGGCATCCGTTCTTTCGCGGCGTGCGGGAGGACCTATGACCCTACCTACCGCGCTGCAACTGCTGCGATGACACGCGCTGGGATCATTTTGAACGAGCGCAGGCATATTCGAAAGCGAGCGCGGCCCTTGGATCAGCGAAATCCGAACTGAGCCTTGTCGAACAACGGAAGCGGCCTGTCGCCGAGCCACCCTTGTCGACAATTAAGCGAGGCCTCTGTCTCCGGAATTGCCATCTACTCCAAAAAAATGGCTTCAGCCGAAGGCGCTGAAGCCAAGTCTCCGCTTTTTGGTCGTCGCCGGCGACCGTAGCGTTCGACGCCGGCAGAGTAAAACCGCCGTTTCATCCTGCCGTTCCTATTGCAACTTATTCCCACCATGGCTTGCCGAAAAATCCTGCAGCGCAAGGTCGAATTCAAGGAACGGCTAGCTCTTGGAAATGGTTAAGCTCACACGGCTGTAACTGCATGGGTGCGATGGACTAAGATGCACAAAGACTCGATCATGGACGAGTTGCGGCAGATTGAACTTGATGTTGTGGAGGGAGAAAAACGACTCGCGGAGCAGGAGGCGTTGCTGATCGAGTTAAAGAGGTCAAACGAAAGCACCATCAAGGCTCAAGCTCAGTTCGAGATGATGCGAAAAGATCAACTTGACCGCGAGCAACGTCGACAACGTCTGCTTTCTGTTTTGCATCCGTGATCTAGGCAATTTGCTGCATCTCGCGGAACGGTTACAACCTAAAGAAAATCAGCAGCTCCGCCAACGATCCAGAGCGGCGAAAATCCGAGTAACATTGACGTCCAGAACCGCAGTTCGCGTTTGAGCCGGCCGCGAAGGACGACACAGGCATTTCGGAGCCGTTCAACCTGGGTTCGGCTAATCAAGCATGGCGCTGAGCCGCAATACTGAGAAATCCGACGATCAGTGTTCAGTCTCGGCGCTCTTCTGTCATAGCTTGCCTTCACGAAAGCGAACTGCCCAATGCCCCGGGAGAGCACTGAGACCGATGCCCGTCCCACCTCCCGAGAGCAACCTCCCTTGCAACTCCACAAATTGCCACTTGTTCCTGAAAGTAAAACGGTCTCAGCGCGGTAGGAATCGCTGAGACCGGGCTTTGCTTACATACTGCGGCGTCAGACGTTGTGGGGCGGGATCAGCGCCTGGCTTCAGAGTAACCCAACTTCGTCAGGCCCGCTCCTATGAAAAGGACGGCCAGAAGGCTTTGGGCGCAATCGGCCTGTGCTGGGAGCGCGTCCTGTTAGGCAGCACAAAAAAGATGGCCCCAGCATCCGGATCATGCTGGGGCCAGGCCAGATCGAGGACCGCTGTCCGCCGAGAAGCAGCGAGCCTGTTTCCAAGGCTGAAACAATACGAAATGAAAGTTATCTACCCTATTGTTCGGATGCCGCTACTTTTCTGGCTCCACTAGCTAAACGCATATGCGGTCAGGCTAGCGACGAGAACCGAGACACTCAGCGCAGTAACAGACGCAAATGTCCGCTCCACTCCATTCATGCGTTCCATGGTTTTAAGCTCGCTCGTAGGAAGCCTATCGTCGCAGTGTGCAGCAGCGGAGTCATTAACCTTCGTGAATCGCACGCCGTAATTTGGCTTTGGCGATTGGCTTTCTTGAGAGATCCCCTTCCAATTGCTTGACCATCGCTATTGGCCATCGACCTTCATGTCCCGCAATTGCAATGCGGAGCCCATGGACGTCATCTACAAATACGTGCTCAATTGTGCCGGCTTTCCCATCGGACAAGACGACCCCCTTGCCCACCAACTCTTTTTCGGAAGCATGAAGTTCGGAGAGGATGTTTAAAGCGCGTTTGCTGCAGTCAAAAAACTCGTTCATGGGTACGCAACTATCCTAAATGTAATCTGAAGCTGCGATCGATTTACGCTGGGGTCGAGCGGTAGCCCACGCCATATGAGCGCCACGCTCAAGTCGGAGGCCAAGCGGTCTTAGGAAGACAACTATAACACTCAACTCCTTGGCTCACAAGTCGGAGGCCAAGCGGTCTTAGGAAGACAACTATAACACTCAACTCCTTGGCTCACAGAACGACATGGCTACGATCCGACTTAGAACGCCCATAGCCGACGCATTGATCTTGCAAAGTGGCGGGTACGCCTGGCGCCTATAGGGAATAGCTCGCGCTCGAAGACCAATTGATGGGGGCGATGCAAGGACATCGCCATGAGCACCGATCATCTCGCAGCAATTGCGATTGTACCGCTGGTGGATTGGCCGCCTCCATTCCGTCAGCTACGACCGCCACCGGCGGCGCGAATAGCGGCATACGTGAATGCTTTCGCGCCTCAGTCCGGCGGCTAAACACCCTCCAATCGAGGTACCCACCGCCCTGCCGCGCCGCAGCATATCCGCAGCGTTCATCGAGCTCGTATCACTTTCGCCCGGCCGTCCTAGTTGACGGCCGGGCTTTTGCGTTAAACCGAGCTGCTAGGTCGCGGGTTCCGATTTCCAGATAAATTGCGACAAAGGCTCAGGCTCGCCGCCGCGACCTGCCTGTTAATTTTGCATTCGGTGCAAAAGAGAACCGCCAATCCGGGTACGGTCGGGCTTGGCGGCTCCGTCCTCTTAGTGGACCGCGAGATCACACCGCGAGGCCGAGCTGGCTTAGATCGGTGGCGACGATAGTCGAGACCGGACGGCTACGGGTTTCCGCGACAATTGCTCAGCGCTGGGGCATGACAGGGCGCGCCTTGTCGTAGTAGTAGACACTAGCGGAGCGCATTTGGCTCCCCGGATCAGGTAACCCAATCGTTCTATCGGTTGCTATTTTCCCCGGTACTATGCGGCGGCTGCGGCCCGCTCGGACCAGCCGTGTGGCTTGTACAAAACCTAGAGCACACTCGGCTAAATAAGAAAGTGGGATAGACGCCTCTAGTTCGACGACGAGTTGCCGGCTACGCTCCTCATTTCGAATGACCGTCCGTTTGATGATCCCGATGGCGAGGAACTGCTGAACGACGAGATGGCCTGGCAGAAGGCCGTGACGACGGTTCGCGATATCGGGTCCAATCTGGACCTCGACAAATCCAATCGTTGGTCGATCGCGGTCAAGGGAGGAACAAAACGCAATCTTTCAGTCGACGTTACCGCCAAGCGCATCGTCTCCCCTTCGAGCTAGCCAGTCGGCTGCAAGTGAAGATAGGCCGGATCGAATCCGGCCAATTCCTCCAATTTATCGTGGTCCAGAATGCGGTAGTGTGGCCGCTCGACTTGCATGATACCTTCTTGCCGCAGTTCCTGCAGCGTGCGGTTGACGTGGACCGTCGAAAGTCCGAGACAATCTCCAAGATCGGATTGCGTAATAGGGAAGTCGAAATCACCGTCGCTCGTTCGACCGACAGCCCTCAATCGACGATGAATTTCGGCGAAAAGGTGGGCCATACGCTCGTCCGCGGACCTGCGGCCGACATTGACGATCCATTCCCTAAAAATCGCCGCGTCAATGAGCGTTTCGCGCCAAAGCGCACCTGTCACATTCGGGCGCTGCTTACACAAGGCCTTGATCGCTTCATGAGGGATGAAGCCAAGCGTGCAGGATGTCAGCGTCGTGAAATCGTGGTCCATGACGTTGAGGTAGAGGCTCTGCAGATCCGGTATTTCGCCGGGAATGTGCAACGAGAGGACTTGCCGCTTGCCGTCCTGCGTGATTTTTGCACGGTACGCAAATCCTTCGGCGAGAAGGCAACATTCCTTTGGCCGGCTGCCATCGGCGACAATAATGTGCTGGGCCGGGACTTGGCGTTCCTGGATCGGCAGCTGCTCAAGTGCCTGAATGTCATCGCTGTCGAGCCGGTTGGAGACAGTTAACTTTGTGATCAGGCTAGTCGCGGTGCTTGAAGCCATCGGCGTTCTCCCCGCATTGGAGGAAATGAGCGTAGCGCCGGCGGTGAAATGCCTGCTTCGCCAGCGAATGATCGGGAGCACGACACTCTCAGCCACCGGCGCCCAATTGATAGTTGCCGATGATGCTTAGATAACAATTGGGGGGACCGCGATGTTCCTCGATAACCTGGCTGAAGCCCGGCAGTCTCAAGGTACGGCCCGATGGAGAAGCCATACTCCAGATTGATCGACCAGCGGCTCGAGCAACTCCAAGCGCACCGCGCACCAACATCCGCCATTATCGGTGGCTTCTGAAAACGCAGCTTTCCGACTTGGAGCGTCAGTTCATCGAAAGGCGCATCGGCGAGGAACTGGAGGCCACGCAAGGCGTGGCCTCTGACGCTCCGCCTCTCGGCATATGCCGGCTGTCATCCAGCCGCCGGGAGATCGGGAGAAAAACATCCATGATCGAACTTTAAAAGCTACTCATTCGCGTTAGCGAGAAGATCGTCGGTGACTACCAGTATCTCATCGATACCGCGACCTCGGAACGAGAGCGCGAGCGCTTTCGCCAGCGCATCGATGAAGAGCAGCAGCTGCTGGATATCCTTCGGCAGCCAGCGCAGATCTCTCGTGCGACGTGACATGGGGATGCACTACCGTAGGATCAAACCAGCTGATGAGTGAGTTGGAGAGCTTGCCCTTGGGCGAGGCTATCCGACTTCGCTGGGTCTTGCGGGACATCAGAGCTAGGCGCTTCATCGTCAGTCCGCTGGATCGGCTGGCGTTCAGAATCTCACCAGATGGGCTACGTCGAAACCATGACATGCTTCCCGTTCTGACGGCGGCGGGCATGGGTGAGATTTGAAATCCGAAAGATGACCTCGGCGATCAGGGCACCGCCGCGATAAAAAGCTAAACAGGCGAGGATAGCCGGCGATCGCGAACCAGGGTTCACCCAGCCGTTGCTGAAAGCCGAGGGCTGCCGCGGTCCATTGCGTCGCTCCTCAGGTCGACGCGACGACGATGCCGAACACGATCGTGATCTGACCGATGTAGATCTTTGCTGGAAACATTCGCCGCCCCATCCGCCCACGCGACGTGAGCGGCACGATGAGAACGGCGAAATTCGGCGAGCCTTCAATCGAAATAAAAAGTCGCGCCATCAGCGAGCGCGATTTCGATCAAGCCCGATCAAGTGCCGAAGTTGAAGATCAAGATCAGCACAGCGTCATCGAATGCTTCAACAGCGCGTGAACACCTGGCGCAGATTGCATCTCGTTGCCATGTCGCGCTCAGCCACCGGGCGATCGGTTGCTCAACAGCGAAGAGACATTGCCTCTGTCGGCAGGCGGCGCGTGGTCGCGCCTCAATTCTGCATGACCAAGCTGCTTCTCATTGTACGCGGGCTTCGGAGTGCCGGATGGATCAGCGATGAGCATGTCGTTCGAGAAATACCCCGCAAGGCGTGCGCATGCCGACCAACTCAGGCTTGTTGGTCCCGGCGCGCAGGGAGCAGCTTGTTTGATGACGTCGACATGCTCGGCATGTCGACGTCGTCGGCAGAGCACGCCTGGCCGAGCCCATCTTCTTGCGCCCAGCTTGTGCTGCCGCCGCTGCCGGTCGAGACTGCGTTGCGGCCGCGTCGGTGTTGAGCCTGCAATCCGCGGATCACTGTAGACGAGAGGTTGGCGCGTCGGTAGACTTTTCTGCGAGATCGTATTCGGCGCGATCGGAGCCGAGCTCGGATACACCCTTCCCTAGTTCGGTCCGGAGCAACGTCTGGAAGCTGTCATCATAGGTCGCGTTGCTGGTGCGGATCGCCGCCCTCCACTGATCGCCGCGATCCCATGCCTCCGTATAGGCGGCGGCAAGATCCGCCTGCTGCCTGTTGGCGATCATCGCTTCGATAATCGATCGGGCCTGCAGCCGATCCTTCGCGCTTTTTGCGGTCGCATCGCGGTCCTCCTTGCGGCGGGAGCCGACGATCAGCTTGTGGATGGCGTAGCGTTCGGGCGATGGAATGAGGACCGGCACGCCCGCACCGTGCAACAGCACCGCGCGGATCGGCTGGAAGATCAGGTAGTCGAGGAAGCGGAGGGGCAGTGCCGCTGCTCCGCCCAGGGCCGGCATCGGGACCGGCCTGCCTGCCTGGTCGTCCGACCACTGGTTCGGCGTCAGGAATTCAACCTTGAAGTTGCCCCTCGACGTGAATTGGGTGGAGACCCTGCCGTCGGCCTGGCTCGGAACCTCGCGGAAGGTCGGATCGACTTGGCGCAGCACCTCCAGGATGGGAGGCATGGAATCCTTGACCGCCACCGAGATTTCATGGAATTGCGCAAAGTCGGCGTCGCCGGTCTGCATGGCGACCGCATCAAGGCGTCGACCGAGCACGGCGGCGTAGCACTGATAGGCAACGGTGCCAACGAGCACGCCCCTCATGCGGAAGAAGCCGGCCTTCGCCAATTCTTCCACCACCTGGCCAGCCATCGGTAGAGGACGCGGCAGATAGGCCTCGCGCGTCAGTGTGGAAACGAGACGGCGACGTCCCTTGAGGTCGGCCTTCAGATCCTTGAATGCTTCGACCCGCTTGGTGATCTCTGGATCGTCGACGGGACCGACATAGCGGCGGTGTTGGCCGGCGCCTTCGGGCTTCGGCGTGTCGAAGTACCAGTATTTTTTGCCCTTCACCTCGACCGCTACGAAGCGGCCGCTCATGGAAAATTCGGAGGTGAAGCTCTCGTCCAGGCTTCGCTGGACAAGCTCCGAATAGAGCGTCTGGTAGCTGATATCGAGGGCTTGGTTCGACGGCATCTTGGAACCTCGCTATACTACTTTCGCGAGAATAGTATAACCACTAGAGATCTGCAGCAAATCGGCTATACTGTTCTTGCAAAAATAGTATAACTATCATTAATTTCAACGTCTTGCGTGCACAACAGATGAGTTCCACGAACGCTCCTGGACGGAAATTGACCGACTTTCCGAGCAATCCGGCCACTTAGCGTCCAATTCCGCGCTTGATGCCGATCGACAGGAAATGCCCTCCCCGCCGACCCGACCGGTGACCAATTGCCCGCGTGCCCGCTCCAGCACCGGCCGCCAGGGCACCAGCGCGAACTCATGGGATCGCTCGATCAGGGCGAACCGCCCACTGTGCAGCGTGAGCACGCGCCGGTAGACGCCCTCAACCTTGTCGCCGGCCTTGACGTCGACATGGTCAAGGCCGGTGCGCGCGGATATGTCGGCCGCAGTCCTTGCCAGCTCACGGGCCTCGAGCGTCTCGAGCATGTTCCGCGCGTACCGCGCTTGCCCCCTTGCTCTCGCGCCATCCCCTGCTCGATAAGCCATAGCCGCCTGGTTCGCAATGCGGTCTCGACTTCCGCCCCGAAGCCAGCCGACACGAACCCATCGGGCTCCTTGCCAATCAGCTTGCGATCAAGCCACGTTGCTCCCAGCGCCTGCGGCAGATCTTCGAGTCTCTGCCATGACAACACCGCGACGCGTACCGGATTGCGCGAGCGCTGCAGCTTCTCGTATCGGAGCGCCCGGTCGAGATAGTCGTCGCCGACATTCCAGCTCCCGTCGGCAAGACGGCTTACCATTGCCTCACGCCGCATCGCCTCCAGACGCCGTACGTGCGATCCGACATATTCGCTCGATGCCTGCGGGTCGAACTCCCGGTGCAGGCGGTCGCTAGCGAACCGGAATCAAACCGGATCGAAGTAGTGCATCTCCAGGAGCAGACAGCCGCCGACGGATTTGAACGGACCGTGCGGCGCGTGCGGAGGCCGGCAGGCGTAAGTGTTCGGCGGGAAGCTCACGCCGCCCTCGCCCTTGTCATCGTTGCCGACGATCAGGTCGCCCGAGACGAGATAGACCTCTTCCCAATACTCGTGCGAGAACGGCGCCGTCGTATAGACGTCGGGCGCAAAACGGAGCAGCCGGGTTCTCGTACCGTGCCGATTCTCCTCATCTCGGCCGCCGGCGATGATCTTCTGCTGGATGCCGGCCGGATAGCCCGCGGGCGTTTCCCACCCGGTGGTCTTAACGAGCGTGTAGAATTCGTCGTGCTTCTTGTTGACGGGCATGTGTTTGCTCCCTGATTCAGGCGGCTTTGCTGGAGGTCGAGACGCCGTTGAGGTCGTAGGAATCGAGCATCGTCTGCACCAACCGATCGGCGCCGGTCCAGTCGTAGGTGCGATAGGAATGGCCCTTGGTAACGAAAGTCGCGCCGGCGTAGAACATCTCGTATTGCTGATGGTGCGACCCGAACTCGGAGCCGACGGCGTCCCAAGCGAGCTTGTAGAATTTCACGCGGTCGTGCGAATTGGCCTTCGGCGACTGGGCAGCAATCTCCGGGTTGCCGAAGTCCGCCACCGACGAAGGCAGCATGATCATGCCGCCGCCGGCGAGCTCGCGCAGCGTATTGATGATGTGGGCGTAGAGCTGCTGCGTCAGGACCTGTGCGGAATAGAGCGTGTGCCGATCCGGGATGAAGTAGGGACCGACCTGCGTGCCCTTTGCCTCCATCGCAGCCACCAGCGCATCGACCATGCCGGTCTCGGCTGCGAGCTGACCGAGCATTTCGCGAACCTGCGGGAATTGCGTGACGCCGTTCATTTCGGCGATCCGATGCGCAAGGCCAGTCAGGAACGTGAGCTTCACGCTGAGAGGGACCATCGCCTGGTAGTTTTGGTAGACGTGACAAGGCATGGCATGGAACTGCTTCTGGCACATCTCGACGTTGCCCTCGATGAAGACGCGATCCCAAGGCACCTTCACGTCGTCGAAGCAGAGAACTGAGTCATTCTCGTCGAAGCGGCTCGACAGGGGATTGTCGAACACCGCGCTCGCAATGCCATGATTTGGCGAGGAGATTGACCGCGTGAACGATGCACTCCTGACGGCGTCGAAACCCGAACTGCTCGACAAGGAAGGAGACCGCACGCTTCGCGGCCTGCTCTACGATTATTTCGCGTTCGGACGCAGTCTTGAGGCCTGCCGCGAAATATTCGCGGGCTTCGTCGACCTGTCGCCCACCCAATATCTGATATTGATTGCGATCAAGAATTCGACTGCGGAAGAACCGATGGGCGTGAATCAGGTCGCCGAGCGGCTATATCTGAGCGGCGCCTTCGTCACTAACGAGATCAACAAGCTGGTTTCCGACGGCCTGCTCGAGAAAAGCTCCCACCCCGAAGACGGACGAGGGGTGCAACTTGCGCTCACCCAACGCGGAATGAGCCTACTAATCCGCCTTGCCGCTTTGCAGCGCCCGGTCAACGACGCCTTGTTTAGCATGCTGACGCGTGAGGAGTTCAAAGTGCTGTCCCAGTTGCTGTCACGGCTCGCTTCGAACGCCGACAACGCGTTGAAACTCGCCGAACACGCCAGAGCGACGCTCAAACTTCAGGAGGATCAGAACGCCTCCCGAGCCAAGGCACCTAAGCTTCGTCAGAAGCGGCCAGCAGCACGTCATGGCCCGCTGTAATTCCCGTTCTGCGCCGTGACGGAGCAAATCGTGGCCAATGGTAGCGGGAGTCCGCTACATGAGCAGGCTAGCTGACCTAGTCAGGTCAAGGCCAATTCTTAAGTCCGACCAGATCGCGCCAGACCTCTCGCTGTCGCGACGATACCATATTCAGAAGGTCGGGGTCGATGACGCCTGGACGATCAACCTATCCCATGCGCCAGGCACACCACCGCGATCGCATCGACAATGCGCTGGTCGAGACTGGCGTAAGCGTCCAGATCGGTCTGTGCAGGCACCGACCGGACGATCTCAGGGCTCGCCGACGCCGCGACGAAGGTCGTCTGGCGGATAGCCCTAGCAGGCTGTTGAAGAAGCCGGTAGCGAAGCGTTTCGTATCGTGATTCTCTAGGGCCGAGATTTCACCGGGGGGCACGA